>JAFGBG010000018.1 GCA_016933295.1 Sedimentisphaerales bacterium | reverse complement strand
TCGATCGGACGGGGCTGCCGCATCGGACCGTTCGCGTTTTTAAGAAACGGCACGGTTTTAAAAGACGATATAGTTCTGGGCGTTTACACCGAAGTAAAGAACTCCACGTTAGCCGACGGTGTCCGGGCGAGACACCACAGCTATATCGGCGACGCGGCCGTGGGCCGGAATGTCAATTTCGGCGCCGGCTCTATAACGGCAAATTTCGACGGCAAACAGGTAAATCAAACACATATCGGCGATAACTGCTATATCGGCTCCGGATCTATACTGATAGCGCCGCTCGAACTCAAAAACGGCTCGCATGTCAGTGCAGGGACGGTTATTTCACAGGAAAGTGTCAACGAATTGGGTGGAAAGGCTGACAGCAATGTTTCTAAATGACAACATAAAGATATTCTCCGGCAGCAGCAATCCAGAACTATCCAGTGAAGTATGCAAATATCTGGGCATTCCTCTCGGGGGTTCTCGAATCGACAAATTCCCCGACGGAGAAAAAGTTATCAGAATCGAGGATGACGTCCGCGGCAGAGATTGTTTCGTTATCCAATCAACCTGCGAGCCTGTTGACATACATTTAATGGAGCTTTTAATTTATCTCGACTGCCTGCGAAGAGCAAGCGCCAAGCGAATCACGGCGGTTATTCCGTATTTCGGCTATGCCCGTCAGGACAGAAAAGACGAAGGACGTGTACCCATAACGGCAAAACTTGTGGCGAACCTGATTACAACCGCCGGGGCCGACAGAGTCCTTGCGATAGACCTGCACGCACATCAGCTCCAGGGATTCTTCGACATACCGGTCGATCATCTAACGGGGGAACTGGTACTGGGCAAGTATTTCCGGGACAAAAAGATCAACAACCTGACCGTAGTTTCGCCGGATGTCGGCAATATGAAAATCGCCTCCAGGTACGCCGCTCATCTCGGCGGAGAGCTTGCAATCGTACATAAAAAACGCGTCAACAGCAGCCAGGTAGAAGCGAAAGAGATTATCGGAGAGGTAAAGGGCAGAAATATCCTCATGTGCGACGATATTATCGCCACCGCCGGCACTGTCTGCACCGCCGCCAGTCTCGTTAAAGAACGAGGAGCCCAGAAGATATTTGCCGGTGCCACACACGGTGTTCTCGCCCCACAGGCATATAAACGGCTGGCAGAGGCGCCGATCGATGAAATTGTGATCACAGATACAATACCACTGAATAAAGAAGCCAGACAAAAAATCGGGAAAGTAAAAGTCTTAAGCGTAGCGTCCATGCTGGGCGAGGCGATAAAACGAATACACAGGAACGAATCCGTAAGTAACTTATTTAGTAATATTTAACCGGGATACAAAATATGGCAAAAGCATTGCTTCTAAAAGCAGAAATCCGAGAACAAACAGGAACAAAAGCTGTTCAAAAAGTACGTAAACAGGGCAAAATACCCGCGATCGTCTATGGTCACAAGGAGCAGCCGGTGGCTATTTCTTTGGATGAACACAACTTCACCGAGGGATTACATCACGGGCATCGGCTCATAGACGTACAGATCGGCAAAAAGAAAGAAAAGATGATCGTCAAGGAGCTTCAATACGACTTCTCCGGCAAAAACATAATACATGCGGACCTGATGAGGGTTGATATAACCGAGGCGGTTAAAGTAAGCGTCCCGATCGAACTCAAAGGTACTGCTCAGGGCACACATGAAGGCGGCATTATAGAAGAGCACACCGACCACCTGGAAATCGAGTGTAAGGCCACGGATATCCCCGAAACAATCGTAGTCTCGATAAAAGACGTTCATGTCGGCTCGGCGTTACACGCCGGCGACATAGAACTGCCGAACGGTGTGAAACTTATAAGTTCGCCGGACACGCTTCTGGTGACGTGCCATCTGGTCGCCGCCGCCAAAACCACCGAGGAAGTCGAAGCAGAAATGCCTTCGACTCCGGAGGTTATCGGTGAAACCAAGGAGCAGGAAGAAGCCGCTGAAGAAAATTAAATCAGCTCGAACGCGTGTAAGCTATGGGCGACATGAAAATAGTTGTTGGCCTGGGTAATCCCGGTAAAGAGTATATAAATACTCGACATAATACCGGCTTTATGGTCGTTGATCGCCTGGCCGATATGCTTGAAATAAACGTAAAAAAGAGAAAATTCGGCGCCCGGATCGGTTCGGGCGAGTTCGCAGAGAAAAAGTTAATATTGTTAAAGCCGTGGCGATATATGAACCGCAGCGGCCAGGTTGTCGCAACAGCGGTTGGTTTTCATAAACTCAACCTTAAAGACCTGATTATAATCACCGACGACCTTGCTCTCGAGCCCGGCAGGATACGGCTCAGAGCCAGAGGCTCCGCCGGCGGTCATAACGGCCTGACTGATATCATAGAAAAACTCGGAACGAATGAATTTGCGCGTTGCAGAGTAGGTATCGGCGACAAAATCGAGCAATTAAGTCGGAACCAGGTTGATTATGTTCTTGGCCGACCGACCGAAGACCAAAAAGCCATGATGGATTCGGCGATTACAAAAGCTCGGGATGCCATATTATGCTGGATCGAGCATGATATCGAGACGGCAATGAATAAATATAACAGTTAAACTGAGTAAATATCTTGAATAAAAGTGTAGAAAGAAAATAGACATGAAAAATGGCGTTTAGCCGGAGGTAATTCATTTGGAAACTATGACAAAAAACAAATTATACGAAGGGATGTTTCTCATTGATTCAGCTCTTGCCGCTTCAAACTGGGATGATATCAACAATGCTATCAAAACAATTCTGGAAAAAGCCGGGGCCGAGATAGTATCGACAAGAAAATGGGACGACAGGAAACTTGCCTACGAAATCAAAGGCAAAAGCAGAGGGACTTATATCCTGTGCTATTTCAGGGTGGCCGGCGATAAAATCGCAGAAATCGAAAAAGCCGTAAGACTCTCGGAGCAAATAATGCGTGTTCTCATTCTTAGCGCCGAAAAAATGACAACCGAAGATATCGAAAAAGAAACTCCCGCCACAAAGGCTGAAAAACAAATCCATGAAGGCCTGGATGAAACAAACATGGACGACAACGAGACATCCGAACAAAATATTGATCGGGATTCCGAGCAGGAGGAAGCTGAGCCTTACGACGAAACCGAACAAATGGAAAACGAAGAACAGGAGCCGGAAGAAATATCTGAAAACGCGCAAGACGCGGAACCTCGCGAATAAACAGGAACCTGAAACAGAAAGAAGTCAAATATGGCCAATTACAATAAAATATTGTTAATGGGAAACCTTACCCGCGATCCTCAGTTATCATATACGCCGAATCAAACAGCAGTGGTGGATTTCGGACTGGCGACAAATCGACGATGGACGGCCCAGGACGGCAGCCAGCGGGAAGAAACGTGTTTTGTTGATTGTCGGGCATTCGGACGACAGGCGGAAAATATGAATAAATACCTCAGTAAAGGCAGGCTTGTCTTTATCGAAGGCAGGTTGACATTCGATACATGGACCGCCCAGGACGGCACGAAACGCAGCCGGCACAGAGTTACAGTTGAAAACTGCCAGTTTATGCCCGGCTCGGGAGCACCCGGAAGCGACCAGCAGCTTCCACAAAACTCGCGTGCGGATTATGATTCAAATCCGCCAAGAAGTGACGACGATATACCGTTCTAATAACGGCACAAGCGATTTCGCTTTGCCTGTCATAAAATGAAAACAAGAATTTATTTTTAATAATAAGGGTTAATATGAACAAAAAAGAAAATAAAAGAAAACCGGGTTTTGCAGGAGTACGCGAACAGACACAATGTCGCTTTTGCAGAAGAGGAATCAAATACGTTGACTACAAAGACATCGGAACTTTACAGAAGCTACTCACGAACCGCGGCAAAATATACTCGCGTAAACGCAGCGGCAATTGCGCCGGCTGTCAAAGAAAAGCCAAAAAAGCCATTAAGCGAGCGAGATATATGGCATTACTGCCGTTTACCGCATAAATTTTATAAAAACTTACTTGGTTAAGTGGTCCTTTATTCAAATTGTTCAGATCGTGCCGTTTAACCAGAAAGGATAACAGATGAAAGTTTTACTTTGTGAAGATATTCAAAAACTTGGCTGGTTCGGAGATGTCGTTGAAGTCAACAACGGTTATGCAAGAAATTACCTGATTCCACAGGGTCTTGCGAAGTTTGCTACTGAAGACAGCATTAGAGCCATAGCCGAAGAGAAAGCTAAACGTGCCGAACAGCGGATAAAGGAACACAAACGCCTCGAAGAAGCAGCCAAAGCCGTTGAAGGAGCCGAAGCTGTCATAGCCGCAAAGGCAAACGAACAGGGGCATTTATACGGCTCGGTCACAGCCGAGCAAATAGCAGCCAATCTGCGGGCCCAGGGATTCCAGGTCGCAAATGAAGTCGTCAGTCTGCACGAACATATCAAAGAAGTCGGAACACACACGATTAAGCTTAAATTCGCCGAGAATTTAACTACCACAGTTAATCTTATTGTCGTAGCCGAGCAGAGCCCCGAAGAGCAGACGGAAGAAGCTTAGTCCCAGTTATTCCAATACTGCCGTGGTGATAACGATCCACGTAGCGGTGCAACATAAATAATCAAAACATAATTATTTATGAGTGTAAAGGTATGCGCAAAAACAACGTACAAAGCAAACTTGTTAAAAAATTCCTTTCCCTGCATAGAAACAGATCAAAGTTATTTGTAAACCGAACAACAGCGATTTTGTAACTGCATTAAATCGCACACTTCAGCACATTATTGTTCAGTCGTTAAATTACTCGTTCTTGTTAGGTCTTATAAATAAAGACAAGAATTCACATTGACATTGTTAAAATAGCGAACATTCATTCAAGACATGACGAAAAAAGATAAACTTACCTAAATCCTATTCCAACAGCTACATATCCTCTGATACTCCTCCAAAATTTCATCTATAAAAAAGAAATTTAAGATCTTTAGTTTTTTTTATTCTTGACAAAAACAAGCCCTGCAAGTTAAATTAGGCCAAAAAGGTAACTTGGCAGGGGGTTAAATCAAATGGATTTGGTTAAAGAAAAGGATTGGATAAGATGAAGGATTTATTTACCACCGGAGAAGCCGCGGAAATTTGCAAAGTAAGCCAACAAACTATAATCCGTTGCTTTGATTCCGGTCGGCTGGAGGGATTTCGGGTTCCGGGCTCGAGATTCAGAAGAATTCCTCGACAGAGTCTCGTCAAATTCATGAGGGACAACAAAATTCCTCTCGATGCAATCGAGTCGGATAAAAGAAAAATACTTATCGTTGACGATGATGTCGAAATCGTAGAGCTTATGTCGGATGTTCTTGAGAAAGACGGCAGATTCGAAACAAAAACGGCATCGAGCGGTTACGAGGCGGGTATGGTGACTCAGCAGTTTCGGCCCGAATTGATTCTGCTCGATTACATGCTGCCGGATGTCAACGGCAATGTCGTCTGTCAGACAATCAAAAAAAATCCCGAGTTCGAGAACATAAAAATTATTATCGTAAGCGGAGTTGTAAAACAGGAGGAGATAGCTCAGCTTCTCAAATCCGGTGCCGAGGATTTCATAAGGAAACCGTTCGACATAGCCGAGCTCACCGGAAAAATCACAACTGCGCTTCAGATGAAATAACGATACCGAACCGCCATTTCGTTATTGTTCACACCAGCCAGAGCGAGGACGCGTGTGTGCAACAAAACGAAAGTGACGTATTTATCCGGAGACGGGTGGGCCAACAAACTGAGACAAACATATGCCGCACAATTCAGAAAATGCAACCGCCGCAGCTCAACAGGTTGAGCTCATAATAAATCGGCTCGACCACCTCTCGACTCTTGCCTGCATTGCGGCAAAACTTATACCCAAACTCTCACAAAGTCAGGTCCAACTTTCGGTCCTGATTGATATTATAGAATCGGACCCGGCCCTCACTTCGAGAATTCTTTCTCTTATCGGTCAACATAATATCATTCTTCCTGATGGGAGATTTTCGCTCGTTAAAGCGCTCGACAAACTGCCCGCGCATGAAGTTCGCAATTCAATCCTGTCCATAAAGGTTTCTCAGGACTTCGGCGAAGACAACGACACTAATGCCGATATCATCTCTCGCAAAAAAGGACTGCTTCTTCACAGCATTGCAGTAGCAAATTGCGCCAAAGAGATCGCCGAGACGGCTTCGCCTCGAATGGACCCGCAATTAGCATATTACGCCGGCTTGCTGCACGATATCGGAAAACTGGCGCTTGATGAGACAATGCCGAAAAGTTACGCCCGCATTCTCGACCAGGCCCGAGCCGCTGGGAAGGACACGTACGAGACCGAACGAGAAAACCTCGGGACCGACCATACAATAATCGGTAAACGCCTGGCTCAAAAGTGGAGATTTCCGAATTTGATTGAGACCGCCGTCTGGCTGCACCATAGTCCGACTGTGACAATCTCCCACGACATGCCGCAGGCAAGAATAGCTTCGGTCGTCCAACTGGCCGACTCGATAGCGCGTCAAATCGGCCTCGGCTGGTCCGGCAGTTTCGGTTCGCCCGAACCGACAGAGCCGATAGCCCGTGAACTTTCGATAACTTCCGAACAACTGGACCATCTGCGTCAACAACTATGCAAAACAGTCGAAAAAAAATCCCAAATCCTGGGACTGGAACTTCCGGGGGACCAGAAAAAGTACAGCGAAATTCTTCATGAAACAACCGCTCAGTTTGCCCGGCGAGAAACCGAACTGACCAACGAAAACCGCCGCCTGCAAAGCGCATCAAGCCATCTTAACTTTATAAAAGACCTCCTTCTCGGCGTAAATTCCGCCACAACTGTTTTGGACACAGCAGTGAACCTGGCAATCCGCTGGCAAAGATTTTACCAAACCGGACGGATTTGTCTGTTTTGGGAACCCACGGCCGGTTCACAGGTGCTTGAGGCAGTAACCGTAGAAAACCTCGCGCAATGCGAGATCATCTCCATAAACGCGCCAGTCGAAATATCCGTAATTCCCGAGCCAATCTCAAACAACTTTGCTATCGTAAACGCGCACGATTATCTCGACTGGATGTTCGAGCAACTGGATATAAGCTTCGATGAAAACCAGACCAAACTGCTGCCGCTGCTTTATGGAGGCAGAGCAATCGGGGCAATTGCTTTCGAGCTTCATTATCCCGGCGATATGGAATTATTCGAAGAAAGTTTCGGGAAGTCCGCATCGATTGCCGGGACTGTATTAGGAATGCTTATATCGATTCAAAGACAGCAGCAATATTCGGAGCGTTTTGCGAATCTTATTTCCTCTCCAAAAGAGATTTTCAAAGCACCCGAACCGCCGAAGACAAAAAACGAGCCGAGCCGTTCCATCCCGGCGGATATTTCCATAAAAGCTTTGGCGGAAATGGCGGCTGGTGCGGCACACGAATTAAATAATCCCCTTGCGGTTATATCCGGTAGAGCACAATTGCTATCGGAAGCCGAGAGTAACCTGGAAAAAAAGCAGATTTTAGAACAAATTCACGAAAACGCCAACGAGGCTTCCGAGATTATCGAGGACCTGATGATTTTTGCCGAGCCACCGCTACCCAGGCCAACCCAGACAAAAATCGCCCAGTTAATCGATGAATCCATACAATTAGCCGGCCGAAAAACAAAAATCGAAGAAATGGATATTCAAATTAAAATCGCCGAAGGTTTAGAAACTGTTTTCGTTGATTCGGCACAAATAGTATCGGCAATTGCAAATATAATTACCAATGCGGCGGAATCTTACGGCGGAAATGTCGGGCCGATTGAAATCACCGCCGAATCAGAACCTGCGGGAAATATGATTCAACTGTCAATCAGAGACAACGGCGTCGGGATGGACGCACAAACTTTACAAAAGGCAACCCAGCCGTTCTTCTCGGCAAGGCCGGCCGGCAGAAAACGAGGAATGGGGCTTGCATATACGGCCAGGCTTGTACAATTGAACAACGGCCTGCTTAAAATCGAAAGTGAACCCGGCCTCGGGACAAATGTAAAAGTTTGCCTGCCATGCCAGTAAACCATCACACCTTCAACATAAACAACGGCCAAAAATAAAAATAAAAGGGAATCCTTATAGAGATGCCCTTTTATTTTTTGAAGGAGGTTAGGTGTTATAATAGTGTACGCTCCGGTCACGAATCTGTTCGCAACCGCATGAAATATTATTCTGAAAAAGCATCTGTGCTTTTATGCTTGCCCAAGCTCAAAATAGATTGTATTCTGCCGTAAGTTACTGTGAATAAAGGTGAAAAAACCGCATTTGGAAAATATTTATCCGAGATATCAAGGTTGATAATGAATCCCGGTTTTTTTTGAAATATTTTTTACAAAACGCCGGTTTCAAAACCTACTCGTTATATTTAAGGATTGATTTTTATGGCACAGATAGCCGTTGACGTTGTTTTGTTACCTTCGAACGAAATGATGAATACGGCTATCGAAGCGAACAGGAAATTACTGAAACAATACCCGGATAAAATTATTTTGGATAAGAAGAACTGTCTGCCGCACATTTCTTTAGCTATGGGCTGCATTGAAGAGAAATTTATCGCCGATATCGAGCTTCTCCTCCGAAACATCATCGAAAAACATTCTTTTGAGCCTTTGCGCATAATCAGCGTCCAAACCAACGTTAATACATCCGGGGAAAAAGTATCGGTCCTTCAAATAGAAAAGACCGAATCTATCCTATTACTTCACGAACAAGTTATGGAAGAGCTATCAGTTTACTTCACCTATAATGTTTCTTCCGATATGATTCTTGGCGATGAAGCCGTCGGCAATTCCACTCTACTCTGGATTAAAAACTATCCCAAACAATCAAGCTACGAGAACTTTTCGCCGCATATAACACTCGGCTACGGCGAAATAGAGCTCGAATCCTTTCCTTCCGGCTTTTTAGTTTCAAAACTCGCCCTATGTCACTTAGGAAACCATTGCACCTGCAAAAAGATTCTTGCAGCGGCCCAAATCAGTAACTAAGTAAAGAATAATTTCCCTTTTGTACGGAAATACCTTGCATTTTCAGGATAACTTATGTATTTTTCATTAGTCAAAATAACGTCATTATATGACGGTAAATCAATCAGTGGCTTTATTACGAAGTAATGGTTAGCAGGTCAGAATACCTGACAAACAAAACCTGTGGGGGAAAAGTTGCTTAGGTAGAGTAAATTATATTGGCCGCATAATGCTAAGGAGGAGACAATCGTGAGAATAAATCAGGACTTCGGAATGTCGGTTCAGACAATTCTTTTTCTAAAAAACAGAAACACATCCGAATTTCTCCAGGCCGGAGAAATCGCAAAAACTCTGGACTTCTCGGTCGGATACCTTCAAAAAGTCGTCCAGACACTTAGTAAATACGGCATAGTCGAATGCAAACGCGGGAGAATCGGCGGTATAAGGTTGAGGGCAAAAACAATTACTTTGTTCGATATATGGAAGGCAACCTGCGGCGACATTAATATTATAGATCCGTCTCTTAATGTAATGAAAAAGCCGCTAAAAGCATTCGCGGATTCAATGAAAGAAGTTGTAATTTACAAAAAAGATGAAAATTAGTCGGATCCGGAATATATTCCCGGGAAAACGACACAAAATATCCAGTTCACCGGCAGCACTTTGAAAGTAAACAAGGCAGTTCCACCCGATCACTTTGAACGGTTTTTCATTTTTCTATGGGAATATTCCATTTCCGAATCTGACCTTATATAAGCACCACAAACAAACCACAAGTCCGAAAATAAAATGAAACAGAATGCTCCGGCCGGAATCTTTCTGTTATGCCTAAGTAAAGTCAATAGCCGTATAACTAATAACGGGCTGTTTATAGGGCCGCATAGGAACCGTCGCCTTAATAGCTCGTTATTCCTAAAGCCACTCATCATTTAAGCCGAAAATTTAATGCTGAAAAGAGCTTTAAATTATAGCTACCTGTCAATATGAGCGAGGAACCGTGCAAGACGAAAATAAAAATAAAAGGTTGCGTCTGCTTATAAAGAAGCTGAATAAAGAACGCAAAAAACAGGCTCAACAAATAGACATACTCTGCAACGACCTTATTGCGGCCCAGAGAGACTTCGTGAAAAGACTTAAAACCGTTAGTTTCGTTGCGAATTTTTACGAATCAATCATCGGAGCAACCGATCTGAACCATCTTTTATACACCGCGGCAGAATTAATAAAAGAGCAGGTTGACAGTGCCGACGTAACATTCTTTTTGTCTCAAACAGAAACTTTCGAGCAGCATTCCCTCGAGAGTGGTTATGCCGTAGAGTATGGCCAAGAGCGCTTCGGCAATTATTTCAGTCCCGAATTGATAGAAAATATATGTGCATCGAATAAGGTATGCACTCTCGAAGATATGTTCGCAATGGGCCTGCAGGGTAACCTGGTCGAGCTTAGTAAAATCTCGGCCGTTACGGTTCCTTTGGATTGCTCCTGCTCGCTATCGGGTTTTATGCTGGTCTATCGCTCATCCGACAAAAAAATGACTGCCGATGAGATTAACAAAATCTCGGCCATAACCTACGGTTTATCCCGGGCGATAGCCTCCTGCCAGGGATTGCTGCATCCGACCGATTAAAACTTTACAAAAATGCCGCTTTTACCGGCCCATCAGGCGACAAATTGATTCTGCCGCTTAAACAGACGGTCAACAGGATTATTTAAGCCTGCTACAGCCTTGATTTTCCAAAAAACACTCTGATAACACCAGACAAATTTTCTTGGAATATTGCTGGCTTTTTTTATAATCTTTTTTATAATGTTTGAGCCTGATTGGTAAGGGCAGGTAGCTCAGTTGGTAGAGCAACGGACTGAAAATCCGTGTGTCGGCGGTTCAAATCCGCCCCTGCCCATTAACATAAATACTGAAAAGCCAAAGACTTACGAGTTTTTGGCTTTTTGCATTTTGGGTAAAAAACGGGGTTTGTGTCCATTTTGTGTCCAATTTGTGTCCAGCTCATTTGCTCTGTGTCAGTAATTTGTTGATGAATGTCCCTGCTTTTTCGACGTCTTCTTTCCTTACAGCAAGGTAATATTTCTTAGTGGTCGTGATGTTTGAATGACCGGCGAATTGCTGGACTGCCTGGATCGGCAAGGCCTGGGCCCAGTTAGTGATCGCAGACCGCCTCAAATCATGCAGGGTACATTTAGAAACTCCTGCTCTTCTTCTGACCACATCGAAATCCCGATTCAAGTTGTTTTTGATCGCCTTCAAATTCGACCATTTCGCCTTTTTCTGAAGAAGTGTAATTATTTCGAATCTTTCCGGTGATATGAAAACATAAGGAAAACCTTCCTGTGCTTCGGCCTGAAGATTTGCAAGGTGTTGAGCAGTCTGCTCCGGCATGGGGACAGATCTGTTTTCATGCGTTTTAGATTCCCAGGCTAAATTGTCCTTGCTTCTTTCTTTAGCCCTGACATGAATCAGTTGATTGATGAAGTCAATATCATTCCATGTCAGATTCAGGATTTCACCTTTCCGTAAACCGCAGCAATATGCCACTGAAATAAATGCTTTCCACCAGAGTTTGTCATTGTTTTCGATCAAGGCATGATATTCCTTGGTGCTCAGATAACGGATAGTTTTAGGTGTCAACTTCCTTTGCTTTATCTTTGCAAACGGATTGCTGTCCTCCCTTATATAGCCACGGGGCTCGATTGCCAGATTGAAAATCCGCTTCAAAGTTCTGATATCTTTATTAACAGTGGCAAGGCTTAGTTTCTGCTGCAATCTGTGAGCAATAAACGCTTCAGCATCACGCGAGGAAATTTTCACCAATAATCTTTCGGAACCCAAGAAATCCACAAGAAATCTCAACACACGGATTTGATCAACCAGGGTAGCCTCACTAACCTGATTTTTCATCAACTTTTTATGTTCGCTAATGAAATATTTCAGTTTAATCTTCTGAGGCTCGTCCTGCTTGCTGGCATTGACAGATTCCTGCAATTTCAGAGCAAATTTCTCAGCCTCTCTTTTCTTTTCAAAGAGCTTACCGCGTTTGCGGCCATTCGTTTCGTGCCAGCGAACTATCCAGCAAAAACGTCTTTCCTTTGGCCAGAGTTCTTTGGGAACTTTGTTTCCGTTTTTAACGGGTACTGGCCCCAGCCATTTCCGGCTGACGGTTACTTTATTGCTACTCATTGGCAACTCCTTTCAGGTATAAAAGTTGCCAGTAGCAACTGACAATTTGATTATACCCTCGGAAATAGTCTGGCGCAAGAAAAAAAGACAAACGGATTTATTCCTTAGTTTTTACCTTCAAAAACAATTCTAATTCGTTTTTAAGAAACCATACACGCCTGGCATACTTCGTGGCTTTTAGCTCTCCTCGGTCCCGCCAATAGTTTAGGGTTCTACAGGCGGATTTAGGAGTGTGACCAGTTTGATCTAAGCGTAGAAACTGAGCAGCTTCAGTTGGTGTCATAATTAAAGGAAACTCTTTAGGATGATCAGGCCAGCTAGTTTCATTTTGAGTCTCATTTTCTATCTGCATACTAAGCCTTATTGAAGCTTTATAAACTGATAAAGTCATCTTATTTTCTTTTATTTAGAGCGGTACTATTTACTGGCCAATTTCACTTCTCACCAGTTTTTGCAATATCTTGACAAGACCAAGTGAAAAATAATTTTAGAATTAAAGAGCCTTTGTCGTTTTCTGAAATTTTGTGGTTCTTTCTACCGCTTTTAAGTTAATACAATACACAAAAATAGGAGATTTATAATGTTTATGATGAGTAGTAATGACATAGATATTCTTACAGCTATTGCTGATTTCAGAAATATGACACCATCTCAAATCACGGTTTTTTTCCAAAAAAACAAACAGGTCATATGGCGGCGATTGCGTGCCCTCGAAAAAGAAGGGTTGATACAAGCAATAAAACGCGAATTTGGCCGAGGTCGCGGTAGGCCCGAGAATTCTTTGGGATTGACTGAGTGTGGACTTAAGGTTCTAAAAGAAAAGGAAATCCTTGATGAAAAGATAACATATGAAAAGGTTGGCAGCGTGAGTATTGATAATGCTGATCATCAGTCGTTACTAAATTGGTTCAGGATTCACTTGGAACAGATAGAAAAAGTGTTTCCGAGAATGAAGATAAATGTAATGACTTATAATTCACCTTTCCTGCCCAAATGTCCTAATGATCGCATATTTATAACCAATTTTCTGCCTTGTGATGAAAATGAACGAGGAACAAAATTTACTCCTGATGCCGTTATTTGTACTAATGACTCTGTTGCAAGTAAATCATGTCTATTCTTTCTTGAAGTGGATTGTGGAACCGAAACAATAGCAAGTCCGAAACGTGATATGACCGATATACGTCAAAAGATATCAAATTATGGAATGTATTTTGACTGTATGGGATACAAACGTTATGAGGATGTATTTAAACACAATCTTAATGGATTTCGGTTGCTTTTTTTAACTCACACGCCTGGCAGGCTTGCGGCTTTGTGCAAACTAACTCAGGAAATTCCATCAACAGACTTTGTCTGGCTTACGGATTTCAACTCAATGATCGAAAAAAGTATTTCAGATAAGATATGGATCAAAGGGGGTCATCTTCAATGTCCCCGACATTCGATTATTGGCAGTCTCAGCAACATGATAAAAGTGAATTAGCTATTTATCCCAAAGTTCATAAGAATCTCATCATATATCTTGCATATTAGTTCTTGCGGTAAATCAAGCAATATCTCACGAGTACGGCCATATCTGCCTCTGGAGAGCACTCGGCTGCAAAGCAGTGAGTAAATATCAAGCTCGGAAATCAAATCACCAAATGCCCGACCAGTAAGTGGTCGCAATCCAACCCTCCTGCAAAAGCTTTGATAAGAGTCATATGCTTCACCAGTACCAATCACACAATTTTTAGTTTTACGGATTGCTTCGATAACAGCAGCCATCGCAGATTGCATTTGAATAGGAGCTGAACGTAAAAGTGCAAGATAACGGTCCTGATCTAACTCCATAGCAGCTTTATCGACCAATTCCTGTGTAATAATGGTTCCGGCTTTCTCGGCTAGATAAGCACTCTTAGCGAGTAGAGCGACTGCTTTTCGAGCATCTCCATGATCACGGCTGGCCATAGCAGCAATCTTTTCAATCAC
>JAFGBG010000134.1 GCA_016933295.1 Sedimentisphaerales bacterium | reverse complement strand
TTTTTGCTATTTATGTAACGTAAGTCTTTATAAAACAAGGCTATGTGTAACGCAACATACTACATACGACATACCACATACGACCTAGTTTGTGCCTATGCTCTTATGCTCTTTTGCACCTTCAAAACACCTCTGTGTACTCTGTGGCGAAAAAATGAAAAAACGAACCCAATTTAAACGGCAGAATACAGAAGGCAGAATACAGGCCTGTCCCGAGCTCAGTCGAGGGAAGATAGAATAAAAAAATGAAAAACGAAGCCAATTTTGTTAGGGGGTAGCGGGTAGCGGACAGCTTATAGTTTTTAAATGCTTAATTTTAAGTTAGTTATGTCAATAATAATCCGTAAAGCTTCTTTGTGCCTATGTGCCTTTGCACCTGTGTGCCTATGTGCCTTTGCACTTTCAATACACCTCTGTGTGCTCTGTGGCAAAAAAATGGAAAACGAAGCCAATCCTTCGACAAAGTTTACCCTGATCGAAGTCGAACGGGCTCAGGACAGGTTTTTACGGCAGAATCCAGAATTAAGTACGCAGTAGACAGAATTTGCCTTTTTCCGGCAAATAGGTTATATTTTGGAAGCTTTGTTTCGAAATCTATCTGGTTTTATATGGATAAAAATCCGAAAATCGAAGATACGCCAATGGTCAGGGATGAAAACTCAATTCGGCAGAAATTCAAAAAACTATGGAAATACTACATTTTCCAGAGTGCACTGGCCGCTCTGGCGCTTTTTATCATCGTCCTGGTCCTCGGCAAGGAAAAGGTAGTTGTGATTAGTGCGATGGGGGCAACGGCTTTTATCGTCTTCGCGCTGCCGAAGGCGGCTTCGGCACAAACAAGAAACGTTATCGGCGGCCATCTGGTCGGCCTGACCATCGGGTCTTTGTTCTACTATATCACGATGCCGTATTATGTTGAGTATCCACTCGTAGTGGGAATCGCCGTATTTATTATGGTTGCTTTCGATTTCGAGCATCCGCCCGCCGCGGGTACGGCCCTGGCCGTTGTTATGAACGAAGTTTCGTGGGAAGTTTTCGCCACTATAATGATTAGCGCGGTAGTTCTGTCACAAACCAGATACTACTTAAGGAGATACCTTAAAGACCTTATTTAGAGAATTGGAGTTTATAGGTAATAGTCGAGAATTTTGGCGGTGGTGACGTCGTCGTTTGAAACGAATGATTTTTGTAATCGCCCGTTATATGTGAACATTCCGGTTGCGGCTTGAAAAGTTACGATGTCCGTAATATTCGAAAAAATAAAATCCGTCGAAGCTCCGGACGCAGTCTTATCGCTTAGACTAAAAGAACTGATAACTTTACAAGAAATTTTCTTTCTCATTGAACCACCCCAATGACATTATTTTACTACAAACAAATGCCAAAATCAAGGAAAATCCCACCCCGGCGGGGACGAGCTTTTGCCGGTGTGAGATTGTGGTTTCAATCGGGATATATTATGGGATGGAAAGATATTTTCATGGAACGGCGTTTTATCGGCGTATAAAATATCCGGAAATTCCAGTAGGGAATATGCAGATGCAGATTATAGCGCGATGTCCGAAATGTAAAATCACCTGGATGCTCGACGGCACCGCTGCCGACAGAAGGGTAAGCTGTCAAAAGTGTGGCACATTGTTCCGAGTCCCGAAGCTGGACGACGTGCCGAAAGCAAAGGAAATAATAAAACAGGCCGAGGGGGATGTTTATGTGGATGAAAGCGGCAAAACTTTCGGCTGATAGACATCGGTTATTACGTCAATTTTTTGCCGCGACGGACTTATCAGTTTCTTCGATACGGACAGGACATTTTACAGAATTCTTCGCTTCTCGAATCCGTCTCCTCGAAACAGGAATCTATCAGCTCGTCGATATACGCCGACGCTACACAAATCGAAGTATCCGCCGCCCCGTAATAAAGTTTTACCTCGCCGTCGTCTTCGACTATCGCACCGCTGGCGAAAACAACGTTGCCGACGTCACCGATTCGCTCGTACTCCGCCCGCGGCGAGAGCACCGGATTCAGGCAGCGGCCGATTACCCTGGCGGGATTATAAAGATCGAGCATTGCCGTGCCGATTCGGTAGATCGGGCCGGATGATGTCATCTTGAAGCCGTGATATATTTCGAGCCAGCCTTGCTCGGTACGAATCGGCGGAACCGAAGCACCGACGCGGGTCGAGTCCCAGTAGCGGGGTCTCGGCGAGATAATCAGCTCGCTTTGTCCCCAGTTAATCAGGTCGGGCGAATAGGATATCCAGATGCTCCCGACGCCGTTGCCGATAGGGCGATCGAGCCGGGCGTAGTAGCCGTCGATCTTCTCAGGGAAGAGCACACCGTCCTTGTTGCCGGGACCGGAAATTACGGCGATTCTCTGGAACTGCTCGAAGTCTTTGGTGCGTGCCAGAGCTATCCTGTGGCCGTATCCTGAAACGGCGGTGTACATTATATAGAACCAGCCGTCGATAAACGTCAGGCGCGGGTCTTCGAGACCGTTTTCTTCCCACTGTGCGAACGGGCCGTCTTCGGCGGGAAGCATGCAAGGCTCGTCGTCGACGGTGAAGTTCAGGCCGTCTTTGCTTCGCGCCAGACAGAAAAAGGAATAGCCCTGCTGGCCTTCGACTCGCAAAAGCAGCAGGTATGTATCGCCTATTTTTACGGGAGTGCCGTTGAATACAGTATTGCTTTGCAGCGGCACATGATCCCCTGTGATAATCGGATTGTGTTCCCATCTGCGAAAGAGGTCTCGTCCGCGGTTTTGCGTAATCATTAATATTGCTCCTGGTCGTTTATACAGATTTGTATAATTTCATCGAGACTCGTGACGCCGAGGCAGATGCAACTGTCGGAAGCCCCATAGTATATTTTGAGGCGGCCGTCTTCTTCCAGCAGCGCGCCGCAGGAAAAAACTATGTTACCCACGTCGCCGATGCGTTCGTACTTCTCGCGAGGGGCAAGAATCGGGATATTCGAGCGTCCCAGCACATTGGAAGGATTATCTTTTTGAAGAATCGCCGCTCCCAGTCGAATCAGCGAGCCTGCGGAAGTGTCCTTCTCGCCGTAGTAAATGAGCAGCCAGCCTTGTTCTATTTCGATAGGCGGCCCGGCGGCCCCGACACGATTGGAATCCCAGAAACCGCCGCGGGGCGTAAGGACGACTGTGGAAGAGCCCCAGTGAATCAGGTCGTTGGAATAGCTAAGCCAGATGCTGACACCGGCGGAAGGCCGTTCCAGCATCGCGTAGCAATCCTCGATTTTACTGGTGAACAAACAGGCACTTTTCGTATCCGGTTCGGAGATGTACTGTATTCTCTCGACAGATTTAAAATCGTCTGTTCGAGCCAGGCCGATTCGTCTGCCGTACTCGCTTTCGGCTAAATATGTAATATAATACGTGGAGTCAATTTCAGTGATGCGCGGATCGAAAATTCCGAAGGTTTCATATCTGGCAAATGCTTCATCCGCGGAAGCGACCATGAACGGCTCAGGTTCTACGGTGAATTTATATCCGTCCGTTCCGTGTGCCAGATATATACAACCCTGTCCCTCAAGAGTTTCCACGGTGAGAAGCAGAAGGTAACGTCCCTGAAAGTGAATAACGCCGGCGTTCCATATATCGCTGCACCCAAAAGGCAAATCGTCGATAGAAATCAGCGGATTATATTTATAACGCCGAACAACATCTTGTCCTGTTTTTGGAGCTATCCTATACATGATGTTCAGTCTTTCTGCCTTATCAATTAATGTTGGTCTTACCAGCCGGCGGGAGCTTTTTTATCGGCTGTTTGGATTGTTCGATGCCGAGAGCTTTTTCGATTCTCACCGTTCTTTCGCAAAGCTCCGTTAGTCGGGCGTCGATTGAATCGATTTTCTTTGCGGTATTTTTAATATCTGCGTCGATAGTTGTCAGGTTCTTATCGACCATATCCATATATCGTTCCATCAAGCGCTCGTAAGCATCCAGCAGGCGGGACGATTCGCCTCCGTATCCCGGCAGAGATATTTGAGGCTGTACCTCGTAAGTCTTTTGGTCCCCCTGGATGGTGGTGAATGACAAAACGATAATCAGGCCTATGGCAGTGACCAAAGCTATTATCCGAACTTTTTTACTTTTTATCATAGGTTTTCTCCTAAGTACCTTCCATTGTTTATCGGCAGGAAGGGCATGTAAACTATTGAAGGTTAGCAAAAAAACGAAATTTTAAAAGGCATGGATATGATTGATGACGTGTCATGCCATAGCGGCAAAACTTAGTTCCGATAAACTATCGATAAGCTATTTAGTATCGAAGTAATTTGAAAAGGTTAAACAATTGGCTTGAGGTTTTGCATAATCTGGTCTAAAGATAATTCTGCGTAACAAATAGAAGTATCGGCGGCTCCATAATATATCCCGAGCTTGTCGTCTTCGAGAATCAGACCACAGCTAAAGACGACGTTTCCGAAAAAGCCCAGGCGTTCATAATCCGTTTCCGGCTGGAGGATTGGTTGTTCCGACCTTGCAATAATCTTCCACGGCTCGGTGTTATCCAGCAGTACGGCACCGAGGCTATAGATATTGTTTTTATCTACCCCATGATAAATCTCAAGCCAGCCTTGTTCGATCTTCAAAGGTACGGCGCCGGCTCCGATTTTGTTTTCATCCCAGTATCCGCCGCGAGGGGCCATCAGGTTTCGATGGTTTCCCCAGCAATATAAATCTGCCGATTCCGCAATCCAGATATGTTGCTTCTGGAATAATGTTGAAGCTGGTCTGTGCAGGGCATAGTATTTTCCTTCGATTTTCTCAGGAAATAGCACGACGTCTTTGTTGTCGGGGCAAAATATAACACCATGATGATGAAAAGACGTAAAATCCTGCGTGGATATCAGGCAGGTTGTAATTCCGAAAGGACACACGCCGACATAGCTGATGTAAAATGTATCATCAATAAGAGTAATTCTCGGATCTTCGAGTCCGAAAGTTTCATATTTATTTGCCGGCAGAATCGAGGGCTTATCTTCGATATCGAAATAAATCCCGTCTTTGCTGCGGGCCAGTCTCAAATGTGAGATGGATGTCAGATAAGTTTGCCGGGGCGTTATTATTAATCTCGGATCTGTATAATCGTTGTCCTGATTATCAAGCGAGAATTCCTTTATTGCAAACTCATCCGAAACGAAGTCGTAAACGGCGGTTAATAACTTTTGAGCATTGCTGTTAATCGGCCGTTCCGCAACTCTAAGAAGCATGATTACCTCATCACCTAAACGAGTTACGCCGGCGTTAAATACGCCGATTACTTCAAAATCCCCCCTTGATGGTACGATATCTTTGGTTTGAATAAGTGGATTGTGTGGTGATCGATATATTCTCACGTTACAGTTCCTTCTGTTTACAAACAAGAGTAACCGTTATTGTACTCAGTTCCTGTGAATAATAACGTTTGGAGTTCAAGACTGCAAGAACTACTATAATCGAAGCGCTATCCGACTGGAAAAGGATTGAAGGTCAGATTATAAAATAAGACGCGTAGGTTTTATTCTTTCGTGGAAGTATTTGCCGCGAGCCAGTTGTTCGGGTCGTTGCCGTAATCGGAAACTTCTCTGCGAACAAGAGAGTATCCTTCGCCGTCGGC
>JAFGBG010000133.1 GCA_016933295.1 Sedimentisphaerales bacterium | reverse complement strand
ACTTTTCATAATTTTTCTCCATATATTAAGCGGCTGGACAGGTTGTGGAATCTTTTCGCCCGCCGTTTGTGATTTGAAAGTTTCTATCTCACTTTTGTGATTTTTTTGCCATTTATCGAAATCGAACTGCGGCTTATCCCGGCCTATAGCGCCGGTTATCAGTTCGTCCAGATTTTCATTGTTTTTGTGGGAATTCATAATCGGTTCTCCGGAAAACCATTACATCTCAAATAATCTGCCATTTTCTTTTTCGCCCTTGTCAAGCGGCCGTTTATCGCTGCCGGTGAGATTCCCAGAACTGAGCCGATCTGTTCGTAAGACAGGCCGTCATAATATCGCAGGACAACCAGTTCTTTCGCCGGTTCGGGTAGCTTACCAATCGCGAGGCGAATAAGCTTCTCGTCTTCTTTAGAATCGCCTTGCCCGGCGGCTTGTGAAAAATCTTCGTTGCTTTTTTGCCGGACTTCTTTTGCCAACATATCCCTTGCCACATTCCTGCAAATAGCCGCCAACCACGGCGCGAATCTATCTTTATTTTTCAAATTCCGCAGATTGACCAGCGCCCGCGCGAAGCTTTCCTGAGCCGCGTCTTCGGCAAGATAATGCTCGCCAAGCACGCAATATCCGACAGCGACCATCGCGGCGTAATATCTGCGGCACAATTCGCCGAAGCTTTCGATATCGCCGCCGCTTGCCGCTTCAATCAGTTGTATTTCCGATCTCTCAGGCACGTCTCAAAGGTTAACCTCCAAATTCATTACTGGCCAATCACTTCTGTTATATAGTCAGAATCGGCAGAGAAAATAAGCGCGAAAAATTTCCGTTTTGCTATTATTCTAACTTTTTGCCGCTATAATGCGGCTACAAAATGCGGATTCTCGCACTTTTTCGGAAATGTCAGATAACGAATGCGGCTATGTTCAGAACAAGCAATTCGCTCGTTTTTACCGCCTCACACGGGCGTTGCCTTGCCAGATACTCCAAATCTGGTCCTCGTCCGCAGGCTGTGCGTAGTCGGTCAGCAGTGTAGTTACCAGCGCCCCCGTCGCCCATCCGAATTGGACCCATTTTTCCGGCTCCCAGCCTCTCAGGATACCGTAGAGCATGCCGCCTACGAAGCCGTCGCCGCCGCCGATTCTGTCCAGCACGGTAATCTCTCGCGGCTCGACCACATGCCAGCCGTCATCGGCGGACATTATCGCGCCCCACATGTGGCAGTTTGTGCTGACGACCTGCCGCAACGTTGTGGCGAAAACCGTGGCGTTGGGATATGCCTTTTTCACATTGTTTATCATGCCCTTGAAGCTCTCGATTTTTTTTGCCAGCTCTTTGCCGCCCGCTTCCGGCCCCGCGATTCCCAAACAGAGCTGGAAGTCCTCTTCGTTGCCGACGAGGATATCCGAAATGCCGGCGATTTCCGAGAATATCTTGTGCAGCTCGGCTTCGCGGCCCTTCCAGAACGATGCGCGATGGTTCAGGTCGAACGATATCCGCGTCCCATGCTTTTTGGCGGCCCTGGCTATTTCGAGGCAGAAAGTGCCCGTCTCGGGCGAAAGTGCCGCAATCAGGCCCGAAAGGTGAACAATTTGCACGCCGTCTTTGCCGAACAGCCTCTCTAAATCGAAGTCCTTGACGTTCAGCGTCCGGCCCACCTCGCCGGCGCGGTCGTTATGAACCCGCGGGCCGCGCGAGCCGTAGCCGGAATCGGCGATATTGAACTGATGGCGATAGCCCCACGGGCCGCCCTGTTCCACTTCTTTGGCCTCGACGTCGATGTGCCGCCCTGCGAGATCATCTTTAATAAACCGTGCGATGGGGCTGCCCTTGACAAAACTGGTCAGAACCTTTACAGGCAGGCCGAGATAGCTCGATACGCTGGCCACATTGGACTCGGCGCTGGTCGCCTGCATGATAAATGTCTTACTGCAGTAAACAGGCTGGCCGCCGACAGGCGTAATGCGAACGCCCATACTCGTGGGCACAACCATGGAATATTTGTAATCTTTGCGAAATTCGATAGCCATTTTCAAAATCCTTATCTATAACCAAAACTTAGAATCCCAAAAATGGCATCTTCGCAAAAATTCAAGCTCCTGTCAACACTCTGGTCAATTCCAAAAGGAACGATCCGGCTTTTTCCTAACTGGTCAAGCGGATCTATTGCTCCTGCGGCTTATACAACTGGATATCATCAAGGAAAATCGTACCTTCGCCGCCGGAAGCGCCGGTCTTCTCGAATCCGATAGTAACTGTTCCGACATTACTCAGATTTATGTTCAGAGAAGCCAGCTCGATAAGCCATTGCTGCCATTGTTCTGCGGTCAGGTCACCTTCGTACACCTTCTTTGCACCGTCAATCTCGGCATACATCCGGTCGGTCGCGGGATTATCCGCGTCGCCATAGAACCAGATGGATAAAAATTCAGGTGAAACCGCGGCCCAGTTTCCACCGATTGCCAAATCGCTCGTGCTCACAGTAACTTCCGAATAGCCGGCGGTAGTATTGTTATACATCAACGGAACAGACTGCTTGCCGCCATGGATAGTTTGCGTCTCGAGCGAGCTTCCCTGTGTATAACCCATAGTCGAGCCGTTTACCGACGGATTGTCGTATCCATCTACCCAGGTCAAATAGACTAAGTTGCTTCCTTCCTCGCCTTCGGGAATATCATTGTATGACTCGAAATCTTCAACAGCCAAATATTCCTGAGTAGTGAAACTCCAGGCGCCGCCTTCCCACAGAGGAGTGGCTTCGGCATTATTGACCTCGTCAATGCGCCAGTAATATGTGCTTCCCAGATTTAGAGCCAACGGGCCGTAGCTTGTTTGGCCGGTTGTCGTAACTAATGCGGCACCGTCTATTACAGACTGCTCATCCGCGTTGAAATATACCTTGTGTTCGTCGGCATTTCTGCCGGCTCTCCAGCTCAAAGTAGTATCTATTGCAACATTCGTTGCCTGGTCATCAGGATCGGGTTTTCTTGCCGCGACGGGTATGGCCACAAAACGCACCTCGCTCATACCCATTTGCGTAGAGGCGAGTATATCGCCGCCCCAGGAACTGTTGGCGTTTATCCTGACATATTTTGCGGCGGCTTTATTGAAATTAACGACTGTCTCATAAGCGTAACCCTCGGCCCCCGGCGCTTTTGTAAACTGGGTAACATCAGCGACTTGCTCCCAATTTGTTCCGTCTAACGAATATTCGACAACAACGTCCTTAATCCCGAATAGCGCAAGAATAGAATTTCCATTATAGTTCCATACCGGCATCTCGATTAACTGATAAGTCTTGTCGAATTCATACTGTATCCACACCGGTCCCGGATCACTTTCTGCCGTAATCCACATATTGGCAGTATCGGTTGAATGCAGGTCATCAGCATCCAGTCCGGCGGTGCTTATCGTGTTTTCAGGTCCCTGATTGCCCGACTGGCTGGAAGCGGTTGCCGTAATGCTTTCTGCGGGAATGGCGATCGAATATGACTCGACTGTGAAACTCCATACGTCGCCCTTAAATGGAGTGTAATCCGGTGCCGCATTGACTTCATCGACACGCCAAAAGTAACTCTGATCGAATTCCAGACGGCCCGGGTCGAAGTTATTGGCATCGACGCCGGGTCCGACCAGCAGCGGACTGCTCGCATCGGCGTTGTTAACATCGTCAAAATCTGTACCTAAATAAACGTTATGTGTAGCGGCAAATTCTCCCGGCTTCCAGCTAAGAACTGTATCACGCTGAATATCTGTTTCCTGATTTGCCGGATTCGGTTTTTTCGCCTGCTCTTTTGACTCGTTAAAAACCGATGTTATGAAAGCAAGGTCATCCATATTAGACCAGTTCGACAAATCGAAATTAACAGAAACAATGCCTGTACCAGGTGGTGCTACAAAGCCAAAAAATGTATCCTGATCGTTGGGAGGCTGGCTGCCGTCCATCGTTGCGGTAGATATTACGGTACTTCCATCGCTGAATTCGGCGGTTACAGTAGGAGTGATGGTTCTGTCATCTCGGTCAAGCACTGTTAAGGCAAAGTAAGTAACTACCTCACCCGGCGCCCCTCCCGTTATATTGCCGATAGTAAATAGAGTATCAGAATCATTGTCTTTGCCAAAACCGCTACTTCCTGAAGTCGGTAATCGATTCAGATTCCCTTCCCCCACACTTTTTATATGACCGCTATTATTCGTAATAGTCAGAGTCTTGACCTTGTTGATACCGTAATGAGCCAATATGTCTTCACCATTTAAAGTTCCGGGGGCCTCTCCGTTGACTACACCGCCGGCATCGCTCTCAAAAGCAGGGCCAATCAAAGCTTGAAACGTTTCCAGGTCGATAACATTATCCGGACCGGCAACACCTGTGGCGCTGACGAATGTGCCGCTTTGATCCACATCATTATTATGGGGTTCATCCGTAGGGTCATAAACACCTACAGTATCGAAGTCCGCCCGTGCTGTGATACTCAGACCCAATACAACCACAATAATTAAATAAACTGATTTTCTAAACATAATAAAACCTCCAACTTTAAAATATGTTAATATTGAAATGGATGACAAAAATCTTCACTTTCGTTCTATTTCAAAACGTATACGCAAAAGATAAATTTTTAGATATGAGCCGACCTCCTTCCTTCAAAATCGATCTCTTATGAAAAACAGAGTTTTTACTCACCCGCTTTTTTTCTTCTGTTTCATTTATCAGTAATCTTTGTAAAGTGACAACCACTGAGGCCAATCACCCGGCTGAATACCGCCCGCCCTGGTCCAGACACCGCTGGT
>JAFGBG010000017.1 GCA_016933295.1 Sedimentisphaerales bacterium | reverse complement strand
CTAAGCTGGCTGGAAAAGAAGACCTGGAGGTACCAAAAAATGAAAAACATTATTATCATCACAATCATTACTCTTATGGCGGCTTTTGTTTTGCCTATGGCTAAAGCTCAGGAAAAATCATCGAGCCCGGATTATGTAGCCGATTCCGATGAACAATTGTCTGAGCAGCAGCAGAAGCTTGAAGAGGAGCTTCAAAAACTGGAAATTGAAAAGCAAAATCTTCAGAAAGAGCTTGCGACATTAGAAAAATCCCGACTTTCGGCAGAGAAGTCCAGAGAACAAACGTTAGAACTTGCTAAAAAAGAAAAGGCGGAAAAAGATAAGGCTAATAAACTTTCGGACGAAGCAAAAAAGCACAAGCAATGGGCCGAACAATGGACTAACAGTGAACAGTTTAAACAATGGCAAAAAGATCTCGAAAAGTGGTCACAGCAAATCCAGCAGTTGCACGAGAACAACGACATACATAACTGGGCGGTCGATCCGGAAAACGAAGAAGAGTTCAAACAATGGCATCAGGAAATGCAGCAGTGGCAAAACAGCGATGAATTCAAGAAGTGGCAGCAGCAAATGCAACAATGGCAAAGTCAAATGAAGGATTGGCATAAGAAGATGCAGCTAAATACTCATGCGGATGCAGATTCCGAGCCGATGGTGATACCGGAGATAAACCCAAGCCCCTCAATGCCCCCAATGCCAAAAATGCTCGCAATGCCTCCTATGCCCCCGATGCCGGAAAATTCTATGGTTTCCATAAATGATTCTGAGCTTATTTTACCTCAGCCGAATATTGTGATCACTCCAAAACCTGCCCCAACTGTAACTGTGACTCCGAAGGTGAATATTCCTAAGATTGAAGTTCCCGTCAATGTCAGCATTCCTGTAGATACGATTCCTGACACAGACCCGATAGCTCGAATCAAACCTTCGGATGCA
Organism: Sedimentisphaerales bacterium; assembly: GCA_016933295.1. GTDB lineage: Bacteria > Planctomycetota > Phycisphaerae > Sedimentisphaerales > Anaerobacaceae > JAFGPS01. The sequence goes on along the minus strand of JAFGBG010000017.1, from coordinate 7,152 downwards.
CATGTCAAAAATGAAGAGGACGATAAATGTGTTGCCAAAAAAGAAATGGATTTCACTACGAAAGTCGAGCCGGGAACTCCCTTCGTTGTGAGAAATAAAATCGGCAAAATAATTCTGAATCCGAGTAAAGACAAAAATTGTACCGTCAAGGCATTAATCCGGGCAACAGCCGATACTGCAGATCAAGCACAGGAATTAGCAGAACAAGTATCAATGAGCACCCATTCTTCCAGGGAAAGGTTTTACTTCGAACCTGTCAAATCGGGAGATGATAACTGGAAAAATCTTAATGTGGATTTACAAATAACGGTTCCGTCCGGCATAGCGCCCGATATCTCGACGGATGTCGGCTCTATTGAAATTACAAACCTCAAAGAAGGGATAAAGGGTTTAACTAACGTAGGTTCAATTAAGATTTTGAACGTAATAGGAGATATTCAGTTAACGGCAAAAGTCGGCGATATCGAGTTTGTCGCACATAAGGATCTTTCCGCCAAAATTCAGGCGGTCACAAGTGTCGGATCCATCAAGAGCGAATTTCCTCTGGAAATAAATACAACAGATTTTGTCTCGAATACTGCAAAAGGTGTCATAGGTTCCGGTGAGAACAATATTCGCCTGGTAACCGAAGTGGGGAAGATTTATATAACGAAACAGGCTCGGGAATCCACTGATAATAGTCTCGAACAATCGATTCCGACAAGAATAACCACGCAACATAGCGCCGGTACCGGCAGGCACGTAGCGGCACAATTATCCTCCGCCGTGGAATTGTCCGGGGCTGTAAGAACCGTACAATCCATCGAAGAGAATCAGGAAGGCGATCGCTTCGTAATTAAACGAACTGAGGCTTTGAAAATGCCGCTGTCGCCGGGGTCCGTATTGGATATTGCCAACGAAGACGGCATTGTAACGATACAGGGCTCCGATACGGGCCAATGTCTGGTTAATTCTGTCTTTACAATCAAAGCTCCCTCAATTGAAGCGGTGAGAAAATTGTCCAAGAATGTGAATTTAGATACCACGACCGTCGGCGGGAAGTTATCTTTGAAAGCCGTCAGTCCGCGCAATACGCCTTCCGAGCACTCGTATGCGATCGACTTGAATATTACCGTTCCCCGCAATACGACTTTAATTCTTCGGAATGAAGATGGTGATATTCGGATTAGAAACCTTGAGGGACAGATTCAAATCGGCGCTGAAGATGGGAATATTTTATGCGAAAACGTAGTGTCGGATATTCGCCTTGTTTCCGAGGATGGGAATATCGATATTAAGAATAGTCAAGTGGCCAAACTTTCCGTCAAAAAAGAGGATGGAAATATACATTGCGGTGATATAAACGGCAACTGTGACATCTCGCTCAATGACGGCAATGTGACGATAAGCTATGCCGATGGTACGACTGAAAATTATACGTGTGTCGTCAGCGGCGAAGATGGTAATGTCAATATCAATAAAGGCAGCTTCACCGAATGTCAGGTTAAAAGAGAAAGCGGCGCGATTAAATGTGACAATGTCGCGGGCAATCTCGTCTTCAAGCTGGAGAGCGGCATGGTGGATGTTGATTATGCAGATATTATGCCCGAAAGCTGCTCGATTGGTGTGAAACTTGACGAAGGGAATGTAAGGCTTTCGGCTCCCGGCGGAATGTTTCCGGCAGATAGTCCGTCCAAAGCGGATAAGAAAGATGACGGGGCCGAATGGAATACGAAAGTCAATACCTCCGGCGGCACCCGCATCGTAAGCCTCAAAGTTGGTGAAGGCTCTATCAAAATCGATAAACGATAGGGTTAAGCAATCTTCTACACATACTCTTTCAGATCGCTTGGTGCTCCTCCGGAAGCGCTGAGCGTGTCGGCAAAGCCGTGCATTAATGCGCGGTTTTGTCGTTTTTATTATAACCAAACAAATCATCCCGGAAAAGAGCGGCAAAAAAAGATTTTATTTAGAGCAAAATACATCTCCTTGTCGTTATATTAGTAACAGTCGATTGTTGCAATATCAGGCAGGTGAGCCACGAATGTTCGAAGATAAAAGACTTTTATGGAAGTTCAAGTGCCGCGGCAGAGACGCTTTTCGCCCTATCTATGAAAAGTATGCCGATGACTTGCTGACATTGGCGGCAAATCTGCTGGGTGATAAAAACGAAGCCGAAGATGTTGTTCAGGACGTTTTTGTTACGTTTGCCGGATCTATAAAAGAATTTCGGCTGACAGGAAGCCTCAGGAATTATTTGGCGACCTGCGTTGCCAATCGCTCGCGTGATTATATTCGCAGGAAAAAGCGCCGGCGTGTTGCTTCTGAGAATCTGCCGAAACAGAAGAAAACGGGTATGCAAACACCCCTCCGACTGGCGATATGCAGTGAAGAGCGGCAAAAGTTGAGTCACGCTCTGGCAGAGCTGCCGTATCAGCAGAGAGAGGCGATTTTGCTGCGATTAAACGGCGGAATGAGATTCGGGCAAATAGCAAGATTGCAAAGTGTTTCACTCAAAACAGTTCAAAGTCGGTACCGATACGGTCTGGAAAAGCTGCGTTCAGCCCTTAACGGTGAGGTAGAAAAATGAAGCCAGCGAAAGATATAGAAAAACAGATTAAACAGTTGCGTTACGACGCCGACGTCGAAACACATCAGAGAATTCTCGATAATGTGTTGCGTACAATGGGTAAAAATGAAAAAGCAAAATCAGGTGCTGCAAGGCCTGATATATGGAGAATTATTATGAAAAATCGCATAACAAAATATGCCGCGGCGGCGGTGATAGTCATCGCTGCAATGATTGTAATAAATCAATTTGGTATCCCGGTGGAAAATTCCGCCTTTGCAAAAGTCGCCGGAAAGCTGCGGATGGCCCGAACGCTGACGTATAAAGTAACTTCAAGTTCCAATATTGAGATGGAAATGGCTTTCAAGGAACCCCGCTATATGCGAATAACTATGCCGGGCGGATATGTCACCGTAGCTGACTGGACACAGGGTAAAGCCTTGACTATTCTTCCGCCCAGAAAGCAGTTTTTCGAAATGGATTTGTTTTTAGATAACGATCCGGCCCAGCAGCAAATGGATGCCATAGAGAAGCTCAGGGCACTTCCCAGTCAGGCCGACGAGGTACTTGGAACCGTCGAGGAAAACGGACGGATTCTTCATGGATATCGCGTCGCGCAGAACAGTGTGATTAATACTATTTGGATCGATGCTGACACGGGTGAGCTGGTTCGCGTAAAGTCCGAGTTTAACAATGCCGTCGGTATGAACGTGGTGATGACGGACTTTAGTTTTGACGTTGATCTGGATGATTCGCTTTTTAGTCTTACACCTCCGGCGGATTATACAAGGATGGATATTCAGGTAAACACATCCGAGTTAACCGAGCAGGATTTGATAGAGTATCTGCGACTGTGGTCGAGCTGGACCAGGGACAACACATTTCCGCCGACGTTTAATCCGATTGAGCTGCAGAAGATTGCGATGGAAATGGAACGGCAGGGTCGATTCGGAGAAGGTCAGGAATCCGAGGAGGAAGTTAAGCAGGGTGCATTGCAGATGACTCGTGGGATTATGTTTGTGATGAAATTGTCCGCCGAAAGCAACTGGCGTTATGCCGGCGAAAACATACAGTTCGGAGATAGTAATACGCCGATTTTCTGGTATCTGCCCCCGGATTCAGGGATATATAGAGTCATCTATGGCGATCTGACTGTTAAGGATGTGGCGTCGGAAAATCTGCCGGATTAACTTAATTGAAAAGATGTCTTACAAAGGCCGGGCTTATTCAGTCCGGTCTTTTTTTATGCGCTTTTGGATAAATTCCGGGGAAAAAGGAATTATATTTAGACCCAAACCGGTGGTGAAATTGTTATATTGGAGACAAACGTTTGTTCCGGAATAAATGAGGCGCCATTAATGAAAGACAAGCTGCTCGTTATGAGATGTAAACGTGGAAACGCTGAAGCTCTTGAGCGGATCTACGAAAAGTACAAAAAAGATATGCTGGTTTTAGCCGTAGCTCTTTTACATAACACAAGTGCTGCCGAGGATGTAGTCCATGATGTTTTTACCTGCTTTGTCCGGGATATTGAAAGGTTCCGGTTGACCGGCAGTCTGAAGAGTTACCTGCTTACCTGTGTTGCCAACAGGGCACGAAATACAAACAAAGCAAAACATTTGCGAGCGGTTGAATCGGACTTGAGCGAGCCTTTCGGTTCGGATGAAGATAATCCGTCAGCGATGATTTCATGCAACGAGCAATTACAGCAGTTAAGCAGTGCGATGACTCGGCTTCCGTATGACCAGCGTGAAACGATAATGCTGCACTTTCAGGCCGGGTTTACGTTCAAGGAAATCGCAGACTCGCTCGGAGTTTCGGTCAATACTGTCAAGAGCAGGTACCGGTACGGGATCGACAGACTGCGATCAATTTTAGATGGTGAGGTAATCAAATGAATCCTGAAGAAAAGATAAAAAAGCTAATAAATAAATCCGATGTATCAATTGATCCCCAAACAGACAAGAGAATTCTTGATGACGCTCTCGAACAACTAAAACAAAAACAATCGGCCGGTACACGGCCTGATATATGGAGAAATATTATGAGAAGTCCAATTACAAAAATCGCCGCTGCTGCAATATTATTCATTGCTGCATTAGTAGGCCTTAGACAATTCGGAAAACTACCTGATGTTACTAGTTCTGCGTTTGGCAAAGTTGTTGCAAATTTAAGAAGTGCACAGACTGTGTCATACAGAATCACGATCGAGCAAGAGGATCAGGAGCCTCAGACAATGTACTATTGGACGCTGGAACCAAATCACCAACGCATAGAGATGGAAGATGGAAGAATTATTATTGTTGATACTTTTCAAGGTAAGAGTGTCGCTCTGATCCCAGAAGAAAACAAAGCTTATGTAACGACAACTCCCGTTTCACCGAAGTACATACTAAACGAATATGATAATATTAAAGACTTATTGACGAATTTATCAGATTATTCACAAGAGTATATCGGGCAAAGTGAGATTAATGGCCAAAAAGTCGGTGGATTCCACATTAAGCGTGGTGATAATGAAATTATTATCTGGGCTGATATGGATAACTACATGCCTGTGAAGATAGAATCCAGAGTAGTATTACGCAATAAGCAAAATAATAACCAGGATGGTAAAACTACAACAATCACAATTTCAGATATAGTAATCGGAGAAGAATTAGATGAGTCTTTGTTTTCACTATCACCTCCGGAGGGATTTTCGGTGATAACCACTCCTGAGCCTGTCATGGAACAACAGAAGGAAGTAATGCAGCGCCTTTCTGCCCGTATTATGATTAAGTTAGCTAAGGCATGTTACGATTATTCGAAAGAAAATAATGGAACATGGCCAGATAATCTTAAACAAGCAATTGAATATGGAATTGAAGATAGTGATTTATTGAATCTTACAGATCCGGAGGTCGAACTTGGGTGTGTTTACATAAGACCTGTGAAGACATATCCCAGGTGCGTGTTAATCTACCAAGCCTACGACGTGTGGCCGGAGGGCGGGATAATTGTAAGCTTTGTTGATTGTTTCACAGATATCATAAAGGACGAAGCAACATTTATAGAGCATTTAGATTATACCCTTGCCCAACTGAATGAATAATAGGGATTATATTGAACTATAAATTGCGCCCACTGAGGTAAACCGGCAAGCTATATTGAATATTCAAACAAGGCCGGATTTGTGAATCCAGCCTTGTTCGTTTTAATTAATCCCGGATTTACAATTGATTGCTATAAATTCCATGCTTTGGCGAACGTTCGGAAGCTGCGGTCGTATGTTTTCTCGACGTCGTCCGGGAAGCAGCAGGCGGGCAATTGCTTCATAGCAAGATGGTAGCTGATACACTCGCAGCAAATGCCCTTTTTACTGCAGCCGGGATACGAACAGTTACAATTTTGGAGATTTTTCTGTTTTTTACATTCCATAAAGTCACATCCTCATATCAGATTTCATTTGCGGCTAATTCATGATTTTATATACCGTTGCGCCGCAGTCCAGACATATCCAATGATGTTTTTGCCGGATGTAGCGGATCCAGAAGATACTCCAGATACCAACCGTAAGCAAAGTCAAAATAAGATGCGGCAAATGTTTGACTTTTGCTCTGCAAACCGGCACTTGTTTCAGGCATTTGCCGCAATAGCCGCTTCCTTCCTCGAATCTCGTAAAACTCATACGAACTTCGCTTAAGGCATCCTGGCCCGCTGTTTAGTTGCTGGCCCGAATGTTCTTTGTAATTAGTTTATCGAACGCTCAGAGTATAAAGACTGATGCTGAAAGCCGGCACGGTTAAGGTATCGGTGACATTGGAAAGCTGTTTTTCCTCAATTACCACTTTTTCTCCTTCTTCCGGGTCGTTGTAAGCCATCGGGTCCGAGTTTGCAATGAGTCCGAGTGTTCCTGTTCCGGCTAATTGTGCGCCTTTGAGGTCCAATGAGATTTTCTGTTCCTGTTCGGTCGGATTAACGATACCGATTGTTAAGGCTTTTCGGTCGGTCGTCCACGCCGCGGCGACGTCGATCGGTTCCGAGTTATCGGTGACTTCAACCGGTATTGTCCCGTAATTGTTTCGGTAAAGCTTCAGCACCAGACCGGTCGTCTCGAAAGCAGCGGCGGTCTTTGATGCTTTTACACAGCCTATCACGTTGACGGTCTGTGCGTACGTGGCAAGGAGCATGATATCCGACTGCCTGTAATATTCGTGCAAACCCGCGGCGATTCCCAGTGCATCCTTCATGAAATATCTTCTGCCTAATTCGCCGAATATATATGCATCGACCTCGTTAATTCTGCCTCGACCGGTGTTATAGTTCCAGTAGTTCCATTCTGTCATGGCAATCTTGATATCCTTGCCTTTAAGCACGTCAAGGTCCCGGCGAAGATTTCGATGAAACGAAGTTATACTTCTGATTCTTTGTATAACCTGGTCAGCATGTGCCGCGACATCGGGCAAAGTTTCTGTGATATAATAATGCTCCGCCATGGCATCAATATGGTCGGGACAGCCCTGCAATAATCCTCTGCTCCAGTCTCCGGCGTTACCCGAAGCAATACAAACTATATCCGGGTCAACTTCTCGCATTTTATCTACGACCCAGTTTTGTTTTCT
>JAFGBG010000132.1 GCA_016933295.1 Sedimentisphaerales bacterium | reverse complement strand
CGCATACGAATCGAGTTCGGACAAATTTCCACAAGCTCGTCGGCCTGGATATATTCCAACGTCAACTCAAGGCTCATTTTTCTCGCCGGTCTGATTTTTGCCGCGTCGTCTTTGCCTGCGGCACGAATATTGGTTAGCTGCTTGCCTCTTACGACATTTACCGGGATATCGTTATCCTTGCAATGCTCCCCGACGACCTGACCTTCGTAAACTTTTTCTCCCGGCTCGACAAAGAAAAATCCGCGGTCATACAGAGCATCGAGAGCGTAGGCCGTGACCTGGCCGGTATTGGTTGCAATCATAACGCCCGCTTTACGCTGAGGTATCGCACCGCGCATCAGCTCGTATCTCTCGAAGGTATGATGCATAATCGCCCTTCCGGCGGTGGCGTTCATCATCCTGGCGTGAAGACCAAACAAACCTCTCGAAGGTATCATAAACTCCATGTGCACAAAATCACTCGCCCCGCTCTTGGCGTCGATCTTAACTATTTCGCTTCGCCTCTCGCCGAGCAGACTCATCACGGCGTTCTGGCAATCCAAAGGACAATCCACAGCGAGCAGCTCTATCGGTTCGTGCCGCCTTCCTTCCACTAATTTCAAAATGACGTCCGGCTTACCGACACAAATCTCATAACCTTCCCGTCGCATATTTTCCAGCAGAATCCCCAGGTGCATCAATCCTCTGCCGGAAACCTGGAATTCTTCCGTGCTCTGGCCGGCTTCGACCCTCAGGGCAACATTACTTTGAAGTTCTTTTTCGAGCCTTTCGCCGATTTGCCTGCCTGTTATATATTTGCCGTCCTGACCTGCGAAGGGGCCGTCATTTACTCTGAATGTCATTGTCATTGTCGGCTCATCGACCGCAATAACCGCAATCCTTGAAGGTTTGTCGGCACAGGCGATAGTATCCCCGATATCCACCGGATCGAGTCCTGATATCGCACAGATATCACCGGCTTGAACACTCGCAACCCGCTTTCTGCCGAGACCGTTGAACTGATGGATTTGCATAACTTTCTGCTGCGTGTGAAGCCCCTGCTTGTCAATGACGGTGACTTTCTGGCCTTCGTTTACATAGCCGGCGAAAACTCTACCTATCGCGATTTTTCCCACGTAGTCTGAATACTCCTGGCTTGTCACTAACATTTGCAGCGGCGCATCGGCAATAACTTCAGGCGGAGGAACACTATTAATAATGGTATCGAAAATCACCTGCATATTATCGGCGGATTTCGCAATATCCGTCGTCGCCCAACCTTCTTTCGCTGAAGCGTAAACACAGGGAAAATCGAGAACCTCATCATCGGCGCCGAGCTGAACAAGCAAATCAAAAACTTCGTTGACAACATCATCCGGCCTGCTGTTTTTGCGATCCACTTTATTGACCACAACGATGGGGCGTATTTTATGTTCGAGAGCCTTGCTCAGCACAAATCTCGTCTGGGGCATAGGCCCTTCGAACGCATCGACCAGAAGCAACACGCCGTCGGCCATTTTCAGAACTCGCTCGACCTCTCCGCCGAAATCGGCATGGCCCGGCGTATCGATAATATTGATTTTATACTCATTGCCGCGTGAGTCGGTATAATTAATCGCGCAGTTTTTGCTCAGGATTGTGATGCCGCGTTCCCTTTCCAGGGGATTGGAATCCATAATCAGGCCGTGCTGGCCGCCGGCTAATTTGTCAAGCTCTTCAGTCCGAAACATGCCGGACTGATACAAAAGCTGATCAACCAGCGTTGTTTTGCCGTGGTCAACATGAGCAATAATCGCCACATTACGAATATAGTCAGAATACATAAAAAGCTCTCAATAAGGATAAATAAATATCACGAGTTGGATAAGTTGCTATATTAAAAGTGGATAAAATACCGAATTTCTTAAAATTGTCAACATAAATCTGCCCAAATGCCCAAATAGTCGATATTTACTAACAACACATCGGGCCGATGTTTATAAGTTAATAGTTTATATGGTTTATTTCTGAGCAGTCAATGTCTCTTTAGGCAGAAAATTCTCCATTACCCACATCTCGGAAACATATCCGCCACTATGGAAAGCGATGCGTTGTCTATCCGGATGAATACGGGGAGCCATAATCATCTCTTTCCATTCAAAAAGTTTCTGAGACTCTCCTCCTTTGGCCGAGACAAGACAGAGCTCCGAGACACGCCGGAGCTCATTAAGTCTGGTAAAAAGTACATCGCGACCGTCAGGAGACCAAAGTAAAAATAAAACCATTTCTGCCACCAGAGTCCTGGATTCTCCGGTTTCCACGGACATGATTTTAAGAACAAAGGGTTTTCCAGCTTCACCTTCCCGAATGGAATAGGCCACTTCCTTTCCATCGGGCGAAAGTGACCAAAAGGCAAGCGAAGCAGGGCCAGTTACATCCGTGATATTTAGGATTTCCTTTTCATCACCCGTTTCAATATTTCTTGCAATTAACCATGTTGAATTTCCGGAACCTCTTATCCTGTAAACAAGAGTCTTTCCATCGACAGAAAGCTCAGCCTGTCTAATCGCTCGCTTTTCACTGCTGACCTCAAGTGTATATGTGCCTGTCTCAATATCTACCTTATAAATCCTTGATGGAGAGTTCCAACCAAAGTTCGTGATAAGAAGATGCCGGCTGTCTGGACACCAGCGGAGCCACTCGAACCGGGGCAGGTCGATTTTTAGCTCTCGTTCCTGACCTGTCGCCAGTGTTCGTATCCGGATAACCTGGGGTTTGTTACGATCCGGCTCGGATAAATAGGCAAGATATCGCCCATCGGGTGAGAAATCCGGGCGGACGTCCTTACCCACATGACGTATCGGCATCGGTTCGGAGATAACCTGACCAGTGCTTTGATCGAGTGCGGCTGTATAGACATTCCAGGCTTGGTGCTGAAATTCATAATAGAATAATCCTTCTTTTGTAAATCCAATCGGGTTTATGTTACCTATTCCGGCCTTTATCATCTCGGGCAGGCCAACCGCTTTTCCATCTGCAACTGCTACAAGCCACCCGTCCCAGGTACCGTTTCGATCACTGATAAAGAAAATATTCTCTCCATCCGGTGTCCATCCGAGCAGAATGTCACCGGCCGTGTGTGTCACCAGTGGAGTCTCCTGATTCTGTTCGAGATCATAAATAAAAATATCAGTTTTCGAAGTATTTTCTTCCCTGTAGCTGTATGCAAGATAGCGACCATCAGGTGAAACATCGACTTTAGATACCCGATTTTGATCGAACTTCTTTATAACCTGCATGGAGCCGTCGTCAGCGGAAATCCGTACAAGTTCTATCGCCTCTCTCTCAAGCCTGCCGAAAATGTACTCTCCATCCGGAGACCATGCATCCATATTAAAGTACCCGGCTATCTGTTGAGAGTCCATGAGAATCCGCTTTCCCGTGCCGTCTAAGTTGACGATGCAAAGATCAAAATCTTCTTCCACCGGATCAAATTGGAGAAAGGCCACTTTTTTGCCGTCCGCCGAGATGAATGACTCATAGACAAACGAATTAGGATCTGATGTGACTGGGAGCTTCCATTCCTTGTTTGAGGCAAGTTCGCGGATGATTAAATTACCGGTATCACGTTCGACGTCCGAGAAATACTTACCATCGAATGAAGGCCTGCTGTGACGAGTGCCGCGTCCTCTTACCTCGATTTGCCGAAGTGTCGGTGTCGGCTCGGACTTTATTACTTGCGAAGGTATCTCCGGCAGAAAGTTCTCCATCACCCAGACTGCTGGCAATCCATAATTTAAAGGCCGGCTGCTGAATGCGAGGTTTCGACCATCGGGATGTGTACTTAACCAGTCGAAGCCTGGCGTTTCCAAACCCAGGTTTTGGGGTTTACCATCTTCTAATGGAATACGCCACAAAACCCATCTCAAACCACCTTTTGACTTCGGCATCGGCTTAGGCAAAAAGATGTACTTGCCGTCAGCACTCCAGGTATGATATATGGATCTGTCGCCTGGGGTTTCGAAAGTGTGTACAATGCGGGGTTCACCTCCTGTAACAGGCATTATTCTCAGGCTCCTATTCCTGTATGTACCGAGTACTGCAAGCCAGCGGCCGTCGGGCGAACAGGATATTGAATATACGTCACGCCAAGTTCCGCTAAGTAATTCAGTCTCTGAGCCGCTAACGATTTCTCTGGCTACGATATCCATTCGCATATCGTCCGTACTGGTTCCAAGCATAGTGCTACGCACCAGAAAAATGGATTTTCCATCAATGCTCCATGCATGATGGTGAATTCTCTGAGGTTTTTGCGTTTTCATCACCAACCTTGTTTCGCCTGTTTGAGCATCGATTATATAGAGACCCATTTCCCAACTCGCTCGATTGTCCTCCAAGTTGATAACCAGAACATATTGACTATCCGCCGACCAACGCGGAAAACCAAAGCCATTTAGACCAGGTGGACGGAATTCACGTTCTTCACCGGTTTTTAGAGAACGAATACAAAGAACATTTCCGACTGGATCATGTGTCCGATTGTTGAAAGGTGCTCGTCTCGAAACGTATGCCAGGTATTTACCGTCCGGTGAATAATCCGGTGTTGCGTTGGATCCAACAAAACGATTGATCGCCTCGTGAGGAGGCGATACAACGTCACCAGTATTAGCATCAATTTCTGTGACATAGACATCATTTTGTCTGGGAAAATAACAGTAGTAAAATGAACCTTTTGTTGTGGTTCCCAGTCCCATAGGCGGCGTGAATCCTCTTCCTGAGTTGATTAGACGAGGTTCACCGATAGATTTCCCACCCTCTACTTTAATTGCCCATATATCAGGGGTACCACTCCGGTTACTTGTAAAAAGCAGATGCTTGCCGCCCGGCCCCCAACCCAGTACAGAATCATTTGCCGGGTGCTTTACCAGCGTACTTTCTTTTCCACTTTTGAGTGAGAGCATTGATATGTCGCCGTCAGGACCGTCGTAGATAATGCCATCTTCTTCAGGTGAGAACATAAAATTGTCAAAGCCGCGTTCGTTCAACTGCTTCACGGTTTGTACGGCACCGTCCATGACGGATATCAAGATGACTTCACCATTATCTTTCCTTTTTCTCCATACCCATGCCAGAACATGCTCGCCATCGCTTGACCAATCTCCGGGAAAGATAAAATCGAAATCTACATCGCCGTATAGTATACGGGGCTCTAAATCATCAAGGCCAATGATGCGCAGATCGTAGTTGCCCTGTTTATTGTACCAAGAATAAAGGATCTGCTTGCTATTCGGCGACCAACGAGCAAACTCTGCAAATTCATCGCTTTCCTCCCACGAACCTTTATTCGTGAGGCGACGCTTGTTTCCAGTGGCAATTTCATAAATAGCCAAATCACCCGTGTCCCAATCCACATAAGAGAGATACTTGCCGTCATGAGAAATCTTACCGCAATTATCGACATCCAAGCCTTCCCATACTTTTCGGAGCACAATAGACGAAGTAGGTTTTGAAGTTGAACGTTCTGAAGCCTTTATACTTATAGCATCGGGCAGAGTTACAGAACCTAAGATGATAATCAGCATGGCAGCTAGAGGTGACCATCGATATGAGTTTTTCTTATATTTGGTAATCATTTTAATCCTCCTTTCTAGCTGAGATCTATCCTCTAAAATGCCCGCTATGGAAGGCACATAACTTACCTGTGAAAATCTCTCGAAAAGATTGACAATAGTTTTGCCGTATTTCTGGGGCTCTTCAGCACTCATAGTCGATAGTGTCAATGCATCACAGGCTAATTCTTGGTCGGTTCTCATTCTGCGAAACGCAAACCATATCAGCGGATTGAACCAGTGCAGGACCTGTAATAACGATACCACCCATCCGAGATAAATATCACGTCGCTTCAGATGAGCAAGCTCATGTAGAAAGATATATTGCAGGTCATCGAGGTCAAGCTCTTCCAAAAGCCCCTGTGGAAGTAACAACCTCGGCCGAACGAAACCGAAAAGAGCCGGACTTTTCACTTTGTCTGTTACAACGACACCTACAATAGTCTGGATTCGCATCTGCATCTTACAGTCTTCCAGAAGCTCAAGAATCTGCTGGTCGGTGATTTGCCGTTCGCTCTTGATTGACTTCCAAAGGATGATATTTCTAAAAAATATGTAGCCTGCCAGAACTAATGTCCCGGCTAACCATACCCAAGGCATAATCTCCAACAAACTATAAGTTTTTGATGGAGGCATCTCAGCAACAATGAAAGATATTTTATCCTCTTCGGAAGTTACTACTTCGGATGCAGAATCCGATGCCGGTAGCGATTCTGATTGAACCGCATTCTCATCTGTAGCTTGATTCAAAACAGGTTTGATTTGCCAGACATCAGAATTGCCGCCGTCCGAACGGATATTATCGTCGCCGCTTTCATTATTTATCGTCACAGATTCTATCTTTTGTTGCGAACCAGACCGTGGAATCAGATTAAAGATACTGATTCTACTCTGTGGTGACCAGGGCAATGCCATACGTATTAACAGAAGCAGCCACAGATAATAATGCCAGCGGACCGGCAGCTTTTGCCGCAGAGTCGCCTTAATAAACAAAATTAAAAAGATGAGAACGCTTGCCTGTATTGTAGTTTTTAATAACCACCCAAAGAACGGTGTTAAATTAATATCAAAGGCTTCCATAGTTAAGCCCTTTCATTTTTGATTGTTATTTGTTTTTTTTCGTTTTGCTTTTTCTGACCATCAAGAATCTGCCTGAGTCTGGTGATTTGTTGCGTAGTAAGTTTTTCATTCTCGACGAAAGCCGCAAGCATCGGCTCAATAGAGCCACCATGAACTCTATCCAGAAAGGATCTGGTCTCTTCCATGATGCACTCCGACTCGTCAACTAAGGTGAAATACAGATATTGCCGGCTCTGTTTCCTAAAACTAAGAGCTTTCTTCCTTACAAGACGGTTAATTAATGTTCTTATTGTTTCTCGTTTCCATGGAGTTTCCTTGGACAAATTTTCGACAATATCGTTAGCCGTCAACGGCGATTTTTTCCATAAGAGCTTCATGACCTGCCATTCTGCTTCCGAAATTTTTGGTATCTTTTTCATATCAATCTCCTTAATATTACAACTGTAACATATATAATTGTTACATATGTAACACTTATGTCAAGAGAAAATTAATTTTTTTACAAGATTTTTTCTTCAATCTTATAAAAAGCCCTTTTCGCATCGTTCTTTATGGGATTTTTTGGCAGCGTAATTGTGCAGAAAAGGCCCAAAAGCTGCCGATATATCTTAAGTCCACTATTGGACAGGCTGTTTTTATGCCATTTAAACATTTTATTATAGGACTATGGAAGGGGCTGGAGATTTTGAAAAAGAAAAAAACGCACAAAAAGAATTCTAAAAGCGAACGAACAAGTTCCGTAGCCAGAACGGCAATGACTTGCCTTTTGGTAGGCGTTTGTTTGTTTCTATTTTTCAGTTGCATCAGCTTCAACATTAACGACTGGCCAAGCAAATACGCCTATCCTCACAACAATCCAACTTCCAATTTATGTGGACCAATTGGGGCTTTTTGTGCGTATTACATTCTTTATTACCTCGGCCCCGGCATATTCATCATATTGACATCAGTTACCTGCTTTTCAGTAATGAAGCTTATGAAACGCTCTATAAGCCAGCCCGTTTTGCGTACTGTCGGCCTGGTACTGGTAACAATTGCCGCATCGACGAGCTTCTACTGCCTATGGCCTGACAAAGTGTTCAATTTCCCCACCGGTTCGGGAGGAATGCTCGGTATCGGAGCGGCACAACTTCTGCGAAATCACTTTGCCTCGCTGGGCACTTTCATATTGGTAACGGCAATCTGGATAGTCGGCGCTATATTATTGGCCGACGGCATTATCACGACATTACTGAGATTCCTGGGCTTCGGAGTCGGCCAGTTTACGGGCGTAATGGTTCCCGCATGGTCGGCGGCGAAGCAGCATTCACAAGTCATAAGCGAAATATGGCGAAAATTAAGCGACCGGCAAAAACCCATTGTTCTCGCTGGGACACAAACCGAGCACAACGACACCCGGCAGACAAAGCCGATAGAAGCTGTCGCTCCGAAAAGACCGGAAGGTATTTCGATTAAACGATTGGACAGCGAAAAATCGAAACTTCCCGGCACACAGACGCCAAAACGTTCATTCGTACAGCCGTCCTACGAGGATTACACTTTGCCCCCGCTCGATCTTCTGGCCGAATCGGAAGAAGGTTATGCCAATGTTCAGGAAAAGATGGTCAAAGCCAAGGCAGCCGCCCTGGAGAAGCTTCTCTCCGAATTCAACATCAACGCCCGTGTTGTAGCCGCCGATACCGGCCCGGTCGTGACAATGTTCGAGCTGGAGCTTGCCGCAGGCGTCAAGGTCAGCCAGATTTCCGCACTTGCCAACGATATGGCACGCGCGCTCGGTGTCGGCGCCGTTCGGGTCGTTGCCCCCCTGCCTGGAAAACATACTATCGGCATAGAAGTTCCGAACAGCGAAAAAGAGAAAGTTCGCATCAAGAGCATGATGAATATTTCCGGCAGCAAGCCGCAAAGGATGCAGATACCGCTGTTTTTGGGCAAGGATTCATCCGGCGAAGCTTTGGTTTCGGACCTCGCAAAAATGCCGCACCTGCTTATCGCCGGAACAACCGGCTCAGGCAAAAGCGTTTGTATAAACAGCATTATCACGGGAATTCTCCTGACCAAAAGACCCGACGAGGTCAAGATGATTCTGATCGATCCCAAGATGGTCGAGATGACCGCGTTCAACACTATTCCGCACCTGATGTGCCCCATCGTGACCGAGACTCAGATGGCGGTCAAGATTCTCGAGTGGGCCACCGTCAAAATGGACGAACGTTACGCACTTCTGGCCGAAGCAAAGGTCAAAAATATCGACGATTACAACAAGCTCGGCAACGAGGAAATCCTCAAACGCTTCAATCCGAGCAGCCCCGATGAAGAAGCAAAAATTCCGAAGAAACTGCCTTATATCGTCATCGTGCTGGACGAGCTTGCCGATTTAATGATGACCGCGGCAAAGGAAATCGAGGCATATATCGTTCGTCTGGCCCAAAAGAGCCGGGCTATCGGCATCCATATTATTCTGGCCACTCAGCGGCCACAGGCAACGGTGGTCACCGGCCTTATCAAATCGAATATGCCATGCAGAATCGCCTTCCGAGTTGCGGCACGAATGGACAGCCGCATTATTCTCGACCAAAACGGCGCCGAAACGCTGCTCGGCGAAGGCGATATGCTCTTTTTGAAACCCGGCACAAGCGAACTGGTTCGGGCGCAGGGCACTTACGTCGATGATGCCGAGATAAAAGGTATCGTCAAACATCTCAAGGACGTTGCCGAGCCTCAGTTCCATCCGGAATTGACCCAAATCAAAAAGCTGGATCCTTCCGAGATGGTCAAGGACGACCTGTTCGACGACGCCGTCCGTATCGTCCTGGAAAGCAAACGGGGCAGCGTATCTCTGCTCCAGAGAAAGCTAAGTATCGGCTATGCAAGGGCTTCTCGCATTATTGAGATGATGGCTGCTTCCGGAGTGCTCGGCGAATATAAAGGCTCCCAGGCGAGGGAAGTTCTCATGACGTTAGAGGAGTATGAGAACGTTTGCTCGCAGATGGAGGCCGATGCCGAAGCCGGTTACCAGGACATGGCCGAAGATGATACTCCTGCCGAGCCTGCCTATATAAGCGAGGGCCAGAGAGAGTATATATCCACTGATAGCGACGATGACGACGATTAAGAGATTTGTTTTGAGCTTGTCGAAGAATTGGCTTCGTTTTTTCAACTTATTTTCTGAGCCACAGAGGCACAGAGAAATGCAACTTTCTTCACTAAATCTAACTAATTTAATATCAGACACTTATATAACTATGCCCTAACCGATATCCGCTAACCCCTAAGTAAAATTGGGTTCGTTTTCAATTTTTTTCCTTCCACATCTTTAGCATTTCGAGCATAGAACTTCGAATTTCCGGCCAAAGGCCGGCAAATTGGGTTCGTTTTTTCAAATAACTTCGTAGGTCGTATGTAGCATATAGTATGTAGTATGTCGAAAAAGCTTGAAAAACGAGGTTTTCTTTTGTTCCAGAACATTTGAAGAATTTAGGAATTTGAGCATTTGAATTTATTTAGAGTTTCGAGCTTAGTGCTTCGGATTTGATCCTTCTGATTTCCCCTCATTCTGTATTCAGTATTCTATATTCTATTTGTTCACGATTATATCGCGTTCCGGCGAAAAATCAAGGAAAAAACGGCAGAAATTTAAGCGTGAAGCTTTTGGCATTTAGAGTATAGCTAAAAAGCAAAATCCGAAGTTTAAGTAACGATTTTCATAAATCCTTTTTATTGACTAGGATTGGAAACAGACATTTTTTTGTTGCTATAAGATTCTTTTAGCATAGAATCAAAACCACAATTTCTTACTGATAAATGGAGACTATTAACAAGCTGACAATCGATAATGACACCAAAAGGCGAACATCTTTTCCCCGAATTAAACAAAGCACGATATGGTGAAGCCCGTCGTTATCGTCCATTATTTCTCCCTAACCTACTAAAAGAACCAAAAAAATTTCTCGAAGGCGAAGACCAAAATTGTGCACATGATGTACTCTGCAAATGGGCTGACATTGAATCAAGCGGAAAGCTTGAAAAAATGAATGAAACCTCCATCGAGGGTGAATTCTGCAAGGAAGTTTTTGGCAACGCCCTTGGTTATGTTTTTTTCGCCGATAACAAGGAACGCTGGAACTTCCAGCAAAAGTTCTCCGTCAACGGCGGCCAAGCAGATGCCGCAATCGGTATATTTAGCCCTAACAGAAAACCACAAGTTCGTGCGTTAATTGAGCTTAAAGGACCCACAGTAAACGTTGACAAAGACCGTTTTAATGGAAGAACTCCCGTTCAGCAGTGCTGGGATTATTTATACGCACTGCCTGACTGTCCCTGGGGTATTATTTGTAATTATGTTAGTTTCCGTCTCTATCAACGCAACCAGACTCAAAGAGTTTATGAACTTTTTACATTGCAAGAGCTTCGTAAAAAGGAAACATTTCTACAATTCTATTATCTCCTCGAAAAAGGCGGTTTATTGCCAACGCCTTTAGTTAAAATCCCACGCGCAGATTCCCTGCTTGAAAAATGCCTGACGCGAGAACGACAAGTTGGAAATGAACTCTACAACCGCTACCATGATGAACGCCTTAAATTGATTACCCATTTATCCGGGGATGAATGGAAATTCTCTCTCGACAAAGCCATCCATATCACACAGAAATTGCTTGACCGTATAATCTTTATTGCATTCTGCGAAGATAGGAACCTTCTGCCGGAAAACTCACTTAAAAAGGCTTGGGAACAAGTGCCTCCGTTCCACCGAGTAACTAATCCCAAATGGCAAAATTTTCTCGATCTTTTTGCAAGTATAGACCAGGGCAACGTAAACCGTGATATTCCTCCGTATAACGGCGGTCTTTTTCGTAAAGATAAAGAGGTTGACGACCTCCAGCTCGAAGATGACTGGACCAATTTTTTCAAAATAGTCGGCAGTTACGACTTTGCTCATGAAATCAATGTCGATGTCCTCGGCCATATCTTCGAAAAATCTATAAACGACATTGAAAAAATACGCTTGACAGGTTTATTTGAAACAAAAGAAGAAGAAAAACCCCAACCGAAGATGGTTAAATCAGCCGAAAGAAAAAAAGGAGGTATTTATTACACTCCACCTGAATTTACCAGCTTCATTACAGATCATACAGTCGGAACTGTTGCCAACGAAAGGTTAAAACTGCTTGAAAGAAATTTCGGTATTCACCTTGACCAAATCGATGCAAAAACTGAGAAAAACAAGGTAATCGCTTTTGCCCAGAGAGCAATAGAAGAGCTACAGGATATCAAAATTGTTGATCCGGCCTGCGGCAGCGGGGCATTTCTGATTCAAGCCTACCAGGTACTTGAAGATAAATATGTCGAGATAATAGACGTTCTTGAAATACACGAAGCGAAGCTTGCCGAAGAATATCGAGGCAAGATTTCAGACTTCATTCTTCACGACAATCTTTTCGGCGTTGACCTTTCATCGGAAGCGGTCGAAATCGCTCAATTGGCTCTCTGGCTGCGTTCCGCTCAGAGAGGCAAAACGCTAGCCGACCTATCCAAAAACATCGTATGCGGCAACTCGCTGATATTGGATTCCACTGTCGATCCACGCGCACTCGATTGGCAAAAACAATTTCCCGATGTTTTTAATCGGCCAAATGGCGGCTTCGATTGTGTCATCGGAAATCCGCCATGGGAGAGATTCACAATCAAGAACCGTGAATTCTTCGATACTTCTGCACCCCACATACTTGAAGCTCCAACCGCTGCGGAAAGCCGACGACTTATTGAGAAACTCAAGATACAAAATCCTGCTCTTTATAATCGGTATAGCAAGGCAAAAGAGATTAGCGAAAAAACAATGATCTATATTAGACAGTGTGGTCTTTTTCCACTTGCTGGAAAAGGAGATATAAATACTTATGCTGTCTTTGCCGAACTTGCACACTCCATCGTTTCACCTATAGGCAGAGTAGGTCTTCTTGTCCCTACAGGATTAGCAACAGATAAAACCAACGAAGATTTTTTCGCTAAACTGATTAATTCAAAAGTACTCTCCGGTCTATACGACTTTGAAAACCGAAAAAAGATATTCCCTGATGTAGATGGCCGCTATAAGTTTTCAATTCTTTTATTTGGCGGAACAAAAAATAAATCCAGATCAGCCGACTTCGTTTTTTTTGCTCACTCAATGGACGACCTAAAAGATGAAAAATGTCATATTGCGCTATCATCCAGTGATTTTAAGCTTCTCAATCCCAATACTCAAACCTGTCCTATTTTTCGCTCAAAACGTGATGCGAATCTAACAAAATATATCTATAAGCGAATCCCTGTACTCATCAACAAAACCCGCAAAGAAGGAGGAAATCCATGGGGAATCAATTTTTTCACAATGTTTCATCAAAGCGCAGACGCCAAACTTTTCCGAACTGCAGAACAACTACAAGCCGACGGCCTGAAACGCTCCGGTCCAAACTGGAAAAAAGGCAAAACAGTATTCCTGCCTCTTTATGAGGCAAAAATGATTCAAATGTTCGACCATAGAGCAGCAGGTGTAATCGTTGATAAAGCCAAATGGATGCGTCAGGGTCAAACAGATGAAACCTCTATTGTCCAACATCAAAATCCAGAATTCAATGTTGAACCTCGTTGGTGGGTCAATGAAACCTATGTTAAACGCGTTCTTGGAAATCGAGATACAACAAAAATAATCGCATTTAAAAATGTCACCAGCCCAACTAATCAACGCACAATGATTGCTGCGTTTATTCCATATTCAGGCGTAGTTCACTCTTCACCCTTAATCTTTACAGGTTCTGATATTAATGCAAAACTTACTACTTGTTTCCTGGGAAACATCAATGCCTTTGCCTATGACTATATCTGCCGCCAAAAGATCGGTGGTATAAATCTAAGTTATTTTATTATTGGACAAATCCCTACTTTACACCCTAAATTTTACAAGCAAAAATGTCCATGGAATAAAAAGCAAACACTTGAGAAATGGATCTCTGAACGTGTCTTGAAATTGACATGCACAAGCAACGATATGATTCCATTAGCTGAAGCTGCAGGCTTCAAACATCGTGTTTATAAATGGGATCCGGTAGAACGTCTGGATTTACAGGCCCAGCTTGACGCTGCTTTCTTTTTGCTTTATGAAATTAAACAACCCGATGTGGAATATATACTTTCGACCTTTAGCGGCGTTAGTAAAGAAAGCGAATCGTTATTAGACAGTTCAAGTACACTCAATCGAATTTTAGAACATTACGATGCTTTCTCAAAATTTTCCGAATAGATTAATATCCAAATTTTCTGTATGATTTATAGCAAAAAATATTATTCTGCCTTACAGACGATACCTACTCTCCATATGAATAAAAAATATATGGAGGATGAAGAACGAGGGATAATAGGAAAGAAAAGAAAAAGTTTTGAATGAAAATTGCAGCAGCTTTTCAGCCACCCCTTATGGGGCAA
Organism: Sedimentisphaerales bacterium; assembly: GCA_016933295.1. GTDB lineage: Bacteria > Planctomycetota > Phycisphaerae > Sedimentisphaerales > Anaerobacaceae > JAFGPS01. The sequence goes on along the minus strand of JAFGBG010000132.1, from coordinate 3,329 downwards.
ACTCGCAAAGACTTTTTTTACTATTTCAAAGGATTTCTGAGAAATCGACAAACTGCCCCAGAGTTGCTATACTCTTACGGTTATGAGTAAAGACCTTAAAGACAAAACGCCGGAAGAGCTTGAGCAGTTAGTAACGGAGCTGGGGCAAAAGAAATATTTCGCCGGATATATCTTCAGCTTTATACACGTTGAGAACGCCACGGAAATTTCACTAATTACGCCGCTAAGCAAGGCATTCCGGCAGAAACTTATCGACCAGGGCTACTACATATCCGCTCTTACTATCGCAAGAAAACTCGAAGATAAGGACGGAACGGCCAAATATCTCTTCACACTCGAAGACGGCAATCAGGTCGAGACCGTCCTTTTGCCGGAGAGTAAAAGGAGAACGGTTTGCATCTCGACACAGGTCGGCTGCAATTTAGACTGTCAGTTCTGCGCTACGGCAAAAATCGGTTTTCGTCGGAACCTTACCGCCGGCGAGATTGCCGACCAGGTCGAAACTATCGAGGCCGACTCCGGCAAAGTTACGAACGTCGTATATATGGGGATGGGCGAGCCGCTCCTGAATTACGACGCCGTGATGAAATCGGTAAAACTTCTTAACCACGTCGAAGGCAAGAATATCGGCATTCGCCATATTACCATCAGCACGTGCGGCATAGCCCCGGCGATAAAAAAATTAGCCCAGGAAAAAATCCATCCCCGGCTGGCGGTCTCGCTGAACGCTCCGAGCGACGAGCTACGGACGCGACTGATGCCGATAAATAAAAAATACCCGTTAGCCGGGCTGCTCAAAGCCATACAAGATTACCAGGATGACACCCGCCAAAGAGTGACCTTCGAGTACGTAATGATAAAGGGGCTGAACGATTCCGCAGAAAACGCAAAAACGCTTGTCAAGCTGGTTAGCGGAATAAAGTGCCATGTGAATCTTATCGAATATAATCCCCATCCGGGGTGCGATTTTGCGGGCAGCGGCAGCGAGAGTATAAAAAAGTTTGCGGAAGTGCTGGAATATGCCGGCATCGAAACGACTATGCGATTTAAGATGGGCCGGGGCATAAAGGCGGCCTGTGGTCAGTTAGGTGCGGACATGGCGAAAGAATAGATGAAACAGAATCCATCAATAATAACTATTGGTCTGTCGCCGGCATGGGATATAACCTGCCGGGGGCAAAATCTTAACTGGGGCCGGCATAAAAACATTGACGAGCAAACTATTATTCCCGCCGGCAAGGCCCTGAATATCTCCAAAGCCCTTGCATGGCTGGGGCAAAAAAATATCGCGGCGGGCTTGTGGGGCAACGAAGACTATCGGCAGATGCAAAAAACAGTAAAGTCTTTATGGCCGCTGATAAAAGTGAAAATGACCGCAGTCTCCGGAAGAACGCGATGTAACGTAACCGTTGTCGATGCGGCAGAAAAAAAGGAGATGCACCTGCGAAGCAAAAGCGAATTAGCAGCTCCGCAGGCTCTGCGACAATTAAAAGCGGATTTGCAGCCGCTGGTTCGCAAAAACAGCATTTGCGTTTTCGCCGGGGCGATGCCGGAGGGTAAGCTTTTAGGCGATGTGCTGAAAATCGTGGATTTTTGCCGAAAAGCCGGGGCGAAAATAGTGCTGGATACTTCCGGGCCGGCTTTGAGAAAGATAGTCGAAACAGGCAAAATCTGGATAATCAAACCGAACGTCAGGGAACTGAGCGAGCCGGCGGGCAGGCAAATCAAAGATAATCCAGCCGATTTATCGCATGCCGGGGCAAAGCTGCTGGATAAAGTCGAGATTGTGCTGATTAGTCGCGGCGAAAACGGGGCCGTCGTCGTTACGAAAGAGGGTATTTGGCAGGGAAAATGTGCCGCTCGTGTGAAAGTGATATCGACGGTCGGCTGCGGCGATTATTTATTAGCCGGTTTTCTAAAAGGCCTGGTAGAATCGGAAAACGCCGCTTTTGCGCTGGAAACAGCAATAAAAATCGCTACGGCAAAAGCCGGGGGCCGGGTGGAAAATGAAAGACTGCCGGACATATCCAAGCTGTATGAAACCAATATTCACCGAATAAAATAATTAGATTCGGCAGTTTTTTTCGGAAAACAGTTGAATCGGCGATTTATTCCAGTATAATTCTCAGTTTGTTAAAGCTCTGTCGCACGGGGCCGAATTACATTGGGGTCAGCAGTTTTCACGGCTTGGCTGACTCAAGCCTCCGGCGGAGCCAAATCGGTCCTTGTGGCTTCCGTGACCAACAGTAGAAATGTAAAAGTTAAAATATAAACTTCAAAATTTATGAAGTCATCGCCGCACAGCGGCGATTCCATAGTTTTGGTTTTTTAGTTTTTAATTTTGAGTTTTTGTGTTACCCGATGGTGTAATTGGTAACACATGGGCTTTTGGTGCCCATATTCCAGGTTCGAGTCCTGGTCGGGTAGTTTAGACAGGTAAAAAGTAAAAAGTTAAAAGAAAAAAAACAGATGGCAGAACGAGTCGCAATAATATTGGCCGCAGGAGTCAGCAGCAGAATGAACACCCAGATGGCGAAGGTGCTGCACGAAGTATGCGGGCGGCCCATGCTGGCTTACGTGCTCGATGCCTGCCGGAAAGTAGGAATCAAAAAAATATTCGTCGTGGTCGGCTTCTCGTCCGAGCAGGTCAGAGAATGCTTTGGAGATGCCGACGATATTGTCTGGGTCGAGCAGGACAAGCAACTGGGAACGGGCCACGCCGTTTTATGTTGCAAAGAACATCTCAGAGATTTCAAGGGCGAGACGCTCGTGCTTTGCGGCGACGGCCCGCTTATTCGCACTCAAACCTTAAAGGCCCTTATAGAAAGCCATGAAACCGGTCAATCCGCGGCGACACTGGCAACGGCAATTCTCGACGACCCGACCGGATACGGGCGAATCGTACGCGACAAATACAATAATATACAGGGAATCGTCGAGGACAGCGACTGCACGCCGGAGCAGCTTGCCGTCAGGGAAATCAATCCAAGCTATTATCTATTCAATAATCAGATTCTTTTCGAAGCGCTCGACAAGGTAAAACCCAACAATGTAAAAGAGGAGTATTATCTGACAGACGCCGTTTCCGGCATTATTTCGACCGGTCATAAAGTAACTGCCGTTACTGCGGTTCGGCCCGAAGAAGCCATGGGCGTCAACAGCCGGGCTCAGTTGAGCGAAGCAAGCAAGATAATGCAGCACAGGATTCAGCGGAAGCTGATGGATAACGGCGTAACAATCGTGGACCCCGAAAATACGTGGATCGACGCAAGGGCGGAAATCGGACAGGATACGATTATTGAGCCGTTCACATATATCCACGGCGAAGT
>JAFGBG010000131.1 GCA_016933295.1 Sedimentisphaerales bacterium | reverse complement strand
TGCTGTCCAATGGCAGTTAGAGCTGGGAATAATGGGGAATTTTCATCAGCTTCTGTTGTTAATGGTGTATTGAAGTATCAGATAAAGGGAACGGGAGGAACAACATTCGAATCCTGGGAGACAACAAGCCCACTTCCTAAGTTTCGGTGCAGTTACGGCTTCAACGACAGGTTGTTTTCTTGCCGTGAATGGAACCTTTACCAATCCACGCGCTCAAATAATTGGAAGGGATTAGACATTTCATCCATAAAGAGCCGGGATAAAATCCCGACATTTCTCGATGCCACTTATAGCAGCCCTACATTGAACGAACGCGGAGGCCAGTTCGAATATGGCTTCTGCATTAATCGTCATAACGGATTCGTTAACGGTCTTTTCTTAGATTGGTCTGTCCGAAAGATAGGACTCAAAGAGCTTTGGACTTTGAAATGGAGTGATGATTTCGATACGGCTGGTCCATTTACTACAACCGGCGGAGTACAGCCGGAAGACTGGCCAGAATGGATGCAGGGCTTCAAAGATTATTAAAGATAATATCACAATCTCTACGCGAGTTAGATAAACGGAGATATACGAATGAACTCGTTAATTAGAAAAGTATCAGGTTTTACCCTAATCGAGCTTCTTGTTGTTATCGCCATTATTATTCTTTTATTGGCGATTTTACTACCTGTAGTCCAGCGGGTCCATAACCAGGCGAAGGCAGTTGTCTGCCGGAGTTATTTAAAACAATGGGGCACAATATTTAACCTGTACACAGAAGAGAGCCAGGGATGTCTCCCTTATGGACTTAATAATGGTTTATGGTTTCTACGTGGTCCATATATTAGTCCATCATCTTCATCAGGAAATATAGAACCTAAGGTCTTCCATAATTTTCAGACGCGGGGAATTGCCTGCTGCCCAATGGCTGTTAGAGTCAGAAAAAATGCTTCGTATTATAATCAATTGGACAAGATAGGACCTTTTATGGGGGATAGAGATGGAGCAACATTTGAAGCATGGGAGTTAACAGAGCCGGGACCTGTATTTCGCTGCAGCTACGGCTTCAATCGTTGTCTTTTTGAGAGATTTATCGATCCTAACAGCAGCTCAGAAATAATCTCAACTACTCAAAAGAATGTAAACGTTTATTCTCTTACCGGCATAAATAATATTCCGGTACTTCTCGATAGCCCGCTTTTTTATGGACATGTTGCCTGGGACCAGTCTCCGCCAACGCTTAATCGTTATTTTTCAGGATCGGCTTTTTGTATCAACCGCCATAATGGTTATGTCAATGGTCTTTTCCTGGATTGGTCGGTCAGGAAGGTCGGACTCAAGGAGCTTTGGACCTTGAAATGGCACAATGATTACAACCTAGCAGGCCCATGGACACGAGCCGGCGGAGTACAGCCCGAAGACTGGCCCCAGTGGATGCAGGGTTTCAAAGATTACTAAAAGTCTGAGAGAGAACTTCAGGCATACACATTATCACAAAAATCAACCGGCATTTGATCCCATGTTCTACCATCCAGAAGTCTGCCAGTTTTCTTTTTGTTTATGCCGCCCCATTGCTTGAAGAAAAAAGGTACATTACGATTAATACACTGTTCTCTTATATTCCTGACCCACTCGATTCTCATTGGTCTCGCTCCCGGCCCGGATTCCCCCCCTGCGATCACCCAGTCGATCTCATCAAGGTTCAGCTCTCCGATATCACTTAACAACGGCTCGAATGATATAAATTTAATGTGGGCAGATGTGTACCTTAGACAATCGATTCTGTATTTATAATCTGCCGACTCAACTGTTACGCCCATCCAAATATTTTTCTGCCATGGCAATTCGGGAGAAAGTTGCGCAAGTCGTTCGGCTCTTTTGGTTAGAATCTGATATTGATGCTGCCGTGCCTGCTGCATTGTAGAAAAAATGTCCAGTATGAAATCATCCGGCACATCTTTATGAAAAAGATCGCTCATCGAATTGACGAAAACCATCTGTGGCTTTTTCCATTTCAAAGGGATATCAAGAGTGTGCGGGTGACATGTAACCTTGAAACCGTTACGATAATTGGGCTGGCCCATGGCCTTCAGTCGTAAGGCCATCCGTTCAGCGTAGCAATTCCGACAGCCGGAGCTGATTTTCGTACAGCCCGTAACCGGATTCCACGTCGATTCCGTCCATTCAATCTTACTATATTTCATTTTCGTAATATAGATAATTATCTTTCAAATGATTTAAGGCCTTCGAGAATTTTATATATTTGCATGAAAGCACTGTCTGATTCTCGAAACATCATATTATAGGCTTCAAGAGAAAAATTAACCAAGTTATCATTAAAAGTCATATTGTTACGATCAGATGAAATATCTACACCAAGTTTTGCAAATTCCTCTTCTAATTGTTTTGGAGAATTTGTACCAAAAGCACCAATATAAAGAAGGTTTGACCACCACAAATCTGGTATAGAATTACTTAAAATGAATTTATATGTTTTTAAATGATTAGTAAACTCTTCTAATGAAATTTCCTTTTTACCTATACGATGGTAAAAAACGCTATCTTTAAGATGAAGGATAATCATAAAAATCGTGCCAACATACCAACCAAATTTTTTCTTTTGTTGCCCTTCTGACATTGTTGAAAAAGCATGTGCAGCAATGCGGAAAATCTCATGTATTTGCCGTGCGTTTAAAGAAAAAGAACAACACATTTCTTCGATATTTTCTGTCTGATAACGGTCATGTTCTATAAGAGAAAAACGATCTCTATTTTTAAAAGCATCTACAGTAAAATATTCATCAACAAGTTTTCTACAGAATTTTTCGGTTATTTCTTTAGATTTAACTGGAAGACTGACGTTTCGATGAGCAAATTTACGATAGTATTCACTGAAAACAAGCTTCTGACCAAAAAGAGCTTCTGCTGAGGATTCCAATTGTACTATATCAACACCAAGTACAAAAATGAGACCTTCAATATCAAAGAAATGCTTTATAGTTTCCAAAAACTCAATCGCATAAGTTGGTCTGCAACGATCTAATTCATCTATTATAATGATTATTGGATTTTCTGTTTCTTTCGTGAGATTTGTTAACTGTGATTTTAATTCATTAAAAATTTCCTGCCTTTTACGATACACTTCAAAACAGGCATGTCCCAAAGTTGTCTCTGATTTTTTTTCTCCAGACTCAGCATATTCTCCTGCTTTGATTACATTAATACCAATAAACTTATTTACAACATCGTTTCCTATTGATAAAGCAAATCTGCAAAGTTTACCTGCTGTTTCTTTGATAGATTCTTTCTCTTTTTTGTCTACTGATGTTCCAAGACTTTCTAATAAACCTGATATAATAGCTAATAAAGCATCTCCCTGAAAATCAGATTGCCATGCATTCAATAATACAACATTTGGCGGATTTTCTTCTGTCTTTAGTTTTTCTTTCCACATCTCGAAAAACGTTGTCTTTCCACTCCCAAACTCGCTATTTAAGCTCAGAACGAAACTTCCTTCTACAAATTGTGCTTCTACTAATAAATATTTTGTGAGCTGCTCTGCAAATGGTTCCAAACCAAACTTATCAAAGTTTTCAAATGTTTTGCTCAAAGTATTCATAATTCCCTCATAAAAAAATCCAAGATATCTTGCTGTCTCAAGGTTGTGAATTCATTATATCTTTCATTGGATAAACATCAAATAAGTTCAAGAGCTGATTTCTTACATTTATGGTTATGCCTAACCAACAACTACTAACGACAATAAAACACGGTGGGGCGGAGCCGCCACCCTACCTAATAAGGCGAATCTCACGGGGTTCAGCCCATGAGATAACTTTACCCTTTATAAATAAAGGCGTATCTCACGGGCTAAATATTGATTGTTTTTCGTGAAAATAATGATAAAAATGATAAAAAAACAGCCATTTCTTCATATTTCTTGGTTTTTTGTCATCTCTGCCTTCGGCACGCCCAAGGCGGACTGGAGCCCCCGTGTTTTCTTGCGAAAGCAAGAACAGTGTCTCAATATTCAAATTAGGCCTGTCCCGAGCGTAGCATAGGGATTCCTCGATTCCATCCGTCTTTGACGGATTCCACTCGGAATGACGAGATACGAGCCACGAATTTCGAACCAGAAAACGCAATACTCAATACGCACGACAAGAATCGAGTCACGAGCCACGATGGAAGATGGACGCTGATAAAGAACGTGCCGTATCAAGGGCCCCGCAGTTTTGTTCGACCCTATTGCTGTTTTTGCAAAAAACAAAGGGATAGAGCAAAACTAAACAGCGGGGACTCAAGGTCAATTTGCCGGGAAAGCGGGGATTTTCCTTGAAATTCGGCGGAAACGAGATAAGATAGTGTTTGAACCATGGAGGGTTCGCCAACACAAGTCAAAAGCTTGTCCTGCCCTCGGCCATGAGCTCGGGCCGAATGGAGCGAAGTCGAATGGATCAAAGATAAGCCTATCAGCCTATATAAGGCTTCACCAAATTGTGGGATTCATTGTTTAAGTTTAATATGTCATTTTGCTCTTTTATATTTGATTTTTGCTATTTTTGTATCGTAAATCTTTATATATCAAGGCAATTGACAAAACAGACTGCAGGAGACAGGCTCGTGCTTCGTAGCGAATGCCTGCTTCGCAGAGTAGCAATACTGAATACACAATACAGAATGGGAGAGGCAAGTCAGCGAACGAAAAAATCAGTTAATCGGTAAATCACTAAAAGGGTAAATGAGGAAAAGTATGCACTCATCAACTCATATACGCATCAACCCATTTACTAAAATTATGCAAAACGAAGCCAATTTTAACGACAGAAGTCAGAATACAGTAGCCGGAAGTCAGGAGAAAAAAATCGAAAACGAAGCCAATCCGCCGGCCTTCGGCCTGAAACTCGAAGTTCTAAATCCGAAATGCTAAATTCACCCCTAAGGGGCAAGAATTCAAATGCTCAAATTTTCAAAGCAAAATGAATAAAAACCATCAAAATCACGCAAGAATTAGTGAAAACACTTTGTGCCTATGTGCCTTTGCACCTTTGTGCCTTCCAAATCGAAATAGATTTGGAGACTATTTGAAAAAACGAACCCAATTTTTGCCGGGGGAAGGATTTTGCCGATAAAAATGCAAAAATTGCCAAAAAAAACCGCCGGAGCAGATTTTTTGAAAATTTTGCTGCTTTTTTGTATTTTAATAGGCTTGAAAATCCGGCGGCATTACTACATATAGTATATTTCCTAATTGCCCTAAACAGACTTGCGGCGAACGGCTCTTTTTTAATATGGGTTCCGATATAGCGCTATTTCCAGTATTAATAGGCGGGATACCGCTCAAAATCGGCTAATTTTAAGTCTTTTGACCGGGCTTCTAAATAACGAACTTTTTTAAAGTTTTGCAAGCACGGTTGTCGATAGCAATATTGTAAGGTTGTTTGGGATCTCAGAAGGGATTTCGGAGATACACAAGATATAGTGGTTGCCGCCATAGGAGCAAAAAAACGGACTTTTCGCTCTTAAGGCTAACAAATAAGGTATTGTGAATGCCAGATTTTGATTCTACAAGACGTTTTGATAACGGGGATAATCGGCTGAATCCCCTCGGGACGAAACTCGCCTCGAACAAAGATTTGATAATGGAACAAATTCTCAATAATCTCAATAACACTCCCATAGGCCAGGTGTTACAAAAGATCGCTTCTCTGCCGGAAGTCCGAAGAGATAAAATTCTGGACGTCCGCCGGCAGCTTACTGACGGAAAATATGACCTAAATGAGCGTTTGGATATCGCTCTGGACAAGGTCCTTGAAGACCTCACCGCACAGTAGGAGAATTCATTTCACTACGAAACTATTTCAGGAACATCGTCGTCCGGCTCATCCAATTCTACAGGTTTATAGCCCGGCTGCTTCGACTTTTCCATCTCCTCGTTGAAAGCTGCTATGACTTTTGACTGAATTCTCTTTCTGCACTCGGCGTTAATAGGATGGGCGATATCGGCGTGCATTTTTATTCTGCCCTTGAAGTCCTTTCTCGCCCGGTTTTCATGGAGGGCCGAGCCGCAATTGTTGCAAAATTTGGCCCTGAGATGGTTTTTTCCCCCACACTTGTCGCAATGGTCGCTCATTTTCCTCGACGGCATGGCTACGAAATGACCATTTGAACCTTCTATTACTTTAATATCGCGAACTACAAATTCGCCGTCTATTGTGATTGAGCAAAATGCTTTGAGCCTATCATCCTTGTTGTTTACCAATTTTACTCTCACCTCGCTGATCTTCATGTCTAGCCTCGCTTTAAAAAGTTTACCATCTGTTGTTTCTTACAATCGCGCTTGTGCAGTCAACTTTTTCCCCTATTTTGCTTTTATTTTCAATCGCTTCTTCTTCATCTCCGCTCTCGACCAGGCAAAACATTGCAGAACCACTTCCGCTAAGATTCCAAGGCCCGATATTTAACGACTCTAAAATATCCTTAAGTCCGGCAAGACTTCGAGCCACTTTAAAACTACTTGCCTCTAACATATTTACGCACTCTTTTGCAAGTAAATCAATCCTGTTTTTCCGAATATAGCCGTTTATCCTGTTACTGAGCTTTTCATAAAGGGCCAAATCATGGCGATAATTAGCGTAAACCTTTTTTGTAGAGACATTTACATCCGGCAGAACTAAAAGGGCAAGAAAATCAAAAATTTCACTCATTTTTTGAATTTTTTCTCCTTTACCCGTACATAACGCCAAAGGCCCCCCAAGAAAAAAAGGCACATCACTACCCAGTTGTGTCGCCGTTTTTGCCAGAGTTTTTCTATCAAGCTCTAACTTTAAGAATTTATTCAGCCCCATAAGAGCAGCCGCGGCATCGCTGCTTGCCGAGCCTAATCCGGAACCTGCCGGGATATTTTTCGTCAGTGTGATTTTTACGCCGGTGTCGATCTTACAATTTTCCATCAACATCTCCGCGGCACGATAAACAAGATTTTCCGGCCCGTTCGGAGCCCAGCACGGTCCCTTGCAAATAAATTCTATGCCGGAATTGTGCCCGGGCTGGATGAGAATTTCATCGTATAAGTCGATTTTTGCCATAACGGTTTCAATCTCGTGAAAACCGTCGGGGCGCTTGCCGGCGATTAAAAGAGAAAGGTTGATTTTCGCCGGCGCCAGTATTAATAATCCGTTTTCAATACTGATAATCTGTTCTCTGCGCATAATAAAGCAACCACATCTTTTATGTTTTAGTGACGCCGGCATTCGAAGCAGCTTTTTTTGACGCGTTTTTCCCGGCGAGCATATTTCTTTCCCAAAATACACCATCATGGTATCCCTGGATGTTCGGATCAATCTCCGCCAGATGAAGACGCTTTGCGGCAAGCAGGCAGTATTCCTTATCGATCTCGATACCAAAAAACTTTCTATCCAGCTTTTTGGCGGCAACCAAACTGGAACCAACACCGGCAAAAGGATCAAAAACAAAGTCGCCCGGATTCGTACCGGCGAGTATCAACTTAGCCAACAGCTTTTCGGGCTTCTGCGTAGGGTGGTCGGTATTTTCCGGCATCGACCAGAACGGCACCGTTATGTCGTTCCACAAGTTCGACGGATGCGTCAGGCGAAACTGCCCTGCGGCTGTATTGTCCCAGTCTTTCGGTTGGCCATCCGAATCGGTATATGGGGCCAGGACCTTTCGCTTTAGTTTTACGTCCTCAAGATTGAAAACATAATCATCTGAAACCGTGGCAAACCAAATATCTTCCGAGGCGTTTTTCCAGTTCTTTTTCGAACCTCGTCCTTTTTCTCTTTCCCAGGTAATCCGGTTTCTTACTTTTAGAAACTTTTCCAGAACAAGATGTACCGCCGTCGATGTGAACCATTCGGAACAGACATAAACAGACGCCGTTTTTTTCAACTGCGGCAATAATCGACCAAGCATTTTCTCAAACCATTCGGCGTATTCGAAGATAGTCGTTTTTCTGAAGGTCGATGAATTAAAGGTTTTTGTGAGATTATAGGGTGGGTCCAATATTAGCAAATCAACAAAGTTATCGGGCAGGAAACACAAAACCTCGAAAACATCCTGATTCGCAATTTTATTTTCGATAGAACCGATTTGAACACATTCGGTTATGTTAACCAAATCTTTGGAATATAAATACTTCTCATCTTCTTTTAGTATAATTGTTCTGTTTCTTGGCGCTCGAACTTTAGCCACACAGCAATCCCTTTATGCCGATTCCTTTTTTGCTTTTTGTTTTGCCGTAAACAATTCGGCCTTGCCTTCGACTATATCGCGAGTAATCACATATTTCGCGGGTTTCGGCTCCTCAGGCAATTGATACATCAAATCGATCATCAACTCCTCCGTAATCGCACGCAAAGCCCTGGCGCCGGTGTCACGTTTAAGGGCCTTTTGAGCCAACGCATGCAAAGCACCTTCGGTAAACTCGAGTTCGGCGTCTTCCATCTCAAAGAATCTCTGGTACTGTTTGCTGAGCGCATTTTTCGGCTGAGTCAGTATCTCTATGAGCGCCTCTTCATCGAGAGCCGAGAGCGTGGTAATTACAGGAAGCCTGCCGACCATCTCGGGAATCATGCCGAATTCAATAATATCTTCGGGTATAACCTGCTGCAATGTATCACTGTAATCGGTCTTGTCATTAGTCGAACGGGACAGCTCCGAATCGAAGCCTATCATTTTTTTGCCGAGCCGCTTCTTAATGATATTTTCCAGGCCGACAAAAGTGCCGCCGCATATAAATAATATCTGCGCCGTGTTAATTTGTATATACGATTGCTCCGGATGTTTTCTTCCCCCCTGCGGCGGAATATTCGCAATCGTTCCTTCGAGCATCTTGAGCAGTGCCTGTTGTACGCCCTCCCCAGAAACGTCACGAGTGATGGAAACATTTTGAGAGGTTTTACCAATCTTGTCGATCTCATCAACATAAACAATCCCTCTCTGTGCCGCTTCGATATCATAATCTGCGGCCTGAAGCAGTCGCAGAAGAAAGTTTTCAACGTCTTCGCCGACATAACCCGCCTCTGTCACAGTCGTCGCATCGCATATCGCAAAGGGGACCTCCAGCTTGCGTGCCAGAGTACGCGCAAGCAGAGTTTTGCCGGAGCCGGTCGGACCGATCAACAGAACATTCGATTTGTCTATTTCAATATCGCTGTCGTCACTATCGGTGTGCAGCAGTCGTTTATAGTGGTTATGCACCGCGACGGAAAGATATTTTTTGGCATGTTCCTGTCCGATCACATATTGGTCGAGATATTCCTTTATTTCCCTCGGCCTGGGCATTTCTTTCGGGCTGAATCCCCCGCCGGCACGTTTCTGGTTCTGCTGAATAATATTGTGGCACAATTCCACGCATTCGGGACAAATAAAAACGTTGTTAGGTCCTTCTATAAGAGTATCCGCCTGAACCGCCGATTTGCCGCAAAAGCTGCAAATAGCCTTGGATTTTCTATTATTCGGTCGTTTAGTCATTACTATAATCCTGCTTTTAGCTCATTAATTCATTCAAGTCCGTACCAATTTCATCAATACTATTATAGACATATATAATTTTCGCTTAAAGCCCTAAATCCATAAATGATACAAATTCTCTTTGCCGGATTGGCATGGGCATTGGACAAAGGGCTTTCAGGCCATTAAGATAAAAACTAAATATTAGGCAAGCGGCCCTCAAACGGTTATATTACGGCTTTTATAACCATAAACGATGTGATGCAGCGGCCTTATATGCGGCAAAAGGAGTAACCTAAAAACAATGAAACAAAGTTCGGGCCTGATAAAGCAGGGAAGCTTAATGTTCTTTGCTGTCGCCATATTCAATATTCTCAACCTGTTATACCAGCTATACATGGTCAGGAACCTGACTACCATAAATTATGGAATCCTCAACTCTCTGCTGTCCATCCTGGTAATAGTATCCATACCCAGCGGGACATTGCAGACGGTAGTGACAAAATATATTTCCACTTTTCACACGAACAACCACCCTGAAAAGATAAATATACTGATACGTTCACTCGTAAAGAGAACTTTGGCTTTCGGATTCGTCGCACTGCTGATACTTATTCTCGGAAGCGGCGGAATTTCCTCGTTCATCAAGATAGAATCTTCCTCGTTAATAGTCATACTGGGTTTGACCGCTTTTTTCTCGATAATTCTACCGATCGCCCAGGGAGGGCTTCAGGGACTTCAAAAGTTCGGTTACCTGGGCCTGGTCATGATAACTAACGGCGGATTAAAATTGCTTCTCGGAATAATCTTCATTCGTATCGGCTATGGAGTGGCGGGAGCAATGAGCGCTCTGGCAATAGCGGTATTTATTACATTGTTTCTGGCATTTCTCATGCTCGCATCGGTACTGCCGGGAACTTCCGCCTCGATGACGGATGATTCACGGGAAACACCAAACAATCTCGAAACGGATGTTAATTTCTCGGAAATTCACAGGTATTCTTACGCAGTGGCGGCTGTCTATCTTTGTTTTATGATATTAACCAATCTCGATGTGGTGCTGGTCAAGCATTTTTTCAATCCCATGGAAGCGGGATATTACTCAATATCCCAGATGGTGGGAAAGATAATCTTGTTTTTACCGACGGCTGTGACTTTGGTAATGTTTCCCCAGACATCCAGGCTTCACGCCCAAACCAAAGATACGTTGCATATACTCCAAAAAGGTATTGTTTACGTCGGGATACTGTCTGGAGCGGCGGTTTTAATCTGTTTTGCCTGCCCTGAGCTGATTATAAAACTGCTCTCGGGCCAGAGCCACGCAGAATGTGTGCCGTTAGCGAGGTTTTTTGCCGCTACCATGTTCTTTTATGCTTTAACATACGTTGTTCTTTTTTACCATCTTTCCATCGGTCGAGTTAATTTCATCTATTTACTGGTATTACTGACAGTATTCCAGGTTCTTGCTATCGCACTATTCCATCAAAGCCTGCTGCAGGTCATCTGCATCATGGGCGGAAACGCCGTTCTCCTTTTTGCCGCAAATCTTTATATCGCTTTCAAAGCAGGGAAAGGCTCCGTCGCAGCTTGAAACGTTTAACTTAGGATAATACGATTGATAAGGATTTATTGTTGATTATAACTAAAGACAGAATATAATTATAAGCTATTGAAGGAACAACGGTGATTAAGCTCGATCGCATAACTAACGGGATTATATGGGGCCGGTTGGATTTAATTAAACCGATTTTAATCTGATGTTTAGAACCTGTTCTGATATATAAGAAATGGACCTTTTTAAGATGTTCACGTATGAGCAGAAATTGCCGCAAATGAAATTTCCATCACCAAAAACGGGAAAATGAATCGAAAGTAATTATGAAAATTTTAATGTTGAATCCCCCATACGTGGATGATTTTTGCCGCTCGGCGAGATGGGCGGCCAAATCCAGAGGCAGAGTCCAGCGGCACCCGGATTGGATGCTTATAGCAACCGCCGTCCTCGAAAACGCCGGACACAACGTAAAATTCACCGACGGAGCGGCGTTAAATCTGAAAAAAAACGACATCGAGCTTCAACTCAAGCATTTTAAGCCGGAAATGGTGGTTCTGCATACCACGACCCCCTCTATTTATAACGATATCTCTTACGCAAGGCTTGCGAAGCAATCATCCGGAGCAATTTCCGTACTGATAGGTCCTCATGTCACCGCCATGCCGGAAAACACTTTTGAAATCGCCGAAGGGGATGTGGATATAATCGCCAGAAAGGAATACGATTTTACTTTACGAGATATCGCACAGGCAATACCAACGGAGGAAATCGGTGGTATCAGCTATTTGAAAAACGGCGTTGTTCACCATAACGAAGACCGCCCGCTTCTCGATGTCAACGAGCTTCCTTTCCCGGCCTGGCACCATATCAAACCGGAATGGTACAGAGACGCCGGTAAAAGATTTCCATTCTTAACTCTGATTTCATGCAGGGGCTGTTTCGGCAGATGCACGTTTTGCAGAGACGCATCCATAATGTACGGCAGAAAATTGAGGTTCAGGAATCCTGAGGCGGTTGTTGACGAGATCGAATATGATTTCAAATTGTTTCCCTATATCAAGGAAATCATGTTCGAGACCGATACATTTTCCGCCTCGGCGGCGCAGGTCAATAGCACTTGTGAAGAAATACTAAGAAGAAATCTCAAAGTTACATGGAGCTGCAACACCAGGGTTGATCTGGATTTATCCGTACTGCCGCTGATGAAAAAAGCAGGTTGCAGGATGCTGATGGTCGGTTTTGAGTTCGGCACGCAGGAAGCGTTGGACGCCGTCAAAAAAGGTATAACCCTGGAACAATCGAGAAAATTTGCCGAAGCGGCCCATGCTATGGGATTTATAATCCACGGCTGCTTCATGATAGGAGCCCCCGGCGAAACAAAAGAATCGGCCCGCAAGACTATCGATTTTGCCAAATCCCTGCCTATGGATACGGTACAATTTTCCGGCATCTGCGTCTATCCCGGCACGCCGATGTATGACTGGGCCACGGAAAACGATTATCTGGTTCCCAAAGACTGGAATCAATGGGTAACCGAAAATTACGAACAGGCGACTCTTTTAAGTTATCCCCAGTTCAGCAAAGAGGATATCGATGCTTATATCGACAAGGGCCTCAAGGAATTCTATTTCAGGCCGAAGCAGATTGCAAAAATGATAGCTAATATAAAAAGCCCGAGCGATTTAAAAAGGAAGATATTCGGCTTTAAGAGTCTCTGTAACTATATAAGGAAGGGCCAGCAGGATGGAGCGGCAAAAACTTGATTGGAATATACGCACTCGTAAAATATTCGATATTTTCAATAAGTAAAGGGAACTTTAATGAAAGTATTAGTTACAGGCGGCTGCGGTTTTTTAGGTTCTCACGTTTGTGAGTATTACGCAAAAAAAGACGCGAAAGTTGTCTCCTACGACAACATGACAAAGCACGAGCTTAAAAGAACCGGTTTCGCAACCGAACAGGCGAGAAATTACAACTGGAATTATCTGAAAAAATTAGGCGTCGATTTGGTCAAGGCCGACGTTAGAAACTACGAAGAGCTTCTCGAACAGAGCCGGGGATGCGACTATATTATTCACACCGCGGCACAGCCCGCCATGACCATAAGCTGGGAAGACCCGAGACTGGATATAACAACGAATGTATTGGGTACGTTCAACGTTCTTGAGGTGGCAAGGCAGCTAAAAATCCCCGTGGCATCCTGCGCAACCGTCCACATTTACGGCAATAAAATCAATCAAACCCTCAAAGAAACAGAAAAACGTTACACAAGAGAGCCGGAGGGGATAGACGAGAACCACCTGACGCTGGAAGGTACTATTACGCCGTTACACGCATCGAAAGGCGCCGGTGACACTTACGTGAAGACATATATCGACACGTATAAACTCGAAGCGGCGAGCTTCAGACTCACCGGTATTTACGGCACGCGGCAGTTCGGGGGAGAGGATCACGGATGGGTCGCCAATTTTTCCATCCGCAGCGTTCTGGACTGGCCCATAACGATTTTCGGCACAGGCAAGCAGGTCAGGGACATTATATACGCCACAGATATATGCGAGGCGTTCGACGCCTTTTACAAAACAAGGAAGCCGGGTGTATATAACATAGGGGGCGGCTCGATGACCGCTATTTCCCTGCTGGAATGCGTCGAGCTGATAGAGGAACTGCTCGGAAAAAAACCAGAGCTGAATTTCGAGCCGGACAGACTCGGAGACCTTAGATACTTCGTCTGCGATATCACCAAAGCGCAAAAAGAGCTCGGTTGGCGCCCCCGGATAAAACCAAAGGAAGGCGTTAAAAAATTAATCGACTGGATAACAAACAATAGAGACCTCTTTGTCGAAAAATAGAAACGAACCCGGGAGGAAACATCTTATGAAGGCCCTGATATTAGCCGGAGGACGCGGCAAAAGACTAAGCGGCGTTTCAAATAATCAAAACAAGTGCATGATCGACATAGACGGCAAGCCTTTGATCGAATACAGCCTCGATTGCGCCATACAATCCGATATCTCCGAAATTATTATCGTAGTGGGACACAAAGCCGAAGAGATAATAAATGCTTACGGAAACAAATATAGCGGCAAAAAAATAAAATACGTAATCCAGAACGACCAGAAAGGGCTCGTGCATGCAATCGAATGCGCGAAGGAAAGTATCGAAGAAGAAGACTTCATGCTGATGCTCGGCGACGAATGCATGGTGAATCCCCGGCACAAATCGATGATAAAAGTTTACATGAAAGAAGGTTTTTTCGGCATCTGCGGCGTAGTAAAAGTCGAGAATACCGACCTGATAAAAAGAACCTACTCCGTTATTCAATCGGACGAGAATCGAATTTACCGACTGATAGAAAAACCGCTCAAGCCGATGAACAATATTATGGGAACGGGAAACTGTATATTTAAGAACGAAATCTTTTCTTATATCTCCCATACCCCCATAAACCAAAAAAGAGGAGAGAAAGAGCTGCCGGACCTGATTCAGTGTGCAATCGACGAAGGTAATGTTGTCAAGTCATTTGAAATATGCGACCATTACGTAAATGTCAATATGCCCGAAGAAATTCAAAGAGCTCAGTCATATTTTGCTCACCTTTAGGATTCTGCTTGCTATATGGTTTGGAATAAAATGGATTTAAGAAAAAAACATTTTCTTAACATAATATGGTCTCGATTAAAATCGCCTTTGTATTTTCTGCCGAAACGGCGATGGATATCATAATATAACGGGTTTGAAAAGATTCATGAATTATTTCGGTAAAAAATAATGACTAAAATACGTAACACGGAAGTTTTATTGATAGAACCCCCGGCCACAAACTCAATGGGCAACTTACGAACGCTCGGCAGCATCGGAACCTTCAAAGCCGAGATGGCCTGGCCCCCGCTTGATTTAATGATTATATCCGGCCTCCTGGAAAAACACGGAATTTCTTCCGAAATTTTAGATGCAAATTCATTAAGAGCCTCTGCGCCCGATGTAAAAAAAATGATAGAGCAAAAAAAACCGAGGCTCGTGGTTTTTACCACTTCAACACCGACTTTTTATCATGACTTGAAAATTGCAGAGATTACGAAAGAAGTCTCTAATGATATCTTTACCGCCGTTACAAGCACTCATATAAACGCCCGTCCGGCAGAAGCCCTGGATTTATGTAAAGACGTTGATTTTGCCGTTCCAAACGATTCCGAATCCAGCTTCCTCAATTTAATAAAATCGGACTATAATCCCATCGGCATATCAGGCATCAGTTACAGACAGGACAATCAAATTACCAGCAATCCACCTCGAAATGACGGAGAAAATCTGGACGAGCTGGGATTTCCTTCCCATGATAAAATTCCTCTGGACGTCTATCGCGACCCGTTTTTAAAACAAAGACCCATGACGGTGACATTAAGCTCCAGAGGCTGCGTTAATCAGCCACCGTGCATTATGTGTTCGGCATGTTTCTACGGGCAGCCAAGATATAGAAACGTTGACGCTCTGATTGAGGAGCTGCACTGGATTCAGAGTCTGGGCATAAAAGAGATAAGGTTTCCGTTCGAGGCCGGCTTCAACGATTTTGAAACGGCGATGAAATTATTCAACAAGATGATAAAGGAAGGAATAAATTTAAAATTTACGTGCAACGGCAGAGCGGATCGTTTGCCTGTTGAATTATTAGAGGTAATGAAAGAGGCGGGCTGTACCGCAATTAATATCGGCTGCGAATCAGCAAGCCCCCAAATACTCGAGTTCTGCAACAAGAAGGTCGGGACGGACCAGGTTAGAGAGGCGGTCGAGAACGTAAAAAAATTCGGCATGTTAACTCTCGTGTACTTTATACTCGGTTTACCCTATGAAGATAAACAAACAATGCTGGAAACGCTCGAATTTGCAAAGAAGCTTAAATCCGACTTCGTGACTTTCGGCGTGGCAATTCCTCATCCTTCGACGGCTTTTTTCGGTTTCTTAAAAGAGAAGGGATACCTGACAACTGAAAACTGGGATGAATACGACCCCTTAGGACCTCCGCCCTACAATTATCCGAATCTTTCCTCACAGGAAATATATTCGTTCGCAAGGAAAGCATACAGATCATATTATCTCAGACCGGAATACATGTTGAAAAAATTATTTAATGGAAACTTAAAAGAGGATTTTCGAAATTTCCTGGGATTCTGCAGCAGATACGTGTTACCAAAGAGAGATTAATATGGAAAACCTTCTTTTTATTCATCCTTCAAAAAAAGTACTGTCAAAAAAAGATAACCTTTATACTAATGAGTCACTGACTCCGTCTCTGGGGCTGGCGTCTTTGGCCGCTTATTGTCGAGAGCATAATATTAAAAGCGAAATACTGGACCTGCGTCTGCCTCAATACCAAATTTCCGATGTGATATCATATATTGAAAAAAACAGGCCGATATTAGTCGGCATAAGCGCTTTTACAGGCGAAATTACTTCGGCGGGCAAAATCGCGGAAATAATAAAAAAGAAATTACCGCATACGTTTATTGTTGTCGGCGGGCCCCACGCATCGGCAATTCCCGCCGAAACACTGGAGGAATTCGAAGGTTTTGATGCGGCAGTAGTCGGCGAAGGAGAGAATGCTATTGTAGAAATGACCAAAGTTCTCAAACAGAAAAATTCCGATGATTTGCACAAGATAAACGGCGTAGCCATCAGGGGAAAAAGCGGCATCGAACTTACACCGCCGGGAGAACCGGTCGATGTCAACTCTTTGCCGATTCCGGCATGGGATTTATTCGAGCTGGAACATTATAATACCATTTTGCCCGTCAGCACTTCTCGCGGCTGCCCTTATCCGTGTTATTTTTGCAATCCGAATTATTTAGGCAGAAAGGTACGAGTAAAAACTTTCGATAAGGTAGTTGACGACATTCAATACTGCACAGAAAATTATGGAATAACAAGGTTCCAGTTTGCAGACGCCACCCTCGGTTTACTGAAAGAATCAGCGGTAAAAATGTGCGATGAATTGATAGAAAGAGGGCTTAGCGAAAAAATTAAATGGGATTGCGAGATAAGAGCAGACAGCATTAACGAGGAATTGCTTCGCAGAATGAAGGCAGCCGGCTGTGAGTGTATAGCCTTAGGCATAGAAACCGGCAACGAGCAGATACTGAAAGAAGTAGTTAAGAAAAAGGAAACCAAGGGACAAATGAGAGAAGCAGTCAGACTGGCAAAAAAAATTGGCTTGACGGTCCGATGCTTTTTCATTCTGGGTCACTATAGAGAAACCGAAGATACAATCAGGGAGACAATAAAATTTGCCTTAGAGCTAAATCCGGACGCCCTTTCTTTCGGATTGATGGTACCCAATCCCGGCTCTCCTATCAGAAAGATGGCCGAGGACGAAAATTCCGGCATGCGCATCCTTCATAACAAGTGGGACGAGTACAACCAATTTAATTATAGCTGTTACGAACTAACTAATATACCGTTAGCCGAGCTTCGAAGGTGGCAATCCAGGGCATATTTTAGTTTTTACATGCGGCACCCCGTAAAGGCATTAAATATGGTTTTCGACAGGTCGAGCTACAACTATAAATTCAAGGCCCTCATTAAAATACCTCTGATGCTTCTTAGAAATAAACGTATGGAGATATAATTATCAATGTGCATAAAGCAAGAGTGCGGCTTAAGTGAGGCGGCAAACAAAAAGAGCTTCATAATAATTATTTTAACAGTATTGATTGGAGTATCATGGATAGTAATCCTCGGTTTGAATTCGGACCTTTATCTCGGGGATGAAACTTTTCATTACCGCTATGCCTCTTACCTTTATCAGACAAAATCAAGACCGCTTTACGATCCTTCCGCCGGAAATACCGAAGAAGGAAAAATTCGCTATGTTGTTGAGCCGCTATGGCACATCGGATTAGCCGTAACATGGGCCTTGACCACAGGTATATCCAAGACAACCGCCCAATTTTATCACGCTTTTTATTTCCTTCTGCTTTTAATTGCAACTTATCTTTTAGCAAAACAGCTATATGACAAGGAGCGAGCTTTTTACAGCATGTTATTGGTAGGAAGTGTGCCGCTTCTGGTAGCACTTTCAATAATTTTTCATACCGATGTGCCCGTGACGGCATTGTTGACTACATGCTTTTTAATGCTTTTTAAAAAGAAATATCTCTGGGCCGGTATATTTTTAGGATTGTCGTTTTTGTGCAAAAGAAATGCGATGTTTCTAATTCCCGCCGCGGCAGGGATTATTTTCTGGGCGGGTAAAGATAAATTGAAGAGAAAATTTATTAATCTTCTCGTTTTTGGGAGCGTTTTTGCTGTCGTTATTCTCCCGGATCTTTATTTTAGAATAAAAAACTTCGGATTAAACTCTCTTTTACACAATATAGTTCAGGACTGGAATGCATCTCCAATAAAAGATTTCTCCAAACCTGTATATCCATCAAAATTAGTCCCTTATGATTACAACAATTTCCTGTACACCCCGACCGCTTTTATCAGGGATTTAGGTCCGTTACTTCTTATATTTTTGGGGATATATTTGCTTCAAAGTATTCTGCAGAAAAAATATAACAGAAAGGACTTTCTGTTGTTTTTGCCGATACTATCTTACATCTTACTTTCCTTATATTTTTTCTGGCCGATTTTATCCATCAGATATTTCTTTCCGGTTATCCCCTTTTTGGCTATTATTGGTGCAGGCGGGGTATCGTTAACAAAACAGAAATATTTAAGATATTTTTTGATCTTTGCCTGCATAGCTCAATTTTTTTCGGCTTCTGGTTATACATTCATAAAAAGAAGAATAGCTCCGCCGGTCAAACAAGCCTACGAGTTCGTAAGAACAACTACGCCGCAGAATGCCAGAATAATGTGTACAAAGAATGCCCTTGCGCTTCATACCGGCAGAATCTCCATTTGGAATTCCTATGCTTCATTAGTTGAGTTGCCATATATGTTCTGGAATGCAGACGAAAAAGAGGCTCTGGAAATATTAGACAAATATGAAATCGGGTATATCTTTGTGGAGAAAGACAGAATCTTCGACGATACGAAAAGAAGTCACCTCGGAGGATATCCGCAAAGCTTTCTGGAGAAAGTCGCGAATTGGTCATCATTTGAAAGAATTTTCGATAACGAAGAGGTTGCGATATGGAAGATTACTCAATCTCCATAGTTATTCCCGCATATAACTGCTCCGAATTTATAGCCGACACTTTAGAAGCATGTTTGAATCAGTCCTTCGAGAGTGAAATTATCGTCGTTGACGACGGCTCAACGGATAACTCGGCCGAGATAATCAAGAAATATCCGGTCAAATATATTTATCAAACCAATGCCGGCCCAGCCACGGCAAGAAACGCCGGCTGGAAAGCCGCAACCGGCGAAATCATATGCTTCACCGATTCGGACTGCGTTCCCGAAAAAGACTGGGTTAAGAAGATACTGGAAAAATATACTTCGGTTAAAATCGGAGGTGCAGGTGGCTCTTATGACATAAAAAATGCCGAATCTCTATTAGCCGGATGCATCCACGAAGAAATAATCCAAAGGCACGCCAACATGCCCGAGCAAGCCGGCTTTCTCGGTACGTTTAACGTATCTTACAGGAAAAAGGTTTTGCAGCAGGTCGGCGGTTTCAATGAATCGTTCAGGCAGGCCAGCGGCGAAGATAACGACCTGTCCTACAAAGTTAAAAAAGCCGGATATAAACTGGTATTCGATAAAAACATCAGAGTTGCCCATTATCATCAAACCAGGCTGCTCAAATATCTTAAAGAGCAATACCGCCACGGTTACTGGCGAATGAAGCTCTATCGCCTTCATCCGGATATGTCCAAAGGCGACAATTATGCCGGATTACCGGATTTCATTCAACCGCCGCTGGCAATGGCAGTGATAGTTATTTCGGCCGCCGCTATTTTCTACAAACCTTTATTTTATATTGTTCTTTTCTCAGTCTTATTGCTATTATTGTTGCAGTTGCCTGTAACGTTGAAAGCGATCAGAAGGAACAGAAAATACTCGTATTTATATCTTATAGTGATATTTTTTCTAAGAGCGTTTGCTCGGGGCTTTGGTATGTCAAAGGGCATTCTGAGATTTTTCGTCCTGGATGCGTCGAAAAATGGCGAACAATAGCAGAATATTAATAATCATTCCCGCCTACAACGAGGAAGATACCGTCGGTCAGGTTATCGAAAAGACCCGGCAAAGTTTGCCGCACGCCGATATACTCGTAATTAATGACGGTTCCTCGGATTCCACTTCGGCAATTTCAAAGCGGCACGGAGCGAAAGTCCTGGACTTCCCATACAACATGGGAATAGGAGCGGCCATGCAGGCCGGATATAAATTCGCCTATAAAATGGGATATGACATAGCCGTACAATGCGACGCCGACGGCCAGCATCGTCCCGCGCAGATAAAAAAACTTATCGATACTCTGATAAACAACGATGTCGATTTGGTGCTCGGCTCAAGATACCTCGAAACAAGAAGATTCCGGTCGTCCGTCTCCCGAAGAATGGGAATGCTGATATTTTCCAATATCCTGTCATTTATCGTCGGGCAAAAGCTCACGGATACCACCTCCGGTTTCAGAGCGGCAAACAGAGAAGTCATCAGAACTTTTTCGATGTATTATCCGAGCGATTACCCCGAGCCGGAAGCTTTGGTACTTTTACACAGAGGCGGTTACACCATAAAAGAGATATCGATAAATATGAATTCGCGCAAAGGCGGCTATTCCTCCATCACTGCCTCGAAGTCGGTTTACTACATGATAAAAGTCATGCTCGCGATATTCATAGACCTGTGCAAAAAACCCATTACGACAAAATCTCCAAAAACGAAGGATGAAGGCAATGTTGAAGATACAAATTATATTAGGAACGGTGAGCATTCTGCTGTTGACGATTGTGTTCGAGCTTATCAGAACGAGAAGGCTTAAGGAAGAATACTCTCTTTTATGGCTTTTAAGCGGCGTGGTTATATTGATATTCAGCATTTTTCCCAAAATGCTGGATTTGATTTCAAGGATAATGGGAACGTACTATCTGACAACAATGCTTATTATCTCCTTTTTGTTTCTTTTGCTGATAGTACTTCACTTCTCGACCGTTATCTCACAACTCTCGAAGAAAAACAAGGAATTGACACAGGAATTAAGCATTATGGACTATAAATTCAGAGAATTAGACAAACAGTTCCATGATTTGGTTGACAAACTGTGAGATTATCCGGTCAAAAAAAGATTTTATTAACATTATTCGCCGCCGCTTTTGCTTTGAGAGTTATTCTGGTTTTTACCGCACGCGGGATAGCCACCGACGGCTGTAGTTATCTCTGGCTTGCGGCAGACATTGCAAAGGGAGATTTCAGAAGCGGAATTAACGCATTTCTGCCCCCTTTATTTCCCATTCTCAGCGCAGGTGCTTCGTTTATTTTCGGGAATCTCGAATTATCTGGCAGAATGGTTTCATGTTTAGCCGGCTCGCTGACCGTATTTCCTCTGTTTTTATTAATCAAAGATATCTTCAACAAAAAAGTCGCCGTTGTAACCGTCGTTCTTTTCATTATCCATCCGTATATGCTTCATGCTTCGGCGGAAGTACTTACCGAGGCGACATACTTTTTCCTGACGACTTCCCTCGCGTGGCTGCTCTGGAAAGCTCTTAAAAACAAAAAAGCGATACTGTTTCTACCGATAGGTCTGATAATTTTCCTGACCGCCCTGGCAAGACCGGAAGGAACCACCAATATCCTGCTGGTATTCGGATGGATATGGCTCACGAATCTTTCTCGAATCAAAAAAGAATTCAAATGGAAATTGGCCGCAAGCTTCTTTTGCCTTATAGTTTTTATATTGGTCCTGGCGCCCTTTTATCTGCACTTCCAAAAGGAAACCGGCAGATGGAAACCGACTTTACGCCATATCCCGGTCATAGATGATAAATGGGAGCATGAAAGCTGGCTCGACACAACGGTACGTGTTCTGAAATATAAATTAGGCAACAATGTCCCCGAGCTCTTTCAGGACTTGCCGAAAGCTTACTATCCGCCTTTGCTGGTGCTGCTTTTATTCGGATTAATAAAACGCAAAAGCTACCGGGGATTCAGGGCCGGCGAGGGATTTATATTATCCTTTATTTTGTTCAGAATATTCATCCTCACAGTCTTCGCCGGAGTGACCGACAGATACTTCTATGCGTTTATTCCAATAGCCTTATGCTGGGCATCGGTCGGATTCTGGGAAATCAACGACCGTCTCCTGCAAAAATGCAAAATGCGACCATTCATAATCGGCAAAGAAAAAATCAGCCGGACTTCAATAATAATACTTCTCGTTGTCGGAGTATTATGTTTACCGAAAGGATTAATGCCAATCAGGACCAATCGCGCTATTCAAAAAGAAGTCGGCTGCTGGCTCGGGGAAAACGCCGGAATGAAAGATTTTATAGTCGCCGCAAACAAACATCAGGAGGCATTTTACGCCGGCGCGAAGTCTTATATTTTAAAGCCCGGCAATTATGAAGAAATAATAAAACAAATCAGAGAAGCAAATGCGGATTTTCTGATTTTAGACGACAGTATGGAAAAAACCTGTCCCGAATTTATGGACATGATAAAAGAAAACGATTTGGAAGTATTTTCCACCGCATTCGAGAACAGAGAAAGAGGAATTATCATTTACAAGGTAGTGAAATAAACAAAAAAGCAAATCAGAAAGAGGTGGCATCATTCATTCTTTATCGCGGCGACAAAAAATTACCATAATCCTTCTGGCCCTGTACTGGTCTGCGCTCTTTATTCTCGCCCATATACAAATCCCGCAGTATGTCCGAAAAGCCCACGTCTCCGACAAAAGCCTGCACTTTCTCGCATATTTCGTGCTCACATTTTTGCTCTGGTTCGCGATCAGACCCGATGAAAAAGTAAACTGGAGAAAATTCGCCGCATGGTTAGTGCTGCTTGCCGTGACCGGATACGGCGCCGTTGACGAAGTGATCCAGAGCTTTGTCGGACGTACCCTCGATCCTATGGATATTACGGCTAATCTGGCGGGCACACTGTCGGCACTGCTGCTCTCGTCGTTTTTTTTCTTCTGGCCCGGAGCTCTTATTGTAACAGGCATTGTCATTTTCGGCGTCACAAACTTCCTGCGGGCGAATTTAGCCGATATACTTCCGGTCACGAACTGCCTGTTTTTCACATTCGCATACGGCACATTTTCCTCGTTATGGATTTATAACATCTACCTGCGAAAGCGGCAAAAACCCGCCGGCACGAAATGGCTCAAACAGGCGCTGGCGGCACCGGTCGGCCTGCTGATAATCGCAAAAATACTCTCGGCGATTCTGGGCCGCCCTTTTGCTGCGGCCGATACCATCGCTTCCGCCGGGGCAATCGCAACGGTCACCGCCGCTGTTTACCTGTGGAATTATCGCCAAAAAAAATCAGACTTACGTAACGGTGACATATAGAATTTTTCGATAAAAAACCGTAAGTCTTATTACTCGCCGGATTGCCCGGTATCTTTGAAAGGCCTATACAGCGGGTCACCTATCAAAACCAGCCGCCACGAATTAAACGGCTTCGTTTGGTAGTATGCCTCAACGAGACATTTGCCGCCGTAAAGCTCCTCGAAAAATTCTTTCGGTTTGGGAAAGGAATGAAGATACGGCTCTGCCACCGCTCCCAAAGTTGCCGCTATACCGTCTGCGAGCATGGCCGGACACCAACGGCTGCTGTTCGGATCGCGAAGATTGACCGCCTCGAAGCTCGCAATATGATAGCCTATCGCGCCGTCCACAAAATCGAACGCATCGACATATTTTCTCACACTGTACCAGCCGCAATAAATTGCCGTTCGGGGACACGAGCCGGGCGCGAAAAGCTTCGCCGTTGGCTCCTGTTTAACCGGAATTTTCGTACGTAATTCCGTAAGAATCGCCGCATCACGCAGAGACTGGTCATAGAGACCATACTGATCCTCTTTATAAAGACCTCTCGAATCAAAATAAGCAGTACCCTTAAGCCCCGTCTGTTCGGCGGAAATCGCCTTATCCACCAGCCCGCCGATTATATCTTCGCCCGGTCCGTCAAGCCGGCAGACCATAAGTGTCCCCATATCCACGGCAAACGGAGAATTCAGGTTTTGTGAAATATCCAAATTCGACCGCAGCCTGTTCGCCTGCCAGCGATACAGCTCGTAATTACCGAACAGCACCATCGATAATTCACTATCCACTGAAGCGTTTGTTTCTTTGCCCTCGATAAGGTCAATATTTAACTGCAGCCGGGCTATATTGTTTTCGATTCTTTTCTTTTCTGTAGCGATTCTTTTAAGATCGGCGATATTGTCCTGCTCTAACCGCCGTATTCGGCTTTTTCCCTGCTCTATAAGCTCTCTGAGCCTTTTGATATCCTCTTCCCGGCCCTGTAATTTTCCGCGCCCATCCACAACAATCGGCACGCCGTATGTCGTCAAAAGGCATTTGATTTTACCGCCAAATTTTTTTCCGGTTAATGTGGCACGAAGCGGCCCGGCAAGCTTATTGTCATAATCATCTCTGCTGATTGTCGTTTCGGCGGATGTCCCTAAAGGCAGGGTGACAATATTTTCCGCCGGAACAGCACGCTTCCGGCAGTAATATCGGGCAATCCGCACCGAAGCATCTATATCGCCGTTCGCGACGACAAGAATCTCCTCCGGCTCCAAAGCAAAGCAAGCCCCGCCGCAAATAAATATCAGCAGAATAACAGCTTTAGTTTTAAGAAGCATTGCTAATAAATCCTGGAAATATTCACAAAACAACCGGTAAAACCGCCGCGGTAAAAATGAATTTTACTCAGGCCCGTAAGAACGATACGGCAAATCTATCGGATAATCTTCCATCATCTCGGCGTAATCGTCGAGCCAATACGCATTCGGATTGCTCGCAAGGGCAAGAAAGCGGCCGCTTTCGAGGTCGTTGGCGGCCCTGTGATATTTCAAATATACACAATCTTCGGTCTTACCAACTATTTCAATCTTGCCGGTAGAGTGTGACATCACGTAACGAACTCGCTTCGCAAGCCCCGAAACAAGGGACTTTGCCTGCTCGATAATTTCATATCCCTGCTCGATTGGTACGGTAAATCCCCTGTTGCCGAGCGCTGGACGGCACTGAAAGATATAATACGGGACCGCCCCGATAAAAGACAGGTTCGCGAGCAGCTCGGCCAAAACTTCCGGGTCGGAATTGACATCTTTAATCAGCGGCATCTGATTGGCAACAATCGCGCCCGCTTTCTGGAGCATATCCACCGCCCGAACGGCCTCATCGGTCAGCTCACGCGGATGAACGAAATGAGTCATCACATATATTTTCTTCCGCTCGGTACTGTATTTTTTAATCATCTCCGGCAAAGCCGGCTCCCGGGTGATGCGATAAGGATTGAACGCCGGCACTTTCGTTCCGATTCGAATAATCCTTATATGCTCAATCGCTGACAGGTCACGAAGAATATCCTCAAGTTTCGCAGGACTAAGGACAAACGGGTCACCGCCGGTCAGCAGCACGTTGGTAATTTCCGGATGCTGCTCAATATATTCCATCGCCGCACGCCGGTCACGCAGATAATCTTCCTGAGAATCCACAAAAAGGCGCTTGCGAAAGCAATACCGGCAGATTCCCTCGCAAACACTACTGACAAGCATCAATACTGTGGAATTATATTTATGCTCAAGCCCCGGCATTATGCGATACGATTCCTCATCCGACGGATCGAGCCGGCCCCACTCGTCAAGCTCGCTCGGAGCAGGAATAATAATCCTGCGAATAGGGTCGTCCGGGTCATCCGGGTCGATCAACGATAAATAATACTCGTTGCAGCAAAAATCGAATTGCTCCGTAACCGGCTTCAACTCGGCTTTTTCCGCATTGCTCAAAAAATCCAACTGTTCTATATCTCTAAAATACTTCATTTCAAATGCGCATATTAAAAGTTATCAATAAAAAATTCAAAACCATGGAATTCGCCGCACGAAAATAGCTTCTTAATTTTTCAGGATTTGGCACCGCGGGTATATTCGCTCCGAGAATATCTCTTCTCGTAGATGCCCCTGGCCCCTATAACATGGAAAACCGTCATCAATGCTATCTTTATATCGGCTGAAAAGCCCCTCGTTTCCACATACCTGGCGTCTAATTCCAGCTTTTCTTCCTGTCTCAGGGCCGCCCTGCCGCTTATCTGGGCCAGGCCTGTAAGCCCGGGCTTCACGAGCAGGCGTTTTTTCTGCCGCTCGTTCCATTCCGGAATTTGCGACATATAAAGCGGCCGCGGTCCGATAAGGCTCATATCGCCGCGAAGAATATTATAAAACTGCGGCAGCTCGTCGAACGAATATTTCCGCAGGAATCTGCCGAATTTGGTCAACCGCTCATCTTCGCCGGATTTCGGACTCGGCCCGAACGGGTCGGTATCGGCCTTCATCGTCCGGAACTTATAAAATACGAACGGCCGGCCGCCTTTACCCGCCCTTTCCTGGCTGAAAATCACCGGCCCTTTGCCGCCCGATTTAATAATTATCGCTATCAGGCCAAAA
Organism: Sedimentisphaerales bacterium; assembly: GCA_016933295.1. Taxonomy (GTDB): domain Bacteria; phylum Planctomycetota; class Phycisphaerae; order Sedimentisphaerales; family Anaerobacaceae; genus JAFGPS01. The sequence continues at coordinate 5,342 of JAFGBG010000131.1, read as the reverse complement.
ACCGGAGATAGTATTATCAACGCCGACAAAGATATAATAATATCAATTCCGCGTTTAGAGACTTCGTATAAAATCATGAATTTAAGTTTAACCGAGAAAAGACTTTGTGTCAATATCCAAATAGATTTTCATCGAGACGATAAATACCGATGTTCTTACTTTGCTACAAATTTTGAAATGAGTATCGGTTTCGATTTCGACAGAAACTTGCCTTAGCCGAGAGGTAAGCCTTCATAATTTGCCCGCTTTTATACCGTATCGGCGTGTAGCAATCTTTAACGTGCTTTATTGCTCTTTGACATCATATACAAACAGCACATCCGCATGTCGCAGGTAAAGCCTGCCGTCGGAGATAACCGGATAAGCCCAGCACTCGCGGACGGCTCCTTCTCGTTTGGGAAGCTTAAAGGTGCTTTTGAGGTTATATTTCTGAGGATTTGCCTCGATCAGAGCAACCACGCCATCTTCATAACGGAAGATAAGATTCCCGTCGGCATGCAGGACCGCCGCCGAGCCGCCGCCGGGTTGTTCGGCGTGCCACATTATTTGGCCGGTTCGCATATCGATACAGGTAGGCACGCCCCTGTTATGATTGTGCCCGCCGTAAATGTAGTCGCCGACTTTCACGAATCCGCCATGAGTATTCTGAAATTTGTCCTTGTCGAGCCAATATACCTCTTCGGTTTTGACGCCTTGGCCGTCGCGGACGAGTTTGAGCAGAGCCGAGCCGGTCTGGTAGCCCGTCGATGTAAAGATGTAATCGCCGTCCACAACCGGCGTGGGGATATTCGCGACGCGATTGGCAATTTTGTTGTAGCCCCAGAGGAACTTGCCGTCTTCGGAAACGCTGACAAGTCCTTCGTTGGTCAACTGGACATACTGTTTTACGCCGGCGCCGTAGCTGATGACAATGGAAGAATATCCGGCCTCCGGTTTCCCCTTCGGTCCTATGTCCGGCATCGGGCACTTCCAGAGAAGATCGCCGTTTGTTTTGTTCAAAGCCGCCATTACCGTCTCGTGCCCGCCGGGAGTGCATAACAGCGCGCCACCGTCGATAAGAGGCGACTCACTGAACTTCCATTGCGGATTGTTTCCGCCGCCCAGGTCTTTCTGCAAATTCTTCTTCCAGCGAACCCGACCGGTTGCCGCATCGATACAAACCAGATCTCCGGACGTACCTACGGCGTAAACAAGACCGTCATCGACAGTGGGTATGCAGCGCGGGCCGCCTCTCTGGTCGGTATGTATCGGCCCGACTTTAGCGGCCCAAAGTATCTCTTGAGCGGCCAAATCTACTGCTATTACGCACTGGGCGTCTTCCGAATCGATCTTGATGTCACCCATTGTATAGAGTTTGCCGTCTGCGACAGCGACGCTGGAATATCCGGTGCCTAAGCCGGATAATTCCCACAGCAGTTTCGGCCCGCCTTGAGGCCAGCTTTTTAGAAGGCCCGTCTCGGTGCAAAGACCGTCGCGATTAGGCCCACGAAACTGCGGCCAATCCGCGGCTGTTACTATGCCGCAGCAGAACAGAAAAATGATTAATCCGAGGAAAACTACATCGATGCGGTTTTTAATATTTTTCAATATGCTCATTGTCAATCCAATAAAAGTCAACTAACAGGTTTTGGCAACTTCGTTCAGCTTTTGCCGCTGACGTCGATACATACGAATTTTCCCGCGGCGTTCCGGGCGTAAATTCTGCCGTTGGCCAGAACAGGCATCGTCCAGCATTTGCCCGAGAGAATCTGTGCCGAGGAGATTTCTTTATATTTGTCCGGCGAAGCTTCGGCGATCACCAATTTGCCGGCCTCGCTGAGGATAATCAGCTTGCCGTCGGCGAGCATGAGGGAACCGGTCCCCATTCCGCCCTGGGTCCACTTGACCTGACCGGATTGAAATTCCAAACACGTCAGCTTGCCACCGCCTCCTACCTGGCCGCTGAAACCATATACAAATCCATCCAGGAGAACAGAGCTATTGACCTGATTGCTCATATTTTTATTCTGCCAGAGTTCCGTGACTTTATTCGCCTCGATCTTCAGGAGCGCGCAACCGCGATTATATCCGGACGTAATGAAAATCGTATCACCCGATATAAGAGGCTCTGCAGCGTTGATGTCGTAGCTCGTTTTCCAGGGAAAACGCCAAAGCACATCACCGGTGGCCGGATTCAATGCAACCACTTCCCTGGAGACCATCATAGCAATGCAATTTTGACCGTTGAGTGTGAACGGCACTCCGGTTGCGTATCCCGAGACGCCTTTATCGCTCTGCCAGGCTATACTGCCGTCGGTTTTATTGAGGGCCACGCCGCTCGTGCCGGCATTGACAATCACAAGGTCTCCCATAACCAGAGGCGAGCCGGAGAAATGCCAGGTCGGATGTTTAAAACCAAATTCTTTGTTGAGATTCTTATGCCAGACGATGTCACCGTTTGCCACTTTGAAACGCAGAACGTCACCATCCTTGCTGAATGTATAAATAGCGTCACCATCAATCGTCGGTGTAGCGCACGGCCCGCCTTCGTGATTCTTATTCAACAACGGACAAGAGTAGGATTTTTTCCATATTTCATTACCGGTTGCGGCGTCGAAACAATAGAGGATGTCATTATCATCTATGTTGCCCATTGTATATGCTTTGCCGTCGCATATCGTTATGGAGGAAAATCCGGTTCCGACCGACTTTTCCCAGAGAATTTTCGGCCCCGCTTCGGGAAAATTCGCGTTCCAGCCGGTTTCTTTCGATATGCCGTTATACTCCGGCCCGCGCCAGCGAGGCCAATCCGCCGCTGTTACTATGCCGCAGCAAAACAGGGTTATTGTTAATCCTAATAAAACTACATCGATTCGCTTTTTAATATTTTTCAACATGCTCATTATTAATCCAGTAAAAAAGTTAATTAACAGGTTTTGGAAACTTCGCTCAGCTTTTGCCGCTTACATCGATACAGACGAATTTGCCAGCGGTGTTACGAGCGTAAATTCTGCCGTTGGCCAATACCGGCACCGTCCAACACTTGTACGTCAGGATTTGCGCCGATGAAATTTCTTTAAAGCCGTCCGGCGAAGCCTCGGCGATAACTAATTTGCCGTCTTCGCTGAGGATAATCAGCTTGCCGTCGGCGAGCATCAATGAGCCGGTGCCCATTCCTTCGCGGGTCCACTTGACCTGGCCCGTCTCGAAATTCATACACGTGAGTTTTCCTCTGCCCGGGCCATTCATTCCAATCATTCCATCGAAACCGTACAAGTAACCTTCCCAGAGTACGGCGCTGTTAAGCTGATTGGCCATATTTTTATTTTTATAAATTTCCGCCGGTTCGTTCGAGCTTGTATCGTAAAGTCCGCAACCGACACCATAGCCGGAAGATATAAAGATTTTATCACCGGAAATAACAGCATCCGCCGCATTAATGTCTGATCGTGTTTCCCATGGTATCCGCCATAAAACCGTACCGTCCACTGTGTTCAATCCGACAACTTCCTTCGCGACGGCCATTGCAACACATTTTTGATTGTTCTTAATATAAGGAACGGCGGTGGAATATGCCCCCGCTTCGCTGCCGTTTTGCCATTTGACACTGCCGTCGGCTTTATTCAGCGCAATTCCCTTCGTGCCGGCATTGAGAATAAGCAGATCACCGACAACATAAGGCGAGCCGGCAAAATGCCACCTTGGAAATTTACAGCCATAATCATTTGCCAAACTTTTTTGCCAGACTATATCACCGTTTGCCGCGTTAAAACGGATGATATCGCCTTGTTTGCTTAAAGTATAAACGGCATCGCCGTCCACTGTGGGTGTCGAACACGGACCGCCCTCGTGCATTTGATTATATAAAGGACACGTATATGATTTCTTCCATATCTCATCGCCGGTTGCGGCATCAAAGCAATAAACTATGTCACTGCCGTCTATATTGCCCATTGTATAAGCCCGGCCATCGCTTATAGTTATCGAGGAAAAGCCGGTTCCGATCGACTTTTCCCAGAGAATTTTCGGCCCGCCTTCGGGAAAGGTCGCATTCCAGCCGGTCTCTTTTGATATACCGTTATAGTCCGGCCCGCGCCAGTGAGGCCAATCCGCAGCTTTGGCAGTATCGAAACAACCAATCACAAAAAAACATATCAATATAGAAAATATCCAACTTTCACTTTTAAGTAGTTTTCTGATGTTCATTTCATACTCTTCCAAAAAACAGTTATTAATTTTACCTGAAAACATCCTTTACCAATTCGATTTCTTTAAGGCTTATTGAGCAACTTTGACGCATTTTAACCGGCTTTGGTCTCGGACAAGGAGCTTGCCGTCGACAAGTGCCATCGGTGCCCAGTTTTGATTCGCAAATCTTTGGCTCTGGTCCGCTCCTCCTTTAAGCATCTCTGCTGTTGCAAGCGGCTTAAATCCTGACGGATCAGGCTCAATAAGATACAACTTTGCGCCGCCATCGGTGCTGAGTATCAACCCATCGACGAGAATCATACTGCCCTTATCGAATAACACCTCTCTTCCGGTTTTCCATTTAACCTGGCCGTCCATACTCATACATACCATGCCGTCTCTTCTATCGTTGGTCGTATAATGAACATAAAAATGGCCGTCATATAAAATCGGAGGCAACGTATGTGAACCAAAATCAACGGTTTTATAAAGCTCAGAAACTCCGTAGCCGCCATCTTCTTTCTTCTCAATTTTTATCATTGCAGCACCGGCTCTGTATCCACCTGTAATAAGCACTCTACTTTCACCGGCATCAACCGCATGCGCGACAGGAATCGAGCATTGCCAGTTCGTATATTCCCACAGGATTTTCCCACTAAGAGGGTCGATTCCAACTACTTTGCCTCCGCTGCTTTCATCACGACGACCTGCCGAAGCGGTTATCATAACCACATGATCCTGTCCATCGACCTCTACTATCGAAGGACTCACATATCCGACAGGACCAAGTGGCGGCGTTGTCCACCTAACTTTCCCGGTAAGCTTTTCGTAGGCCACAACACCTGCCTTCGGCGCCTGTGAAGCTACAATAACCAAGTCGCCGTAAATCAAAGGATTCTGAGTGATTGCCCATCGTGGAATTTCATCGCCGCCGAAATCCTTCCAAACATTCTTATTCCAGACGGGTTTGTGTGTGTTTATATTTATGCAGTAAAGGTCGCCGTTATGGCCACACGAATAAACATTATTGCCTTCCACAATCGGTATGCTTCGCGAGCCGGGAAACATAACAGTTCCTGGAGCATCATAAGCAAAATTCCAGAGTTCGTCACCATTGGAAAGATCTAAGCATCGAAGATTATCACCTACCTTATCATCCCTGTCGAGCAAATAGA
>JAFGBG010000016.1 GCA_016933295.1 Sedimentisphaerales bacterium | reverse complement strand
TTTGTAAGAAAATTTGTTAAAATACGCTAAAATTAATATTTCCCGGAGATTTTCCGGCATATTCATTATAATACGACCAACGCGTAAAGCTGTTTCATTTTTTTCAAGCTCCTCATGCGGCATATTGCTTTCGGACGCACTGAGAGTATTTATTACCTCATCGAAGGATAATTCCTGTGAATCGGCTATTGTTCCTATCGGGATGGCCGAAGTCCGCTGCCATTTGCGAAGGGCGTCTTTCGCCTTGTTTGCCGCTATGGTAAATAGCCAGGGCCGTAAGGGGCGGGTATTATCGAAGCTGTCCCGGCTGTTGAAAAGCTGCAGAAAAGTCTCCTGAAACACGTCTTCGACAAGGTCCTGCCGGTTCAAAAACTGCCGCAAAAAAGAATACAGACTGTCTTTATAACGCTCTACAATCAAATGAAACGCTCTCTCCTCGCCGGCGGCATATCGAGCCAGGAGCTGGGCATCGGTTAATTTTGTCAATTCTGCTTTCGCCATTCAAAGCTCTCAATATAGTCCTGTATAATGGAAAAGCAATTCTATTATAAGCAAAATAGTAGGAAATTAAAAACTAAATTGAAGATTATTTATCTCAATGATCAAATCGTTAAGCTGTTATTTTGCCCTTTTGCCGCATTAACTTGAGGAATTTGACGTTTTATGTTAAAATCTCCGCCGAGCAATGGCGAAAGGAGCTTGCGGATGACCTGTCAGATTCTGAAAATGTACGTTTGAGATTGAATACTCACACGGGAAGACCTTTGCCAGTCGGAAGACCAAAGAAAACATAAAAGAGAAAAAACGTTAGTAGGAAAAGCCATAAACAGGTTGGCTATTCATAAATATACTAAAAGGATAATAATATGAGTCGAATAAATAGTCATAAACAAATTCTAATAAAACCGGTTTTTTGGTTGATTATGGCTATTACCTCAGGATGTATCGCGGTCGGATCCGCAATAATATCTTTAACTTTACAAATAAATGTCCTCGGATTTGCCTTTGTTTTATTCTCATTAGCTGCGTTGGTCTGTGGAGTAACTACTTTCATATTACTCATAAAGAATAGTAGAGTGACTTCACATCTATCAGATACCGTCCAACTTCTAATTCTTTTTGGTAGTGCTTTTTTTCTAATTTCATTTCTACTAAGTCAGGTTCACAATTTTAAGAGCTGCATGGGATACGAGAAATCGAGATTAGCTGACTTAAAACTAATACGAAGAGAAATTATGGAATACGTTGAAATTAATGGACGTTTGCCGGATGCAAATTCCTGGTGTGACTCACTTTTCAGTCAAGAGAAAAATGCTCCTGAGACAAATCCTCGTATGTTTCACGAATTATTAAGCCACTTTGCATTTAATGAAAACTTAAGTAAAACACCTGTTGACCAGTTAAATGATAATATTTTGCTTATAATAGAGGCCGAAGGTAGTTACAATAACTTTGGTGGGGCCGAATTATTAACACAACCGCTGCCTCGATACGAATATTACTTTTTCCCATGGCAGAAATTTAAATACATCTTGTTTGTTGATGGAACAATCGCCAAATATAGGCAGCGGGATGGTGCCATTTCCAAGTTTGAGGGGAATCCCGACGAATTTGGTTTTCCTAGTTACTATAAAGACATTGATTCCTTTGGTCCCTTTATCAAGAAAGAAAGTGATTCTTATAGTTCTTTGCAATGGGAATAGGTAAGAGTTAGAGCCTTGTGGAATTAATAAAGACAGACCTCAGTTTTTAATATTCAGAATGGTAAGATGATTAATAGTTTTTAAGAGACAAATAATATGAAGAAAAGATTAATGCATTATTTAATAACAGGATTAGTTCTTTTGTCTGTTTTCAGTATTTTAATAGCCTGTTATTGGGAAGAACCCCTCTTTATGTACTATTATTTCACCTCGGAAAGTCCACCTGAGATACCTGAATGCCTGATTAAGACGGCTTTCCAAAGGGTAACAGGTCATGGTTTACCAAAGAATGTTGCTGATCTTCGAGCCATATATCAGGGGGGCAGGGACAGAGAAATTTTTGTAAAATTTCAAACGGATTCTAATGGTATTGAATATATTCGTACTACATTCGGTAAAACACCGTCAAAATATAGAAAACTTGATTCGGAGTCAATGAAAACTCTTAATAAGTCCGGCCTTAAGATATTCACTGCACCTTCGATATGGCAGGATGATATTGGTGCGGATATATTTAATCAGAAATCAATTACCTCCGGCTGTATTCTGGAATATCCTGCGGAGCTTGTAACGACATTGGGATACAAGATATTTATAGATGAGACACAAAACATAGTATATATGTATGCCTACGAGCGATAAGAACGGTGTCCGGTACATTTTTTACGTTCCCGTTGTACGCCGAGCGCAATTCGCTTTACTCGCGACGCAATACGAAAACGTGCCGTCTCAAGGTCATTTTTCGCTAAAAACGGCGTTTTTGCTTGAAATTCGGCAGAAACATTATAAAATAGTTGTTAGTTTTGAATTTTTGATTTTTAAGTCAAAAATGGGGGAGGCAAATCACAAGTCAAAAGTAAAAAGGTAAAAGTCAAAAAATCACAGAAAAACGCGTTTCTTCCGACATACGACATGCCATCCTTCGATTTCGCTCAGTACGTGCATACGACATACAAGTAATTTGAAAAAACGAAGCCAATTCTAACGACAGAAGTCAGGAGACAGAATACAGAATTCAGAATGTAAAATCTTTATAACTATTTACATAATAAAAACATACGATGCTATTATTTCGTTGGTTTTCTTGAATGATTCTATCAATGTCATTAAAGATTGGCCCAAAAAACAAAGCCAATTCAAAGCCAAACGAACCCAAAGTGAAGCCAATCCGGCTTCACTTGCGGCGGAATTTACCCTGAGCAAAGTCGAACGGGCCGGGACAGGTCTGTCGGAATTTAAGAGCCTTAATCCAGCAAAAAAGTCGTTAATGCAAATGTTGACGACGGAAAATGAGCTTGTACAATCTTGGAAAAGAATTATAAACCGGTTTATATAAATGGACATTGTGCAATGAGCAAGACCGGCAAAACTCTGAAAATTCTTAGAAAGCAGCCCGCAATGCGGCATGTTTTGCTGGCGTTGCTGCCGTGCATCGCGGGAGCCGTTTATTTTTTCGGCTGGCGAAGCCTTTTTGTCATTATATGGTCTGCTGCCGTCGGTTTTATCGTCGAGCTTATTTTCACCCGGCTTCGGAAGGAATCAGTTAGCGAAGCGGTATTCGTTACAACAACCATATTTGCCCTGATAATGCCCCCGACTATCCCCCTTCATGTTCTGACAATAGGTATTATTTTTGCCGTAATGTTCACTAAAGAAGTTTTCGGCGGATTCGGAAGGAATATTTTCAATCCGGCTTTAGCAGGCAGATGTTTTGTGTACGTCTGTTTCCCGGTCGCTCTGACGGCCACATGGGCGCCCCCCGCCGGCGGCACATCGGGCGCTCTCGGAAGCTGGACGACAGCGTCAAAACCCGACGCCGTTACAAGCGCCACGCCGATGGCATATCTGAAGGCAAAAAATATCGTACTCGGCAGCGGCGAAAACGCCGCAACGAATATACCTTTCAAAATCGACCGCAGCCAATCTGTCACCGTAAATAAAACTACTCTTCTTAAAAATCTTTTCTTGGGGCGTATCAGCGGGACAATGGGCGTCACCAGCGCGCTTCTGATTTTGATCGGCGGCATATATTTATTTATCACAAAAACGGCAAGCAGAACTATCATTCTCTCGCTGGTCATAGCTTATGGCGTATTGAATCAGTTGCTGTACTGGGCCGGAGTGGAACCTGTGCCGGGAGCCTTGCCTGCTGTTCTTGGCGGCGGTTTTTTGTTCGGAGCCTTCTTTATGGCGACCGACCCGATAAGTTCCCCAAGAACCGAACCGGCAAAAGTAATTTACGGGATTATTATTGCCGCATGTACAACCGTTATCAGAAATTTTTCCATATTCAACGGCGGACTGATGTTCTCCATACTGATTGGAAATATGTTCGCCCCCATACTCGATTATGCAATTACCTCTGTTAAAGCCCGGCATAATAGTGAGGCAAAAAAATGATACGAAAAAAAGCATGGTTTCCCGTTGTTTATATGTTTTGCCTTACGGCATTTTTCAGCACGATAGTAATCGGCTTTACACAGGTAACCGGCGAAAGAGTCGAGGCGAACGAGAAGCTCTCCTTTGAAAAAGCGGTACTTGCCGCACTGCCGGGATTATACGAAAAAAATTTAAGCAGGCTGGAATTACATAAAAGATTCACCGAATCTGTCAGCCCGCCGGACAATTTCTCGGCAGCCGCTTATACATTGCGGCAAAACGGGCAAATCATCGCCTATGCTCTGCCTGTTTCCGGCCGAGGCTTCTGGGCTCCGATTAAGGGTGTGATCGGAATCAAAGCGGACAAAAAAACAATTACCGGCATAGCATTCTATCAGCAAAACGAAACACCGGGACTCGGGGCGGAAATTGCCAAGGCCGCTTTTACAGAGCAATTCCGCGGCAAAACAATTTCAACCGACGGCCCGCCGTTAAACATAAAACGCCCCGGCGCGGTTCTGGGCGATAGCGATGTCCACGCCGTCACCGGCGCGACGCAAACAAGCACGCGACTGGAAAAAATTATTAACGACGGATTGGAAGAATGGCTTTCTCGAACAACCACACAGGGTAATGCAAAATGACGGCAAAAACTTCACGATCCAAAAGTATTATAACAGAAGGCCTCTGGTATAATAATCCTGTATTCAAACAGGTGCTGGGGATATGCAGCACTCTGGCGGTCACAAACCTCGTGCTGAACACTCTGGTGATGTGCGTCGCCCTGATATTTACACTTTCTTTAAGCTCTTTCACGGTCTCTGTTCTGCGTGAATTTACGCCGCGAAATATCCGAATGATGATTGAAACTCTGATTATCGCCTTCTACGTAATCATAGTCGATGTGTTGCTCAAGGCTTTCTGGCCTGAGATGAGCGGCAATCTCGGCCCCTACGTCGGGCTTATTATAACCAATTGTATTGTCATGGGCAGATGTGAGGCCTACGGCAATTCCAATCCACCGGCCAAGGCATTTATAGACGGCTTTTTCAACGCGCTCGGCTACACCTTCATTCTCCTGATTATCGCCACCTTCAGGGAGATTCTCGGGATGGGCACTTTTCTCGGTTTTGCCGTGCCATATTTCAGCGGACCAAACTGGGACAAATGGATTATCATGGTCATGCCGCCGGGGGCTTTTTTTATGCTTGCCATCGTTACATGGATATTCAGGTCGATACAGGCTGTTAAGGAGGACAAGGCAAAATGAACGAATTATCTCATGCTTTTGTTGTTTTTATCTCGGCGATTTTCACGCAGAACATCCTGTTAAGCTACTTTTTGGGATTGTGCCCTTTTATCGGCGTCTCACGGGAAGTCAAAACGTCATTCGGCCTGGGGCTTGCGGTGATTTTCGTAATGACATCGACCTGCCTGCTCAACTGGCTGGCGTATGAGTATGTGATTGAGCCTTTGGGATTGCATTTCTTTCGTTTTATCCTGTTCATTATTATCATAGCGGCGTTTGTTCAGTTCGTTGAAATGGTAATCGAGCGATTTTCTCCGTCACTGTATCAAAGGCTCGGCGTTTTTCTGCCGCTGATTACAGTCAACTGCGCCATTCTCGGAGCCTCGCTGTTTATGGTTATTCGTGACTACAGCTTCATTGTCACTTTCGGTTACGGCCTCGGCAGCGGCATCGGCTGGTTTCTGGCTATTATCGCCATGGCGGGTATCCGGCAAAGACTCGCCATCGACAGGATACCTAAAGGACTGCAGGGCCCGGGCATTACCTTAATTATAGCTGGATTGATGGCGCTGGCTTTTATAGGTTTTACCGGTGTTTTATCCGGCAACTGATTTCGGTACAAATGAGTTTGGAATGATTCTTGCAATACTAACAGCAGTAATGGTCGTAAGCCTGATTGCGGCGGCGCTGGCGGGCGTGCTTGTCGTCTCAGAGCACTACCTGAACGATTACGGCCGCTGCCGCATTACGATAAACGATGAGAGGGAGCTTGAGGTCGAAGGCGGCAGAGATTTGCTTTCGCTGCTGACATCGGAAAAAATTTTTATTCCCAGCGCCTGCGGCGGAAGAAGCACCTGCGGCCTGTGCAAGCTGAAAGTTCTCGAAGGAGCCGGCCCTTTACTGCCGACCGAAGAGCCTTTTCTCGACGAAGACGAAAGGAAATCGAATGTTCGCCTCTCCTGTCAGGTAAAAGTCCGGCAGGATTTGAAGATAGAAATTCCGAAAGAGCTTTTTGCTATCCGCGAATACACCTGCAAATGCGCTGAGATTACGGACCTCACCAACGATATAAAACAGTTTCGATTCGAGCTTGTCGAGCCGCAGACGATGGATTATGTCCCCGGCCAGTATATCCAACTGCGAACACCTGTTTACGAAAAAAGCAGCGAAGAGGTCTATCGGGCGTACTCGATAGCATCCGACCCGGCACAAAAAAATATCATCGACCTTATTATTCGACTCGTGCCGGGTGGAATTTGTACGACGTATTGCTTCGAATATCTAAAGGTCGGTGACGAAGTAAAAATGAACGGGCCTTACGGCGAATTCAGGCTCTCCGAAACCGATGCCCCGATGGTTTTTATTGCCGGTGGTTCGGGCATGGCGCCGATTAAGTGCATGCTTCATCACATGAAAAATACACAAAACAAAAGAAAAGCCGTATATTACTTCGGTGCAAATCATCCGCGGCAGTTATTTCATCTCGATTTGATGAAAGAATTAGAAAAGAATTTGCCGGATTTCAAATTTGTGCCGGTATTGTCCGAGCCGGATAACGGCGATAACTCCAAATACGAGAAGGGCTTAGTCACAGATGCGGTTCGGAAAGGATTAAAGAATGCTTCGAAGTCAGAAGCTTATCTTTGCGGCAGTCCCGGAATGATCGAAGCCTCGATAAAAGTGCTTCGAGAGCTTGGGATGGATGAAAAAAATATTTTCTACGACAAATTCGAATAATATTAGACGGGTAACGAAAATGAAAGAGTCACCCCAAAACAATAAACTTGAAGCTCTGCTGCGGTCATCGAAGCTGGTAGCCGGCGGATTTATGGGCAGCGATAACCGCGGTGTTTTGGAGATTATAGACGCGGACAAAATCGAGCTGTCAAGACTCGGTTTCACATGTCAGCAATTAGCTTCTCGAATGCGGCAAATCACAGATGCGGCAAAAACCGGCCTGGAGACATGGGTGCAAATTGATGACAATCTGGAGGCGAAAACAGAAGAAGCCAGAGGCTTTTTGCCGTGCCCCTGGCCGCACGCAGGAAGATTTGTAAAAAGAGTTACAATAATCAGGCGAATAAATACTTCCGAGACAATCCAATGGTCGGACCTGAACATTCATTTAATCGGCGGGCATGGATTCTTCCAGGGCAGAGGCTCGAATTTTCGAATCGAGCCTGCTATACTTATCAAGATGATATTTTAACCAGAAATCTGTTTCAATCATTCTCTCACTTTAAAGCGACAGAAATTTTGCTTTCCAGTTCACCAATTCCAAAGCCTTCGGCTGTGACAGTGTGACTTTTATCGGTCAGAATCAGCCACGGCAAAGATTTGACGCCCCAGGAGTATTGCCGCTTATTGAAATCATCTTTTAGTATCTGTATTTCGAAAGGGACATTCTCTGCCGCAAGCCACTTGTCCAGGTCTGTACGTTCAATCGTTGCGACCTGAACAGCCACAACCTTGAACCCTTTTTCTTCGAGCCGGTCCGCTCGCTCAGATAAATCCATAACGGCCCGGCGGGAAGGACGCTGCTGCTGGTCCATAAAAATAATCAACATGGGCCTGTCTGCGGCATCCTCCGGCAAAAGAGATTTCAATCCCTCAATCTGATTCAGTTGCTTGCCCATGAGATTCTCGTATCGCGGCGAGGCCGTCACAACGCCGGCCCCGGTACTGCTTCTTACAACTGTACCCTGAGTCCCCGGCACCATTAAAATCTTCACATCCTGTTGTCCGGCCTCGGCACTGGCATAACCATATAAAGGGCTGCTCCGGAAGTCCGCCTGAAGACGTATAGGGCCTTTGCATATTCTCTCGAAGCGGAAGCGACCGTTCTCATCCGTGGCCGCTCTCTTATCGGGCTGGCTTACTTCTCGCGAACTGCTATGCATAAAAATCGGGATATTGGGCACAGGTCGCCCTTCGGAATCCACTGCTATCCCGGCAAGAGACTGGTCTGCGGCAATAAGTTCAATTCGACCGAGGTCCGTCACCGTCCCCGGCCGGTCTGATACATCGATTTCTACATATGACTTAGGACCATATCCGGAGGCATCTACGCATAGCCTGTACACGGTCGCCTCGTCGGGTGCCAATACACCAGAGATTAAGAATTCGCCGTCGGCATTGCATAAGGTTTCCGTGGTTATATTGGTTACAGTTCCACTCAGGCGCCCGGCCACGGCCACACGGGCGGCGGAAACCCCGACTCCATCCTTGTTCGTTACAGTCCCTTTGACAGTCACGCCCTGCCCGACTCTTATCTGTACAGGCTGGTCAGAGTCGGTTACTGGTGCAATGCCGACCCAATCCCGGTCTTTGCAATGGGCGGTTACATACCATCCACTCGGGTCAGCGTCACCACATGCCAGATCAAAACATCCCTGAGCATCGGCCCTAAACTCGTCTCCTATGGTCATGATGATGGAACCTCCGGTGCCCAACGGATGACTCTTAACCGTGGCTCCGGCAACAGCCTTGCCGTTTTGATCGACGACTGTCCCGACTATCCTGTATCCAGGCTCCAGGTCTGCTTCGAGCCGTACTGTTTCCCCCCCCCGGATAACGAACGGCTCTCTCGTATCATATCGACCCCAACTACGATATTCGTCATTAGGGCTAAAACCGGCCGAGATCAAAGCTCGCGACTGCCCCGGACGAAGACGAATGCGGGCGACGCCGTTACTGTCGGTACGAGGCAAACGGGAAAAAGACAGATTGGTCATGGATATCACGATACCTTCCAGAGGTTCCCGCGTGTGGGCGTGGCGAGCGAGTATTTCTACAAAGCCTCCCCTGTCCACTTCGAAAGTCACATTATCAGCGGCATGATCGGGTCCTACCAGGACACCGATTGGCTCAGCCACCCACGAGCTTAGCTTTTGCGATGGATACACCAGGCCAACCTCATGGTCACCGGCAGGTACGCCCGGAAATACGAAACATCCATTGGCATCCGAACGGACTTGGTATTGCAAGTATCTGTCCTTGATTTCATCTCTTCGATTGCGGTCGGTTGGACGTGATATCACCAGTTCCACATCGGCAACCGTGGTATCAGTACCCTGCTCTACGACACGACCGCGAACCGGCCGCTCATCGGGCAGAACTAACCTTATATCCGAACGCCCGACTTCGTAACCACATCCTGAGAGATAGTTGGTGGTAAAGGTATAGGTACAACAGTAGCCTTCGGCCCGGATCCAGAAATCGCAGCTCACGTCCGCCGAGAAGATATTGAATTCGAATCGACCATCGGCGCCGGTCTGCGTTGACAACCATTCCTGCGGCAAAGAAACAGGGCTTTGACTCAACCTCGATAAATAGCAGGTCTTCGGCACGGCACGAACCGTCGCCCGGGCCACAGGTCGACCGGAAGAATCAACCACAAGACCTGTTAATGATGCCGGTTTTTCCATGACCAGATTGAAATGGACTTTGTCGGCGTTTTCCGCCATTATAGGAGCTCGGTCCCAGGCCATAGCCAGACCGGGCTTGCTGGCAACGACGTATACATCGCGCACGTTTTCAATGTCTGCCTCAACTAAAAAAAGTCCCCGGTCGTCGGTTCGCCGTATCGAACCACACAACCTGGCATCCTGAAGTTGCGTCTCCGTCTCCCGGCCGTTCTCGATCACCGCCACTTGCGCATCGGCCACCGGCCGGGCCAGATAATCGACCACCTTCCCGGTGACAGTAATGCCACGACCGAAGCATGTTCCAACCGACAGAAGGGCCAAATGACAGATTATGTGCATTCTTCGCATGAGACACCTTCCTTTCTTTTTTTCTCTCAATAATCCGTTTGTAGCGACAATTCAATAAATTCCTATCGTCTCTTAATCTTAACTAAATGCGTATCCAATTTTTCGACTGAGAATCCTTTATACAATTCCAGAAAGTGCGGCATCTTTCGACTCCGTTCGATTTGTATCGAATCGATATCGATATTCATAAAAATCCGCCGAACATCCTTAAATCGATTTCCCAATGAGGCAAGTTAAGGTTCGGTCGCGGCGGAAAGCAGTTTCTGAATTATTGCCCCGGCATTGTGAATATTGAGATTACCCACAATAGTACCCTGCGGATCGATAAGAATCGTCGTTGGATATGTTGTGATATCATAGGTATTATATGTCGAGCCTAACCTTATCTTATCCGTTCCCTCGAAGAAACCCGGCTCGCCCCCGTCAACAGCAATTCGGTACGGCACATTATTCTGTCCACCGTATTTTTCGGAAGCTTCGACAAATCTCTGTTCCAATTGTTCCATCGATTCACAGTTGTAAAGGCTAATAATCACAAGACCTTCATCCTTAAAACTTTCATGCAACTTAATCAGCTCCGGTAAATCACGACTTGTACTCGGGTATTCACCTCCAAAATGCAGGATAACTATTTTGCCGCGAAGCTCGGCCAATTTTATGGGCGAGCCATTTTTCCAGGTCTTGATCGGACCAATCTCAGGGGCCGGCTTTCCCGTCAAGGCCGCTATTTTAGTCGGGAGTAAATCTATTGTCCCCAAATCAAGCTCACCCTGATTTTGTTTTACTTCTACCGTCAGAGTCCGAACTTTTGTTTTTACCGAAATTTCCTGAGGACCGCCTGCATCCTCTCCTGACCCATAAGCATATAGTCCATATTTACCCGGTGGTACAAGGAATTCAAATTTCTGTTCTTCAGACATATTACTCAATAGGCCGAAACTGTCTTTATTTTGGTAAAAATAAACATTAGTCCAGTAGAGGGGCCGATTAATTTTTTTCAGCCCGTCACTTCCTAATTTGCCATACACGTGACAAACAGGAACCAGCGTCAATTCAATCTCGCTCCGCCCGTTGTTTTTGGAAATTTCGCAAATCGCCCCGATCTTTTGCACTTCGTGTAACACATAAAGCCCCATCTTTCGATTCTCCGCCCAGCCCGAAGGAAAAAGCTTTTCCCGTAATAATGATATTTCGCCCCATTGGTTTGAAATGTTATTCTCATGACCGCTTAGAGTCCAGGATAAATTGCCATCAAGTGACGCTCGCTCACGAGTTCGAACATTCGTTCCTACTTTGGCGCTATCCACCGGCAAACCATTGGAGTCAACCAGCCTCAAAAGAATCTTTTCCGAAACGTCAGGCAACTGTTTTTCCGCCGGACCGGCGGAATTTTTCTCCTGAAGTTTTTCGTCGAGCTGATTAAAATCAAAACCTTCCGTTTTAAGATTTTCGTTTTCATCCGCCAGGACCAGCCAGGGCTGAGACCGCACACCCCAACGATACAAAACTTCCCGAGGCTCGCCCGTAATACGACCGGATGCAAATGGTATCTTATTTTCTTCAATCCATTTATTAAGCTCCTCCGCCTGAATGTCCGAGGAATGCACTAATAAAACGACAACATCTTTTTCCCGAAGCTCTTTCTCCCGTTTTGCAAGCTCTTTTACCAAATTTCTCGACGGACGCTGCTGGATATCCCAGAAACAGATTAAAAGCATCTTGTCTTTCGCCTGCCCGATGTCAAACTTAATATCGATCCCGTCAAATGAAGGTATTTTTGCTTCCTCTTTTTCCAATGGAATCAAGGCCATGGTCTGGTTGTAGTACATGTCCCGAGGACCGTCTTCCCCACGTGAATCAATGACAAAATATTCCATACCCGGCAGAATACCTTTCATTTTTAATTGCCCTTGTGCATCGGTTTTGCCGTTGAGAGAATCTGCGCGGAAAATCTGATTGCCCCACATCATAGGCCTTATTTTTAAGGCTAAATTCGCAACCGGCTCGTCTCGTTTATCAGTAAGCAATATATCCGTCTCCTGTCCCTGTTTCATAATCAGCGGAGCAGATAAGACGGTTGGGTCTTCAACATTTTCAATTACTTCCGCAAGGACATATTGATTATCTTTTGTATTTCCATAGAGAAAAAGTTTCAGTCCGGCCGGCACTTCCTTCATCTCGAACGAACCATCGGAATTTGTGCTGGTGTAAGCTCCGCCGGCCCCGCCCCAGGTGAGCGTTTCGTAGGATTCTGAATTGGTCGTGGATATTTTAATATTTGCCGCAGGTGAGCCGTCCGGCAGCCGGACTTTGCCTTTTACGGTCGTAAGGCGCCCGGCGACAGGCGGAGATTTTATAGTAACGGTCTTTTCTTCGCCTTGGGCATCAAAACGAATGCTTGATTCCGGCGGATTTTCACCCCTGAGCATATATAGCCCCTCCGGCGGCGAACCGAAGTAAAAAGAAGTCTGGCCGGACATCACTCGTACGGTTAAAACGCCGTTCGCATCGGTTCGACCGTCGATACGACCGCTTTCATTTGAGCCGTATATACGAGCTCCGGCCAACGACAGGTTCGTATTGACATCCACAACGCGGCAGTTAATCAGTGTTCCTCGATACGCATCAATGGCAAAATCTTCGACAATGTCACCCGACTTGAACGTATCCTGCGCTTCCGGAGCGATATAATCCTCATGCTCGATAGTTATAACATATATTCCATTAGCACCGGCAGATTGTCCCCAGGGGCTCATGTCCCAGCCTTCGGCAGGCAAATCTTCAAGGCGGAATCTGCCCTGAGAATCGGTTCTGGTTAAAAAGAAATTCCACATCCATTCGGTATGGAATTTGATTAAGGCCCCTTCTACAGGTTTTTTATCTTCGTCCAGAACAGTGCCCGAAACGGTAGCTCCTTTACTCAGACGAATGGGCCTGCTTCCTGAAAAGGACAATCCGGCGGCATATCCCTTAAGCTCGGCGTAAAAACTGCAGCTCGTTTTAGGCAGATTTGTTATAGTTGCCTTTCCATCGGCACCTGTCACGCCGCCGACGATATCGACATAGGTAGGCAAAGAAAGCCTGTTGCGAAAAAGCGGTTCCGAATCGGATTGACTGCCGACACTATACGGCCATACGCGGACGCCGGCCAAAGGATTCCCATCATGGTCGGTTACGGTAATAGTTTGCGATTTTGGCGAGGTCAGTATGATTTCGTACGCAGATTGCTCTGCATTCCGAACTATCTGTTTCCAGCCAAAGGCATAGCTCGAATGGGAGGCCAGAAGAACGTATGAATCACTGCCGTATGGATATTGCTTAGCGTCGGCGTATTTCAGAAAATCTTCGAACGTAAACGAACCGTCGATTCCCGATTCGGTCTGCCCGACGATACGATTGCCCATGCCCCATCGTGTATGCTGATAGTACAAAACAACTTTCGCATTGGAAACCGGTTTGCCATCGGAATCAATTACTTTGCCGGAGAGCATTTGCGGCTTTACATCTTGACCGTATCCGGCAAAAGTCACAAATAGCGACATTACTAAAAAGCATATTTTTTTCATAATATTCTCCAAAAATACCATTTATTTAGCAGATTGGACTTTGTTATCACTACCTAAGCAACCAAAATACCCAAAGTTTTCTCTCTTGAACTTTCATCAAAGAGAATCTTGCGATGCGGCAATTTCTTTCGAGATTCGCAGCGAGCAGTTCGGCAAAGCTTGTCCGAGCTCCTTTACGGCCTTATCCGACATGCCGGCTGCGTTAATCGAAAGCACCTGCAGCCAGGTCATTTCTTTGAGATGTCCCACCGCCTCATCGGTAAGCGGCGTCTCGGAAAGTTCCAAATGCCTCAATGCTTTTAAGTCCTTGATATGAGCCAGGCCGGCTCCCTTAATATTTGTTCCTCCAAGAAAAAGAACAACCATATCTTTCATGTCTTTAAGATAAACAAGACCGGCATCGCCGATTCGAGTGCCATTAAGAAACAGCATTTCGAGTGATTTCATTTTTCCAAGATAGACCATGCCGGCATCGGTTACATTCGTATCGTAAAGACGAAGTGTCTTCATAGAGACCATATCTTTGAGACAAGACAATCCCTCATCGCCGATTTTCGTTCCGTCAAGGTTTACTTCTTCAATCTTACGCAGATTTTTAATATGTGACAAACCGGCATCGGTAATATTCGTGTAACTTAAATTCAGATAATTCAGATTTGTCAGACGCGAGACATTCGCCAATCCCGAATCACTGACTTGCGAGCGAGAAGTGGAAACCGAAGTGACATAAGGCAGATTTTTCAGGCACTCCATTTCCGAATCGTTATTGAAACGCAGGGCTAATTTGAGTTCCAGGTCAGGTCGAGTTGACAATATTTTTTCTATTCCCGCCCCGGTCACTACCGGCGAAAAAATCGTTAGTTTTTCCAAAAACGGCAGGTCTTTAAGATGAGCCAGTCCGGAGTCCGTTATTGCAGGACTATAAATAAGCAGGTCTTCGAGAGATTTTATGCCGCTTATATAAGCTACACCGTTATCGCTTATCTGGTTCGGCAAAAGAAGCCGTCGAAGATGCGGCAATTCCTTGAGATGAGCTAATCCTTCATCGGTAACATTCGTTGACTGAAGGCTGAGAATCTCGAGCGATTTGATTTGTTTGAGATGCTCAAGACCGAAATCCTGTATAGGTGTGGCATAGAATTGAATTTCTCGCAAATGCTTAAAGTCCTTAAGATATACAAGTCCGTCTCCGGAAAGTTGTCTGTTTCGATGCAGGCGGAGAGTTTCCAAGCCTGACAGAGACTTCAAATGAACTAAGTTATCATCCGTGATTTGAGTAAAATCCAGACTCAAGGTATGCATCTTACTCATGTCTTTAAGATTTACTAATCCCTCGCCCGTGAATGGGCACGGTCCGGCATAAGTACCGCTCAGATACAGCGATTCCAAACCGCTCAGGCCTTTGATATGTAAAAGGTCGGCATCTTTTAAATCCTGAGAACTGATATATATTTCCTGTATATCGCCGGATTTGAGAGTTGATAAAACAGAGAGATGTTCATAGGATACGTCCAGCCGCAGTTCTTTGCCTTCAGGGACACTTATATCTCCCCTGGCAAAGCCGTAATCCTTCCAATCCTGCCAGAGTCGCGAATCTTGGTCCCGTATCCTGAGACTGCCGAGAGAAACATCGGAAGGGAAACAAACAATACGAGCCCCCGTTTTGGTTTCGGCACCTTTGACCGACGAAAAAATCGCAAATGTTATGCAAAAAAAAGCCGCGGGTATATATATCTTTTTATTATTGAACATTTCCGCTCTCCCGAATTTTGTTATCGAGCTGGCTCAATGGAAAGCCGTTCGAGCTGACAATATGATTTTTATCCGTTAAAATAAGCCAGGGAAGAGAGCTAACACCCCAGGCAAAGCGTGCTTTCTGCCAATCCGTTTCAACCATTCCAATCGCATAAGGAATATCATATTCCTTTATCCATTCATCCAAATCGCTTTTATCTATTTTCGTGGCCTGAATGGCGATAACGGTAATATCTTTTTCTTTAAGTTCCTGAGCTTTTTTGCTCAATTGTATGAGGCAATTCCGAGACGGCCTCTGCTGCATATCGAAAAAACAGATAAGCACGGCTTTATTATCGATTGCGGGTAGCGGCTCAATATTCAAATCTTTCAGTTCCGGCAAAGCTTTTCTAACAAGCGAAGCCGGCTGTTTGGGTTGATAACTTATTCCAGTCTGTCTTTCGCTGATTATGATTTTTATACCACTCGCCCCGCCTTCTGTCTGTACGGAGCCGTATAATCTTGTTTGGCCGCTTTTCTCTGCAGAAACTTGTACGGATCCCTCGCAAAGTTTATCAAGCGTGAATTTACCATCTGCACCGGTCTCTGCATTTCGAGATTGCTGGTTTTCGCCGTAATAGTAAATCCTTGCGCCGGCAACAGGTTTGCCGTCCGAATCCACAACTATACCTGAAATGGAAAGATTCGCTATCGGCAGAGTTAAAGCCCCCGCATCGAGGCGATTATTAACAGCATTTTTTGTATTAACCTCGATACTATTTTGACCATATCCATCCGCTCTTGCATGAATACTGTATCTGTGTCCGATGGGAACGGCTTTGACCTCGAAATTTCCCTCTTCATCAATTTTTACTATATTGTTTCCTATCGTCGAGCCCCAGCCCGATCTCGATGCCCTTAACATAATCGAAATCTGGGCACCAGGAATACCCTTATTATTTGGATCCATAGCCTTACCAATTAAAGTTATGCCCGGCAGAAGCTGTATATCCCGCGTTTTGGTATCATTCTCTATTTCCACAGCAGCAGCCAGGTTCTTTTCTTCATGCCGGGCAACAATGTATATTTCCGGCTCTTCATCGCTGGGCCGGCTCCCGGGATCCCAAATGACTTCGAACTTACCCTCGGCGCCGGAAACACTCTCTCCCCTGCCCATTGGACAGACTCTAATCCTGGCACCTGTTATGGGATTGCCCGACTGGTCACGAACAACACCGGTAATTTTAGGCTGGCCGCCAAGCTGGAATTTCACTCGTGCCGTCTTACCATTTTCGACCGTGACAGCTTCCTGTCTTCTGTCACGCGAATATCCCTCTTTATATACCTGAACGATTTGGTACTGACCCGGATTCAGTCGAATACCGGCAATACCATTTACATCTGAAGTAGTTCCGGTAGATACACTACCGTCGGGTTGTTGAATAATAATCCTCGCATTTTCAATAGGTTTATTACTGTCGGCCTCCGTCACTTCGACCTCCAGAATTCCACCCCTGATTAATTCAACTTTTACACCGCTTTTAGTTTTGCCGGGCTCTGTTATCACTTCCATCGGTTCCGCTACCCAATCATCAAGTCCCTCGGCAGATGATACAATTTGAATTTTATGAACACCCGCGGCAAGCGAGTCAACGCTAAATGTACCGTCTTCTTTGGAAATAAATGTCCTCTGGCCAAAAGGTTGCGGATTAAGTCCCTTCATTATTATCATTTTGACATCAGGCACCGGCTTTCCGGTTGCTTTATCCACAACGGTCCCCTCTATCTTTGCTTCATCCGGCAGAATAATCTCGATATCAGTCTGCCCGGCTGCAAACTGGAGTTGCTCGCCCCGGGAATTTTGGATGTCCAGCGTACTGACAGTGGCTTTGCCGGTTTTTTTGATAACGAATTCCGCCGTTGCGCCGGCGGGTATATTCTCAAAAGAAAATTTGCCGTCTTTATTAGTTTTAACCGTTAAAACATCCGGCAATGTTTGTCCTATCAGGTATTGCGGTCTCTCCTGCGTTCGGACTACCATAAACGAAATAGAGATTTCGGCGTCGGCAACAGGCTTTCGAGCTTCGTCAACAACCGTTCCGGCAAGAACCTGTGCCTTGTTCAATATTATCCCGGCATCAGAATTATCATTTAACTGCCAGTTTGCCCAGCCGAAAGCAAGCCCTTCCTTTCGCACGAGAATGATTGTCTGGCTCGTCAATTCATCGCCGTCGGCCTGAGTCCTGAAAACAAATTTGCCGTCGTCTTCTGTTGACAACTGCTGCATCAGCTCAACATCGTATGACATCACTCCGACATCGATTTTTATTTTATATAATCCCACCTTAGCCCCGACAACCGGTTCACCCGCATCATCAACAACCCTGCCGGTAAAGGTGACTTCCTTTGCATCCTGGGCGGCAGAATAATTAACGACAAACAATATCAATCCTGTACAAAAAACCGTTATCCATTTTCCACGCATAGTAAATCCTTCCAATTAATCAGTCTATAATTTATCGTTCAACTCATTCACATTGAATCCCTGGCTTCTGACAACATGATTTTTATCCGTCAGAATCAACCACGGCAGAGATTTTACGCCCCAGTCGAAACGCGTCTTTTCTATTTCAGATTCAATCATTCCAACGGGAAATGAAAAGCCTTGCTCCTTGACCCATTCATTTAAAGAGGCTTTGTCAATTTTTGATGCCTGAATAGCAACCAACGCTATATTTTTTGCCTTTAGCTCTTGTGCCCTTTTGCTCAGTTGTATGAGGCAATTCCGCGATGGACGCTGCTCCATATCCCAGAAGCAAAGGAGTATCATTCCTTCCGAGCTTGAATCGGAAACGGATTCGAACTTGATATTATCTAAAGCGGGTAATTTTTTCCCCGCCAGAGACGGCGGTTCTGGTTCGTAAATATATCTCACCTCACGGCCGTTCCTGCTGTCTATAATTTCGACACCTTTCTTCAGCTCGATCTTAAACAAATCATCCGGCAGTTTCTGGTTCAAACGCACTTCGGTGATTTTCAAATCCCTGCGTGCTTCGACATAAGCCCGGCCGTCGTTATCCCGGGCATATAATTCGTACCCCTGAGTCATCGGAAGCCGGCAGCCGTCGGCGACCTGCTTATAATCGAGCATCCAGTGCTCGACGTGCGGCTTACCGCTCACTAACCATACAATTCCATATAAGCGGTGGTCTTTCGCTCCGACATACCAGCGATAAAACTGGTCGGCAAGTCCTCGCGCCTCGCCGATATATCCGTACTTAAGGCGGTTTTCTATTCCCGCATCGCACTGATGCGGCTGACCGACTATTATCCCCAACAAATCTTTCGGATAAAATTCCAGTTTGTAGCAATCCACTCCCCGATAATCGCATCGCCCGGCGATTTTATACTCTTCCGGTCGGCCGTAGTAGCTCAGCCACTCTTCGACATCTTTACGATCCCACCAGAACGAATGAGGCTGCGACCTGGGCCAACTGGTCTGAAAGGCAATCAGCTCATCGAAGCTGCCTTGCGGCGTCCAGCTCAAACTGTAATTCTCCTGATTGATTGCGGCATATTTCTCGTGGGAGATTAGCTGTTTGCCGTCCCAGACGGTCAATTGATGTCCCTGCCCGGATTCCTGGTTCAGAAATCTTGCACGCCCCTCGTCCATCGCATATTCCAGGATTCCCTCAGTGCTCGGCTGCAACTGCGGCAGTTTTTCCGCCGGACTACAACCATCCGGACATTGCTCTCCAGACTCGGCTCCGACTGTCAGGTTCTGGCCCTGAGTCCTCGTCCATTTACTCTCGAAGCGAAGGTACAGGCTTTGAACGCCATGAATCCAGTTTTCGCTCTCGCGAACGGCACGGACAAGTTCCGCCGCGTTCTGCTCGCCGCCCTGCATTTCCGCCGGATAAAAAGAAGTAATTGCAAATATGATAATAACGACGAGAAGAATTCTTTTATTGTTCAGCATTGTTCAATTCTCCAATTTTCTGATCTAATTCCGTAACACCAAATCCCTCGGCGGTGACAATATGCCGTTTATTGGTCAGAATCAGCCAGGGACTAGATTTTAATCCCCAGGCAAAACGTGCTTTTTCAGAATCGCCTTCGATCATTCCAACGGGAAAAGAAAGGCTTTGCTCCTTGATCCATTCATCTAAAGAGGCTTTGTCAATTTTCGATGCCTGAATAGCAACCGACACTATATCTTTTGACTTTAGCTCTTGTGCTCTTTTGCTCAATTGCAGAATGCAATTTCTCGACGGCCGCTGCTGGTAATCGAAAAAGCAGACAAGCACAATTTTATCGTTTGTATCCGGCAAAGATTCAATTCCAAAATCTTTCAGCTCAGGCAGAGATTTACCAACAAGCGAAGGCGGCTGTTTCGGCACATACCTGCTTGACGTCCCCCTTCCACTGATTACTATCTTGACATTGGAAGCCCCGCCGTCTGTTTCGATGTTGCCGTATAAATTTGTTCTTCCTGATGAATTGGCATTGATTCGAATTCTTCCTTCACACGCTTTAATCTCGAATCTGCCTTCGGCATCCGTTTGCGTATTTTGACTCGGCTGGTTATCGCCGGAGCTAAAAATTGAAACGTTAGGCACCGGCTTGTCGTTGACATCCACAACGACGCCGGAAACGGTAAGATTCGCCAGCGGTAACGTTATCGTCCCGATATCAAGACGATTGCTTACGGCCATATTGATATTGATTTCCTGATTTTTTACGCCGTATCCTTCCGCTCTTGTATAGATGCTGTACCTCTGTTCGGGGGGGACGGCCCTGATTTCAAAATTCCCATCGGTATCAGTTTGCACTGAATCGGATCCCATTGTTGAACCCATACTAAAAGCAAAAAGCATTACAGATGCCCGCGCTCCTTCGAGCGGTTTATTATCGGGATCAACTACATTCCCGGAAATAATCACACCCGGCTTTAGAACGATGTCCAGGGTTTTTGTTTCCGGATTTATTTCTTCAGCCACAGCCAGGTTATTTTTTTCATCCCGACCAATCAAATAACTGCCTCGATCAGGACCACTTGGCAACCTGTCCGGGTCCCATGTGATTTCGTACTTACCCTCGGCATCCGAACTGGCTGTTTGAAATCCCATCGGCCAAACGAACAATTTCACATCTTTTAACGCATTCCCTTTATCATCCCGTACAATACCCGAGACTTTCGGCTGACCGGTAACCTGATGTGTAATACGTTTGGTCATGCCGTCTTCTATAATAATAGGCTCCATCGTCATAGGACTCCGGGAGCGACGGGCAGACATCGATCCTCGTAGATAAACACTGGCCAGTTGGTACTCTCCGGGCATCAGGCGAAGTCGGGCGATTCCATCTTTACCCGAATCGGCACCGAAAGACATGTTACCTGTCTGCTTACGAACCGTAACCCTGGCATTTTCGACAGGCTGATTATTCTGGGTCTCTGTAATCTCCACCTCC
>JAFGBG010000130.1 GCA_016933295.1 Sedimentisphaerales bacterium | reverse complement strand
TTCCCACGCCTGCTGCTGGTCTTCTATCAGCCTGTGAATATAATAAAAAAGCGGCTTTTCCCAGTTTGTCACCAATTCCTCAAGGGCATCCTTACGCCCACGGCAGCAACGCAAAACCAGGAGCTCATAATATATCGCCTGTTTATCGGTCAATTCCTGTGTTTCCTTTTCAACGTTATACCTTTATAGTTGCATAACAATAGCGCAAGGTTCAAACGTATCCAAATATTTACAGAAAAAACTAAATATGCGGCAAACTTCCCCCAAATCGTCTTATTCGACTTCTTTTAGTAAAAAGGCGCCGCTATATTCCATATTCGGGAACCAGCGAATTTTGTCTGCCTCGCGGCCGAGATTTGTCTTGCGACATCTTATTACCAGAGATTTGTAAAATTTATCCGCCTCTCCGGGATCTCTTGCCTTTAGCCACGAGCCTGCTATGCAAAGAACTCGCGCCGTCTGATCGGAATTATCAGGCATAAGCTCTGCGGCGCGCCATGCCAGTTGAGCCGCAATATAACGATAATGAAATCTCTCCTCGGGTGGTATAGTTTGTTGAGTACGCTGTATTTCATCGGAGCTGCTCGAAGTAATTTTTACAAACTGTCTGTTTCCTCTGATGTCCGTCATAGGCTTTCGATTATATTTGCCGCTATAAACAGACCAGTCCGGCTCAAGTTCGGTACCCATTAATTCCATACCTTCGTAACGTGCAATAACCGCCGCCTTCCACAAAGCCGACGCACGTTCTGGACCCGAAAGCCGCCGCCGGTCGCCGTCCCATAACGCACGGGTATAGACATCCAGCCTTTTCTGCCACTTAACAGGATAATATGGACGAGCATCCTCGAAGCGACCCAGCCGAGCCAGCCGGCGGGCAAAAAGAAATCTCAGCATAGTCGCAACTGACATTTCCTGTGATAAATTATCTTCACCCCCATCGGGCCATGTTTTATCGATATAAGTTTGCAGTTCCTCAACTGTTAAAATGCGTTCGGCTATATAGGCGGCGTCCTCCCAATGTCCCCCTCTCATCAGCGTATCGAGCGATTCGATATATTGTCTTTGAGAGAGATACAACGAACCCAGCTCACCGCGGATGACTTTTGCAGCCGGAACGACCGAATTATCAAAATAATCATACTTCTGATATTCGTTCATCTGGCCATTGGGCGCAACTATTCGAGCTACTCGAACAAGCTGTTTCGTAGCATCGCTTACTTTGCCTTCCTGTAAAAGCAGCTTGGCTCCGATCCATTGTGCCATAATATCGTTTTGCGGCGCTTTTGAAACCCACCGTCTCGCAAGGCCGGTTTGGCCCATCGAATACGACATCCATGCAAAACGCCCCGCTTCATCGATAGTATTTATATTTGCCCCTTCTATAGCCTTAAGCCATTTATTAATCAGCTCGGGAGACGGTGGCCTATGAAAAGGGCCGCCGTGTGATAAAATATAAGCAGTAACAACCTTACGGGCCAGGGGATTTGCCGCTATTTCTTTTTGTACGCCGATGTCACTCCTCAATACATCAGCGCAAACTATCTGAAGCGACGGCAAAGCCGTTCTGTCTCCCGTGGCAAATTGCGCCATGTATAATGCAATCGCCTGCGAATAATTGCCACGATTAAATTCGGCACGAGCCTCCCAGCCGATGCTTGCCGCGGCAAGTCCCTGGCTGTCGGCAAAACCTTCGCCGGCCAATCTTCGCACAAGTCCGAACCATTCGGCGGCATCCTCCGGCTCGCTGTCCACCAACACCCTGCCTATCATATATGCAGCCCACGTTGACCTGTATTTTCTCTTGTTTTCGGGCCGCTGGAGCAGCCGCTCCCAAACGGATTTTGCCGCATCGAATCGTCCCTGATGATACAAAACCGCCCCTCGAAAATAATCATCGAATTCCACAGGCAATCCGGCGGGAATATCAGGCGGAATAAACTCCGGGGCGGGCGATTGATTAGCATCAAAACGATGTCCCCAAACATTCTTTTCCCTTTGCCATTGTCTTTCTGCCTTTTTAAAATTGCTTATGACCCGACGCGCCTTCTTATACTCCTCGATGGCTGTTTGTAAATTAAGATTATCTGCGTCAGCGTTCCCCATCGCTTTTTTCAAATCGCTCAAATCCGCATCGGAAGTTTCAATATTATTTTTAGATTCGTAACCGAGCAAGCCACCCGGTAATTGAGTGCCATCGAGCGTTTGTCTTATACGTTCGATTTCCACGGCGAAATATCCTTCCGGCGGCTTAAGAACATAATCATCTCTTTCTTCGAGCACCCGGTTCGGCAGGCCCGGGCCGCATGGACGTGAAATACCTGTAAAAATCGATATCAAAAAAAATACTGCAAAAATTCTTTCAATCCATCTCGTTGACATATGCCTTAACCTCGGTTTCGCCGTTAATACGCAACCAGCCTATCATTAATTGTTCGCCGGGATTTATCTTCGAAAAACTATGGTCTTTTGCAAACTTGAGACTAACACCGCTCGGCCTATTATTCTCGAAAACAAATCCGTTCATACCGTCGGCGGCGATAATCTCGGATTGCCGGCATTCGATTTTTACATCAAAATCCGGCAGGCAATCTAACTGACCCGTATTCGCCAAAGATATTTTCGCAAGCCCGGCCTCGGAACGATCGATATCCACTTCAATCTCCCTTCGAGGTGTGATTCCTTTTATAACCATAGAAAGAGTCTGAGGCTTCCAGTTTAGCCGGTCAGTACTTACCGGCAAACGATACCAAATCAAACCCTGCATGTTAGCAGGTCTGTCAGTATGCCATTTTCGCACAAGTCCGGCTATCGCCGCGGCATCGGAACCAACAACACGAACAATCGCATCATCGGGTCGGAAATTAGAGGGACCTTCCGCAGAAATGCCCAGAAATTTGCCGTCCTTATCGAATCCGATAGCATATCCGTAAGTTGGAAGAGCTACCCGAAACGGAACACCAAGCCGGGCCGCCCTCTCGGCCCATTTCAAAGAAGAATCAATATTACATAGCTCAATCTGGGCACCGGCGTCTTTCGGCAGTTCCACCGAATGAACCTGAAGAACAAAACCATCCGCTTCCTGCGCAAGAGCTTTGAAAGACCTGTGTTTAAGCCAGCAGGGCAAGGCAGTAATCACAACCGGTAAGGGCAATTGTCCTTCGGTTGAATCTTTCTGCCGCAACAGGGAAATCTCCCCGCGCAATGCTTTTACCAACTGCCGGTAGTCGGCAAGTTTGGATTCGGCACAGTCAAAGTCTATCTGCAATTCTTTCGGCTCTATGTCATTTTCCCATGCCTCAATTATTAACGAACCTGCGAGCTTGCTCAGAAGCTCTGTGATTTTTGATTTTTCGCGAAATGTTTCTGAGAAAGGGCCTATTCGCAGAACCAAAGTCACGGGCTTTCGTGCCATCTTAAGATCCCGGTAATTGACCGGTACGCGTACAATCTGCTCGATATTCCCCTGCCTGAAAGAAACCTCCGCGGCTAAAATCGCAAAACCGGTTACTTCCGAAGCCGTTTCCGAAATTGCCTCCGATACACCCGAATCCCATTGACGCTGCCATACGTAAATCTCATTCGGAACAGGCCCACTCGCTCTTTTGAGACGACCGCCGATATTTCGGATATATAAGAATACAAAACCAGCAAGGCAAAAAACACAGAAGATACACAAAACAACGATTTTTCTATCCATCAATTTTTCCATGTTGTTCCGGATAAATTCCGACGACTTGAGAATTTCTGTTTTTTATGATATGGGGTGCTCATATCATATTAATTCGGAATAAAAAACAAAAGAGCATTAATTTAAAAGGACTACGAAGCCGGTAATCCCTCTGCCGTTATCATATTTTGACGGGCTGTGTGATTTGTTTAGTCAGATCGTTAAGCAGGCCGTTCATTTTAGGATCGGTCTCTTTAACCTGATTGATTTTATTACAGGCGTGCATAACTGTCGTGTGGTCGCGGCCGCCCAGATGGCCGCCGATTTCTTCGAGACTGTGATTGGTCAGATTTCTGGCCAAAAACATACATATCTGCCGCGGCTCGGTAATGCTCTGGCTTCGCTTTTTGCTTTGTAAATCCGCAAGGCGGACGTCGAAATGATTCGTCACCACACCGATGATGTCGGTGATACTGATATGCCTGGCGGATGCCTTGATTTGCCCTTCCAGTGCGGTTTGAGCAAGTTCGAGATCGATTTCACTGCCGGTTGTCGTCGCAACGGCATAAATCGTCGTCAACGCCCCTTCCAGCTCTCTGATATTCGCCTGGACCTTCCGGGCGATATACTCGGCGATTTCATCGGAAATACTGAAGCCCCGAAGATGGGCTTTTTTCTGGACAATAGCCACTCTTGTCTCATAGCTCGGCGGATCTATCCGCGCAACCAGCCCCCAGTTGAACCTGCTTATCAGGCGGGCCTCAAGAGAAGGAATCTTGCCGGGAGGGCTGTCGGCGCTGAGGATAATTTGTTTGCCGTTGTTATAAAGGGCGTTAAATGTATGGAAAAATTCCTCCTGGCTCTGCTCGCGTTCGCGCAAAAACTGGACGTCGTCGATAATCAGCGTATCGACGGTGCGAAATTGGCTCTGAAAGCCGACTAGATTTCCTTCCTCAATCGCCCTGATAAACCTGTTGACGAATTCTTCGCAGCTTAGAAACCGTATGACGGTGTTTTGAAATTTCTGCCGTGTCTCAAAGCAAACGGCGTGTAAAAGATGTGTCTTTCCCAGGCCAGAATTGCCATAGACAAAAAGCGGATTATAAGTATTGCCGGGCGACTGGCTTACAGCGATACAGCTTGCATGCGCGAGCCGGTTGCTCGGCCCGACGACAAAATTATCGAACGTATAGTCGGGATGAAGCCGCAGCTCCGTTTCGCTGCGTTTGGGCTGTCCGGCAAATTTCGATTTAACACTCACCGAGAAATCGACCGCGATAAGGTGGCCTGTTACCTGCTGTGCCGCACGTGTGAAGCTGTTTTTACAATTATCCTGCAAAAACCGGACGGTCGCCTCGTCGGGACAACCGATTCCCAGAGAGCCGCCGTCCAGATGCAAAACCGTCAGTTTATCGAACCAACTGCGGGAATTGGCCGGATCAAGCGCCTTTGCACGTTCAAGTATATCGGCGAAAATATCATCAATCTCGTAGTTTGCCACACCAGAAGTTCCTTGTGAGTCGATGCCGTTTCTAAAGCGAAATCTATCTGTTCGTCCTCGTATATATCCCCCACCAGCACAATTCAAGCATTAAACAAGCTTAAATGATGTGGGACGATTAGTAAGCTTAACCTGAATTTTTCCGCATGTCAAAACTTTTTTCCTTCACAATGCAAAAAACGAAAAGTTATCGTTCAAACCTGATAATTATTGCACTTCTTTAAAATTAACTCTTAAGCGGACTTGAATTTTTCGTAAATCCCGATACTATCAGGACCGTATCGGCACAATTAACTGGAAAGAAGCAGTTTCCGGCCGGATGCGATTTTATGAAAGGTAGAAAACTGTGGGAATATTTTCAAAAACCGCCGGATATTTCAAAGAGCGATTGGGTAAAACACGCGCAAAAATAGCGACTTCGCTTTCGTCGGTGCTCAGCCTCGGCAGGAAAATCGACGAATCGCTGCTCGACGAGCTGGAAGAAACTTTGATAAGCGACGATATCGGTGTCGAGACAACGTTTAAGCTCGTTTCGGAGCTTCGGGACGCTTATCGCGGCAAGAAAATCGCAACAACAGACGATATCATACCATTTTTAAAAGAGCATATAAAAAGCTATTGGCCGGACAGAGACCGGCAGTTGCATCGCGCCGAATCCGGTCCGACCGTTATCCTTGTCGCCGGTGTCAACGGCACGGGAAAAACCACGAGCATAGCCAAGCTCGCATATATTTTGAGCCGCGACGGCAAAAAGGTACTTCTGGCCGCCTGCGATACGTTCCGTGCCGCCGCCGTAGAGCAGTTGAGTATCTGGGCCGAACGTATCGGCGTTCAGATTGTAAAACATCAAACCGGCTCGGATCCGGCCGCGGTCGCATTCGACGCCTGCGAAGCCGCCTTGGCAAGAAACTCAGACATCCTGATTCTCGATACGGCGGGCAGACTTCATACCAAAACCGACCTGATGAAGCAACTGATAAAAATCCGCGACGTTGTCACCCGCAAAATTCAGGGCTCGCCGCACGAAGTCCTGCTGGTCCTGGATGCTACCACAGGCCAAAACGCAATCTCCCAGGCGAAACTTTTTACCGAGGCGATTAACGTCACTGGAATTGTCCTGGCCAAGCTGGACGGCACCGCCCGCGGCGGAATCGTAATCGCCATCAAGGACCAGCTCGATATCCCGGTAAAATTCGTCGGCTTGGGCGAAAAGCCGGAAGATATCGCCGAATTCGACCCGGCGACATTCGTCGAGGCACTGTTCGATTAATCAAAAAACAATCAAACGCCGCGGGGTATTATCACAGGGCTTGTTTTTGATAAAGCAAAAGCTGGTAAGTCTTGAATTTTTTGAAATCTTCGCCGCTTCTGCCGCCTGAAAAATATTTATTGCCGAGCTTATCCATTTTTTTCCTGTACTTCCATTTCAGGAATTTGACGACCATTGGATACCGGCTCTCGGAAAGGCGCATGCCGGCGTTAACAACGGGCCGGACGACGTTATGGAGTATGTCGTTCATAAGGTCCATATTCGGCGCCGTCTGCTCGGTAATATCTTTATTTTCGATCAGCTTAAACGGTGTTTGCTCGACAAGGTCGTGAAATTTATTTATATCGTGACCTCCCCCCATAAGCCCCTTGTTTTTTGTATCTCTCCTGAAAATGTCACATATAAATAAATAACCGCCGTCATTGAGAAGCTCGATAGTATTGGACAGCGCTTTCTCCGGATCTATATACTGGAAGCTCTCGCAAAACCATATCATATCGTACTTATTCGTTGTCTCTATCTCTTCGTAGGTACATTCGAAAATACGGCTCTTGTCCCCTAAAAGCTCGCGAATGTGCCTGTTCATATAATCGGACGGCGAAACACAGTCCACCTTGTATCCCGCATCGATTAACATTTTTGCTATCTGTCCCGTGCCGCAGCCCACGTCCAGTATGGTCTTTACACCGTCGGGTATGTGCGAGATTGCGAACTCGGCGTATTTATCCTGCGCCGTATGCAAATTCGTAATATCGACATCGAGGCCGCCGTTCCAGTAACCGTAATGAAGATGGTCCAGTTTGAGGAAATATTTGCCGCAGATAGAACCAACTTCCAGTCCCACTTCACGTGATATTTCTTTTTTCGATTTCTTTGTCATCCTGTTATAACCTAAATTTAATAAATGCGAGAATTCCTTTTCTTACCGGTTTCGGCCCGCGTTTCGGCGTTTAGTTTTTCATCAGCCTGGGCTGACCGGTCACCATTACAACATCACACCAAAGCTCCCTGTCCGGGTCTATACGATTTTTTCTCGATACCGCCAGAGATATCGGTATGTGCACAAAATGATTATTAAAAAGACTTATAAGCACCTCGGTTTTGCCGGCCATAGCGGCATGAACCGCATTCGTGCCGAGTCTCGCGCAGTAAATCGAATCGTTCGGGTTCGCCGGTGTGCTGCGGATAATATAACTGGGATCAATGTATTTGAGATTAATTTCGATCTGTTTCTTTCTGAAGTACTCACTGATTTTATCTTTGAGGAAAATGCCTATGTCACCGAGCTTTTTATTTCCGGAAGCATCGACGCCGCACGAAGCGGCCAGAAGCTCCTGGCCCGCGCCTTCGGCTACCAGAATTACGGCGTGATGGCGACGCTCCAATCTTTTTTCCAGATGACGAAGCAATCCGTTTTCCCCGTCAAGGTCGAAAGGAACCTCCGGGATAAGAACATAATTTACGTCATTATTGGCAAGGGCCGTATGTGCGGCAATAAATCCCGACTCCCTTCCCATGACCTTGACAATCCCTATGCCGTTAATCGCATTTTCCGCCTCCGTGTGGGCGCCGGCAACGGCTTTCACCGCCTCGGAGACGGCGCTCTCGAATCCGAACGATTTTTGCACGAAGCTCAAATCGTTGTCGATTGTTTTCGGCACACCTACCACGGCGATTTTTAGATTGCGTTTTTCCAGCTCTCTGGAAATATTAAGAGCGCCTTTTTGAGTGCCGTCGCCGCCGATCGTAAAAAGCATATCGAGATTCATCTTCTCAACCGAATCGACGATTTCT
The DNA here is from genome assembly GCA_016933295.1 of Sedimentisphaerales bacterium. Lineage (GTDB taxonomy): Bacteria > Planctomycetota > Phycisphaerae > Sedimentisphaerales > Anaerobacaceae > JAFGPS01. The sequence continues at coordinate 4,460 of JAFGBG010000130.1, read as the reverse complement.
GCCACAAAGTCGCCGTAGCCGCGGGACGAACCGAGGATTGTGCCGCCTCTGGTATGAATGTCCCTGACTTTTTCCGGCCTCAACTGCATGACCGGCAAGCTGAATTTTTCCAGAAAACCTCGGTATCCGTATTGTATGCCCGAGATTCGTTTAACCCCGTATTGATACCAGAGACACATAACGATTGCGCGTATAACATTGTTAAGTCCAGGGCACAATCCGCCGCAGGTGACAATTCCGGCGTGAACCAGGTCCGGATTAAAATAGATTTTCTCTCTCGGGCCGGCTTTTTCGATAAGATCGGTCTGCGTAAAGCTGATTGACCGCTCATCACGAGTGGTCTCGATATTGTAGATGATTCGCTCATTATCCTCTACGTAGTTGGCGATATAATCGTCGTTACGTTCGGATAACGATACCGGGGACTGCACGCTTCGTTCTTCGAACGCGGGAATTGTAAAATCAAATTTTTGCATAAAGCGAAAGAAATTAAATTTTCGGATAGTTGGCTAAATAGACTGTTTTCGGCAGTCCGCCCGTCAAAGGCATTGCGTACTTAACGAAAGCCTCGGTAATGCCGTTGCCTTCGGCGTTGATGTACTCGTCCGGCATGGACTTGGTTTTTTCCGCAACGTTCTTAAGCTCCGTTCGGAACAGCTCAACTTTATAGTTGTCACCGTCACCGGTTCGTTTCATAGCCACAGAGCCGTTATCATGTTCCATCGCATATTGGACCGCCTGGCGTCCGCACCAACGTGCTTCCTGTACATCCACCGCCGACTGAAGTCCGGCGAAACTTCTTTGCAGATAGCCGAATGTATCGGCACGAACTCGTTTGACTTTCAGCTTGCTTTTGACTTCGCCGGCTAAAAAGTCCGCCAGCGCACCTGTACCTGATAATTGTATGTTACCGTGAGCATCGACTTCCGCCTGCTCTGCCAGTTTCTTCGCCCATGTTTCACCGTCACTGTCGCAAATCCCCTCGCTGACGGCGACCACACATCGACCGATTTTTTTCAAAACACCCTCGATATCTCCAATAAACTTATCCATTGAGACAGGTCTTTCGGGCACGTACACCAGGTGCGGCCCATCGTCATCTCTTTGCTTTCCCAGAACCGATGAAGCGGTAAGAAAACCGGCGTGCCTGCCCATTATCACGTCAATTTTCACTCCCGGCAAAGCCCTGTTATCCAGGTCGTCGCCCATAAGCGCGCATGCCTCGAATTTTGCCGCCGTGCCGAAACCCGGACAATGATCCGTTACGAGAAGGTCATTATCCACCGTTTTGGGGATGTGAAAAGAACGGATATCGAAATTCACCTCATCGGCAACCATATTAAGAATATAGGCGGTGTTTGCCGAGTCGTTGCCGCCGATATAGAAAAAATATCGTATGTTGCGTTTTTTGAACACTTCCATGATTCTGGCGCAATATTCCTTGTCCGGCTTATCCCTGCTGGTGCCTATGGCCGAAGAAGGTGATGCGGCTACTGCTTCGAGCGTCTCGGCGGAAAGTTTGCCTAAATCGACGAATTCATTTTTTGCCATACCGGCTACGGCATGAACCGCACCGTAGATATTTTCTATCTGGGGGTGTTTTTTCGCTTCTTCGATAATACCGACTAATGAAGCGTTAATCACACCGGTCGGCCCGCCGGATTGTCCTACTACTGCATTGGCTTTCGGGGCATCTGCCATTTCTCTAATTCTCCAATAATATTTTTCATCTTTTTGCTGCTTAAAGAGGAGATTATACAAAGACGTCAAAAAGACTCAAGAATAATCGAAAATTGGCTTTGTTTGACCTTAAATTGGCTTTGATTGGCTTCATCTTTTTGATCCCAAAATAGCAAAATAATTCTTATTTACTTGTTATTATAGAGTTTATGCCAATTTGCCCAATTTGAAATTGGGTTCGTTTTCAATTTTTTTCATTCCACATCTTTAGGATTTCGAGTTTAGTGCTTCGAATTTCCGGCCGCAGGCCGGCAAATTGGCTTCGTTTTTTCAAATTACTTCGTAGGTCGTATGTGGCATGTCGTATGTCGGGAAAAAACACGTTTTTTTTAGGTTTTTCATGCCGGAATCGCAATTTTGGTGGTTTTGCATTTTGTTTTGAAAACTGAGATTTTTGGAAATTTGAAATTGTTTAGGATTTAGAAATTCGTTTTTAGGATTTGTTCTAAATCACTATCCGCTACCCCCTGTGAACTATCCTTAGTTCGATAACTATCATACATAGTTTCGGCGAGAACGCAAGAAAATTCGGCAGATTTTTTCCCTTAAGCAGGAACCATCACTAAAATGGTCTGTGGCAAAAAAACCTTTATGCCTCGAAACCAGAGGATATAATCAAATTTCAAATAACCCGCAAGCCAGACGACGGGGATATTTTTGTTAATGCCGGTCACACATTAAAATTAGAAAGGAATCGAGCATGAAAACAAAATCAGTATTTACAATAATGTGCTTTGTTCTCGGTATTTTTTCGATTCATTCCAACACCTGCAATGCCATGCCGATAGCCGAATCCCGTAAAGCCCAGGAGAGCCTAATGCAGCAGGCCCAGCAGCAAATCAAAACCGTGCCGGAGGAAACCCTCAATATCCAGAGGAAAATCCTTCTGGATACCAGGGATAAGATCGAACAACCTTCGGTCCGGCCGGCTTCGCCGCTTGCCGCCGTCAAAGAGCGAATCGACATTTTATTGTCGAAGGAACAGGTTTCGCCGGAAGAAATCGACGCGATTCGAAAAGATTTGGAAAAAATCACTCAGGGCCGAGACGCCGGAATCGATCGCGCCGAATACGAAGCTTTAAAGGAAAAACTCGATACGGCATATGGTTTCACAAAATCAATCACCGACTTAAAGCAGTCTCAGAAAGAGTTATTGGAGAAGTTGAATAATAATTTCGATGTCGTTGCCGAGACCGGCGAAAAAGCCACTTACTGGAAAAAAGTGTTTTCCGGCGGTTTGTCAATGTCGTTTATTTTGAATGTAATTACCATCGGCGGCTTTATTATAAAGGTCCCCAGCGCGAAACTGGAAAAACAGATAAAAGAGCTGACGATCGTCGAAAAAATTGCAAAGCTCGAAAAAGACGGCATCGACCTGAAAAAGTATTCGTCGAGATTATAGACAAAGGCTATTGGATTTGCATTTATTTACTCAATCTGACCGATTTATAATAAAGTGTCGCCCGTAAGTGAGTATGTCATAATCTATCGAAGACTGTCATTCCTGCGAAAGCAGGAATCCATTACCATAATATAATATATGGATACCCGCCTTCGCGGGTATGACAGTATGAATCAGTCAGCTTGAGTTATTTCTCATTGTATGCCCGCTTGACTTCCCGGGCTATGATTTTTACGCCGGAAGCGAAAATCTCCCCGTCCTGGGAATAGTTCACGCGGATACATTCGTTTTTGTGCCGCCAGTTCTCCTTTAATCCCGGGAAAAAGTAATGGCCGGGGACAACAAGAACTCCCCTTTTCTTTAGCCGCCGGTAAAGCTCGTCATCCGTAATCGGCAGGTCCGGAAACCACAGCCACAAAAAGAATGTCCCCTCAGGCTTATGGACGTGAAAATCGATTCCGTCCAGCTCCTTTACGACCTGTTCCAACGCCGCTTGTGCTTTGTTTCGATAAAACGGCTTTATGATGTCACGACTGAGGTCGATAATTTTGCCGCTCCTGATTAAATCTATCGCGATCGTCGCCCCCATGCCACCAGGCGCCAGGCTCATCACGGCATTCGCCCTGGCGACCATCTCGATTACCTTCTCATCGGCGATAACAATCCCGGTACGAACCGCCGGCAGGCCGAGCTTCGATAGACTCATGCAATATATAATCCGTTTGTTCCATCGCGCTTGTGCGTCGGTGAAAATAATATCCGGGAAAGGTGTGCCGTACGCATTGTCGATTATCAGCGGGATATTATTCGCTCCGGCAAGCTCACTAAGCTTGTCTATCTCGGTATCCGTCACGACATTACCCGTCGGATTTGTCGGTCGAGAGACGCATATAGCGCCGATTTGATCGGTTATATCTATCCTCTCGAAGTTAATGTGATATTTGAAAACGCGCTCTTCCAGATGTTCGATATTCGGCTTGTAGGCCGTGAACATATCGTCGGCCAGGCCCACATCGCAATAGCCGATATATTCGGGTGCCAAAGGAAGCAGGATTTTTTTATCGATACCCCCCTCGAAAACACCGGCGAAAATATTGAAAAGGATAAAAAACGCCGTCTGGCTGCCGTTGGTAAGGGCGATATTTTTCGGCTCAACCTCCCAGCCAAGTTCCCTCCTGAGCAACGAAGCTACTGCTTCGATAAAATCCAGATTGCCTGCGGGCGGGTCATAATTGCCGATAGCCCGCTCGAATTCGCCGCCATCACGCAAAAGTTCTTCCATACTCTTTCGGAAATAATTCTGAACTTCGGGGATATG
>JAFGBG010000129.1 GCA_016933295.1 Sedimentisphaerales bacterium | reverse complement strand
TTCGATTTGCTGAATATTTCGAGAAAGCAGGCTCAGCAGCGGTTCGGCTTTTTCCTCAAGGCTCTGGAATACGGCGCGCCGCCTCACGGAGGAATCGCGTTCGGCCTCGACAGGCTCGTAATGCTGCTGACCGGCACGGAAAATATTCGTGATGTCATTGCATTTCCGAAGACTCAGAAAGGCCAGTGCCTCTTGACCGAGGCGCCGAGTGAGGTTGATGCAAAACAGCTCAACGAGCTGAACCTGAGAGTGCAAAGGCACTCACATGTAACCGAAACCGAAGATAATCCCAAAGAACAACAGCAATAAAGTAAGGTCGGGCTTGCGCCGATGCGAGCGCTGAGCTATTTTAAATCGGCGAACCAATAGCCTTACCTGGAATTTACAATGTAAACTGATTGTCCGGAGGGTTCAAAAATGTGGGGACTTATAGTAAACTGGAAAATCACAATCGGGGTGGTGGGTGTGCCGCTGCTTTTAGGATTTATCGGCCATTTTCTGGTCTATAGAATCATCAGGAAATTCACGCGGGATTCCAAAAACAAAATCGACGATTCCATAGTCCGGCACTGCTACAGACCGTTCCAGTGGGTAGTCGTATTTCTGGTGATTCGCATAGGAACCGTCGCAGCGCTGCCGGAAGGAGTTGTAAAAGACCTGAACCATCTTCTCGGCCTGATTCTTATCACCTGTATATCCTGGCTACTGATTAAATCCGTTTATGTACTGGAAGATTACATTGTCAGGCAATTCGAAGTGAACGTCAAAGACAATCTCAAAGCCCGCAAGATTCACACTCAGTTCAGGGTGCTGAAACGAATCGTGATTATCACCGTATGTATTATTTCACTCGCTTTGATTTTAATGACCTTTCCCAAAATCAGGGCGCTCGGCACGACAATTCTCGCATCGGCGGGCATTATCGGCATAGTGATAGGTTTTGCCGCACAGAAGACGATTTCGACATTTATCGCCGGATTGCAAATCGCTTTCACGCAGCCGATTCGCGTCGATGACGTGGTTATCGTGGAAAACGAATGGGGCAGAATCGAAGAGATAACGTTGACTTATGTTGTCGTAAGAATCTGGGACCTCCGGCGGCTGATCGTCCCGATTACGTATTTCATCGAAAAGCCGTTCCAGAACTGGACGCGCGTAACCGCTGATATTCTGGGAACCGTATTTCTTTATGTGGACTACACGGTTCCGTTCGATTCCATACGAAAGGAACTGCAACGCATCCTTAACAATTCCGAATTATGGGATAAAAAGGTTTGCGTATTGCAGGTGACAAACTCGACCGAACGCTCGATTGAATTAAGGGCCCTGATGAGCGCCTCGGACGCCTCGGCCGCATGGTCGCTGCGATGCGAGGTTCGGGAAAAGCTGATTGATTTTATTCAGAAAAAATATCCGAAAGCTCTGCCGAAACTAAGAGCCGAAATGGACCCGCCAAAACCGGCCGGCAGAACCGTAAAAAAGAAAAAGGCATGAGATAATACCGCCGGCCATATGTGCCGGATGCGAATAACTTAATCCGAGACTATAATCTTGTTTATAAAACGAGCACATATAAACAGAATCTGGAAGAGATCGATGAGATTTCTTCGACTCTCGCCGCTCTCGCTGGCGGTCAAATGCCAGCTTATGTTCGGCTCGGCGGTAGCTCTTACACTGATAATCGCCCTGATTCTGCCTTATATCTGGATGAGGCAGCTCGTTAAAACCGATTTTCTCGACACCGAGCGGGCTAAATCCGAGACACTGCTGTATCGGCAGCATTTTAAGCTCAAAGACTCGAGCCAGACCGCCCTTGCCACGCTGGATGTCACCGGCCGGACGCTGGATCCGAACGACAAACAGATACGCTGGATTCGCTTTGCGAAAAACGGGGAATTGCCGCCCGAACAGAGCGAGCAACTTACTTCCGAACAGATTAAGGTAATTGAATCCCTAAAGGCTGATGACGGCAGACTCGACACAATCAGCTTCGAAGAGACTAACGGCGTGCCTTACAGCAATTACACAAGAATTGTAAGAGCGAACGATAACTGCATAAGCTGCCACAACGAGCAGGATCCCACCGCAACTTTTTCACCGAACGAGCTGATAGGAGCGGTCATAACTAAAAGCCCCGCCGCCGAAATTGGAAAAATGTATCTTTTAAACAGGGTATGGGTAAGCGTTGCCGGACTGATAGCCGGTCTCGGCGCGATTATCGCGTTTTACTGGATTTCCCAAAGAGTCATCCTCCGACCCATCCGCCGGCTGAGGGCGATGGTAAACAATGTCGCGGAGGGTAATCTCAATATAAGAAGCACGATTAAAACCGGCGACGAATACGAGAAACTCGCCATTGCTTTCAACAATATGCTCGACGGCCTGCAGGAAGCGCAGGAAAAACTGCGGCAGGCAAACAAGCAGCTTGACGCGAAAATCGCCGAACTTTCCGACCGGAACATCGAATTATTCAAAGCCAACAAGCTCAAGAGCGAATTCTTAGCCAACATCTCGCACGAGTTCAGAACGCCGCTGAATTCGATTCTCGGCTTCGCCCAGGTATTACGTGATAAGCCCGCCCTGATGACCAGGGACAAAGGTCGAAGATATACGGAAAATATTATCACCGGCGGAAACAGGCTTTTGAATATGATTAACGATCTGCTCGATCTGGCGAAAACAAAAGCCGGCAAAATAGAGCTGCACATAGAAGAGACATCTCTGCCGCAGCTTATCGATTCGGCCGTATCTTCTTTTTCTCTTGAGACAAAAAGAAAGAAAATCAAAGTAAAGGTCTCGGTCAAGTCCAATTTGCCGCCTTTAATTACCGATGCCGGCAAGGTTCAGCAGATAATTTATAATTTCCTGAGCAATGCCGTGAAATTCACGCCTGAACGAGGCAGGATCGAAATTCGTGCCGCTCTAAAAACCGACGAAAAAACTCTCCGCATCGAAGTGTCCGATACAGGTTGCGGAATCGCCGAGCAGGACAAGGAAAAAATATTCGAAAAATTCGGAACCGCCGACGGCACACTGACGCGTCAATCGACCGGCAGCGGCCTCGGGCTTGCGATAAGCGCAGAGTTGGCTGCCATGCTCGCCGGAAATATGTGTGTGGACAGCGAGCTCGGCAAGGGCTCGACCTTCTGGTTAGACATTCCGACTACCTTAACTAAAGAAAAAAGCGACTCAACGGAAAAAAAGGAAATCAATCCGCTGTAATCTCGAATCCCCTCATTCGGAAAAATAGCGTCGTTATCGCATAAGCTAATCGTTCAATTCGTGCAGTATAAGTGCCGATGCTACGACGGCGGCTGTTTCCGTTCGCAAAATTCTTTTTCCCAGACTAAACGCTACAGCCCCCCTGCCGCAGGCTTCGGCGATTTCTTCGTCGGAAAAACCACCCTCAGGCCCAATCAGCAGAGCGACTTTTTTCGGGGCCTTATCCGGTTTTATTACTTCTCGCAGGCGAGGAGCATCGGAATCTGTGGAAGCCAGAAGAACACAATCGAAATCATCGAGCGCCGAGAAGACGTCCGAAAAATTCACGGGATTCTCAAGCGTGGGGATTACCCCCCTGCCGGACTGCTCGGCGGCTTCGGTGATAATATTTTGCCGGCGCGATAATTTCTCGGGCGTAATATCGACGGTCCGGCGAACGATGCTCCGCTGTGTCACTACAGGTACGAAACTGCACACGCCGACTTCCGTGCATTTCTGAAGAACCCACTCGAACTTATCGCGTGTCAAAAGGCTCTGGAAGAGAGTGATTTTCGTCTCAGGCTCAGCGCCGGATTTGGCTTTATTAATTATTTCGCCGGTAACTTTTTGCCGCTCTACATCGACGAGCCTTAACGTGTACTCGAGACCGGTATTATCCAGAACGATAATATTATCGCCGGGCTTCATTCGCAGAACTTCGCTTATCTGGCGAGCCTGAGAACCTTCGAGAATAAACTGCTTACCTCTTAAAGCGGCGGCCAAAACAAAAAATCGATGCATAAATTCCAGCCTTTACGATATAAATCAAAAAATTCTTTTTCCATATCTTCGATTTGCAAAGAACGATATTTTCTGTTACAAACAGACAAATATAACCGCTATTTTCAAATTGTTAAGGAGAAAACTTATGTACAAGAGCATATTACTTTTATCTCTTATCTGCCTGTCGGCTCCCGGATGCCTCGCCGCCCAAAATCCCGAACAGACTCATCCGTTTTCCGTTCACGATATGTTAGCCATGGATCGGCTTTCGGACCCGCAAATTTCGCCGGACGGCAAACTGATTGCTTTTGTACTGAGAAAAACCGACCTCGAAGCAAATAAAGGACGTACTGACCTCTGGCTTGTCGGTACGGACGGAAGCGGCCTTCGCCAGTTGACAACACATCCCGATTCGGATTTCAATCCACGATGGTCGCCGGACGGCAAATCGATATATTTTATTTCTTCCCGCTCAGGCTCCTCTCAGCTTTGGCAAATCCCCATCGACGGCGGTGAAGCCCGACAGGTAACCGAGGAACTGCTGGATGTGGGAAATCTCATCGTCGGCCCGGATGGAAAACAACTCGCTTTTACGATGGAAGTCTTTCCCGACTGCAACGGCCCCGCCGCAACTAAAAAAAGACTCGATGAGATAGAGCAAAAAAAAGCCACCGGCAGAATTTACGAAAAAATATTCGTGCGGCACTGGGATACATGGAAGGATGGCCGCCGCTCGCATCTGTTCGTTATGCCCACTTCCGGCGGAAAAGCCATTGACGTCATGCAGGGCATGGACGCCGATACTCCTTCGAAGCCGTTCGGCGGCCCGGAGGAAATAACATTTACGCCGGATGGCTTGGGCATTATTTTCGCCGCTCGTGACGTGGGTCCCGAAGAGCCATGGTCAACCGACTTCGACCTTTACATCGCCCCGGTCGACGGTTCCGCCCCGCCGGTATGCCTGACAGAGGACAACAAGGCATGGGACACCAATCCGGTATTTTCTCCCGACGGTAAAACATTGGCTTACCTGGCGATGGCCCGCCCCGGCTACGAATCCGACCGCTTCCAAATCGTCCTGCGTCCCTGGCCCCAGGGACAGCCGAAGATTCTGACTGAAAAATGGGACAGAAGTCCTTCTTCGTTCTGCTTTTCTGAAGACAGCCAAACAATCTATGCCACGGCAACCAATCTGGGACAAGTGTCTCTGTTCTCAATCGATATTAAAACCAGGGACGTTAAAACCCTGGTCAAAGACGGAACCATCGGCTCGCCGAGCGCTTCCGGCGAAAGAATCGTATATACAATGAATAATCTGCGTTCGCCAACCGAGCTGTTTTCGATTGCAGTTGATGATGGTGACATCAGACGGATAACCGATATAAACAAAGACAAAATCACCGCCGCGGGAATGGGTGATTACGAGCAATTTACATTCAACGGCTGGAACGACGAAACAGTTTACTGCTATGTAGTCAAGCCGGCGGGTTTTGATTCCGGCAAAAAATACCCCGTCGCTTTCCTGATTCACGGAGGCCCGCAAGGTTCGTTCGGCAATATGTTCCACTACCGCTGGAATCCCCAGGCCTACGCCGGTGCCGGTTACGCCGCGGTAATGGTCGATTTCCACGGTTCAACCGGCTACGGCCAGCAATTTTGCGATTCCATCCGCGGCGACTGGGGCGGAAAGCCTCTGGAAGATTTACAGAAAGGTCTCGCCGCAGCTCTCGAACGTTACCCATGGATGGATGGCGAAAAAGTCGGGGCGCTGGGGGCTTCGTTCGGCGGATATATGATTAACTGGATAGAAGGCAACTGGCCGGACCGTTTCGGCTGTCTCGTCAATCACGACGGCAATCTCGACGAGCGAATGGCGTATTTTGACACGGAAGAGCTTTGGTTCCCGGAGTGGGATCATCTCGGCACGCCGTGGGACAATCCCGAAGGATACCAAAAGCACAATCCGGCAAATTTTGTCCGGAACTGGAAAACACCCATGCTGGTTATTCACGGGGCGATGGATTTTCGCGTCGCCGATACTCAGGGTCTCGGCACATTCAACGCCCTGCAGCGACGGTCAATTCCCAGCAAGCTGCTTTATTTCCCGGATGAAAGCCACTGGGTTCTCAAGCCGGCAAATTCTATCCTCTGGCACGAAACCGTTATCGACTGGCTCGACCAATGGTTGAAATAATAAACCTAACCACTAAGACGGCTACTTGTTTATTTGACACACTAGAAATTAGTAGTATAATATTCGACTGTTTTTTTTAAGGTGAAACAATGGCTAAAAAATTTGTCAGGGCGATTTTCCCCGGCTCGTTCGACCCGATTACAAACGGCCATCT
>JAFGBG010000128.1 GCA_016933295.1 Sedimentisphaerales bacterium | reverse complement strand
TAGGTCGATATGAGTTCACAATGGTTGAAGAAGGCGGGCCCGCGTCCCAGAACATTATCTCCGAATCCCGTCATTTGGACATCGGTCAGATAAATCGAACCGTTGATTTGCAGGGCATCCCCAGAACCGATAATCGTAACATGGCTTACGATGTGCCGCTCGCCAACCAACAGCAGTCCTTCGGCCTGGGCCGGCTTTGGATTTATTGATTCGATTGTAAAATTGACAAGGTGAATTCCGCTGGAAACATCTCCCATAAATACGGCGCGACGCGAGGGAAACGTCCCCGGCCACTCGTTGGTGGTTATGTTTTCCGGATGTGGATTGAAGACCTCATTGTTGGCGTAACACACCTTGACTTTCTCCCGATTCTCGCCGAGGAAGGTGATATTAGCCTTGTGGCGGAAATAGACAATCTCTTCGTACCTGCCGTTTTTAATGAAGATCGTGATGCGTTCTGGATTGTAATCGGGTAGAAAATCAATCGCTCCCTGTACGGTGTTGAAATCGCCCGTGCCGTCGCCGCTGACAATGAGCCATTTCGAGTTGGCCGGAGGCGGCGATTTTTTGGTAGAAAACATCCATCCGGTCTTTCCGCTGATTCCGTTGAAACTGCCGTCTTCCAAGGTCAGCACGCTTGGATCTATCTGCACGTAATAGGTCTTGTCGTAGTCCAGAAGATTATGGTGAAGGTAGATCATTGCTACATTGTCGTGGATGATCACCGGGTAAAAGTGAAAGCCATCGGTGAAACCACCTATAATGGTCAGTTGATATGTATCCGGTGTAGGATGTGCGGTACCGAATGGCGTTCCCGGTTTGGTGTTGGCATTCGTCCAGTGGCCGGGAATGTAAACGTAGGGGACCTCAGTATAAGGTACCCTGACTCTGTTGGGTGTGGTCGGACCTGGTGAGATGCTCAAATCAAGGATATCGACCAGCCGGTCGTCCGCCATGTTATAGACACGAATTTTCCCTGAACTACCTAAGGTCGGCTTGCTGGGAAAAGTAATCACGAGATGCGTATCCGGATTCACTTCCTTAGCTTTATTCGGTGGAAAAAACGAGGTAGCTTGGCTGGATTCTCCTTTTTGTACGAAAAATAAATTGAATAAAATAAAAATTGCTGAGATAATGATATTTCGTCTCATAGATTAGTTGTCCTATTTCAAAAAAAGCTATCAATAATTAAATAAAAGTCCCATGAAACGTTTACTTTTTCACCTTTAGTGTCACGGCAATGCTGGTTATGCTGCCGGAGTCGTTCTTGGCCGTAACTGCATATGTTCCAGCATCGCTTGTATTGACATTGTCTATTTTTAACATCTCATTTGTTGCGTCTTCGATGGCCGTGCCGTCCTTGAACCATTGATAGGTCGCATCAGGAATAGCGGTAACCTTAACACTGAAGATTGTTGTCTGGCCTGCAGCTACGATTACTGGTTCTGGCTGCGACAAGATGATCGGAACCATTTTAGGTGTCCAGCCGCCGAGCACATACGTGGGATTGCTATAGTTAGCGATGATCTCAGCGTCATTTTCCATGGTCAGTTGTCTGGAAGCGGGATGCCGTTGGCTTATATCAGCCGGCTTGCCGTTGCTGAGGTTTGTGCTGTTATACTCCCAATAATGAATATCTGCCGTGTCGTCGCCCGCTATATCCCAGCCATGGGGCCGGATGTCTTCCAAGGCGCAATTGAGCAGAACAGCTTCAACATATGCGTGATTGCTGGGCACGGCACGTGCCTGGGCAAAGGTTGTATCAAAGTCTCCGGTGGTCCAGAATTTACAATTCAGAAAGACATAACCATGGTTCGCGGACGTGTTGCGTACCAATATATGGGGACCGAAAGTTGAAATATGATCGCATCGGTTGAAGAAGGCCGGTCCACGTCCAAGAATATTATGTCCCCAGCCCGTATTGGAACTGTCGGTAAAATAGGCTGAACCATTGACCTGCAAGGAATCTCCTGAGCCAATATTCGTAACATTGCTAACAATATGTCGCTCGCCCACTAACAGCAATCCTTCTGCCTGAGCCGGCTTGGGATTGAGCGATTCGATTGTAAAATTGACCAGGTGAATCCCGCTTGAATGGTCTACCATGAATGCGGCGCGACGTGAGGGGAATGTGCCCGGCCAGTGGTTGGTAGTGATATTAGCCGGATGCGGATTCAAGACCTCATTGTTGGCATAACAAACCTTGACTTTTTCCCGATCCTCACCGAGAATCGTGATATTCGCTTTGTGGCGGAAATAAACAATCTCCTCATAAATGCCGTTTTTAATGAAGATAGTAACACGTTTGGGATTATAGTCGGGAAGGAAATCGATCGCTCCCTGAACTGTGTTGAAATCACCTGTGCCGTCGCCGCTGACAACGAGCCATTTCGAGTCGGCTGGTGGAGGTGTCTTTTTAGTTGAGAAGGTCCATCTAGTTTTGCCGATAACTCCGTTAAAACTGCCGTTGTCCAGGATTAGTACACCGGGATCAATCTGCACGTAATAGGTCTTGTTGTACTCCAGTAGATTATGGTGAAGGTAAATCGTTGCCACATTATCGTGGATAATCACCGGGTAAAAGTGAAAACCATCGGTGAAGCCACCAATTATTGTAAGCTGATAGTTGTCCGGCGTCGGAAGTGCGGTGCCGGATGGTGTTCCAGGTTTTGTATTGGCATTTGTCCAATGTCCGGGGATGTAAACATAGGGAACCTCGGTATAAGGTACCCTGGCTCTGTTGGATTTAGTCGGACCGGGTGGTATGCTCATATCAAGGATATCGACCAGCCGGTCGTCTGCCGCATCATAAATACTAATCTTTCCCGACTTACCTAAGGTCGGCTTGCTTGGGAATGTAAGCACTAAATGTGTATCCGGATTTACGTCTTGGGCTTTGTCTGCCGGAAACATCATAACCGCTTTCGAATTGATGGAAGAAGTTTGTGCACACTTAACGGGTGCACTTTGAATGCATAAGAAAAATGTCAAAAGGTAAAATATCCATTGAGCTTTCGCCATAGTAAAATTTATTTTGTTTGACATATATGCCTCCTTCGTCTCGTGAAACTCTTGAGGATAGGAATAACTTGCTATCAGCTATTTGGTTTTTTTGTCGTTATAGTCTTGAGTTTATTTTATATCGTGATAAGCGATATGTCTATAATGGTCTGAAAATAACTATTTCCATTCAATTTTTAATTCTTTAATCATTGTAGGAGAACCTCCCGTATATTGAATACCGAATCCGCCAAAGTCATTCGGGGTAATATCAGTTTCAATATTCACTTCCGGAACTACTTCTGTCATGTTCGGCAATTTATTATACTCGGAAGGTGTCTCTGCATGAGCTATTATTTTATTGCCTTTAACTTCAACTGTTATATTACATGTAGGCCGATAACATGTTGTCGAGACCGGGTCGCTGATTTCGGTAATCTCGCCGTTTTCGTATTTTACAAACATACAATCTACCGTGTTATGATATTTGGTCGTACGAATAAAACGCAAGCCATAACCTGTCAGAGTTTTTGGATCAAACTTGATAAGTACATCCATATACAGGTGAGCAATACTGAATCCCTGCCCGGCGGTTTTATATGGAGCTACTGTCATTGAAAGTTTCATATCTGAGAAACTTTCTCCGATCGGAGTATAAAACATTCTGGCGTTTCTCCCCTGTAGAAGGCCTGTCATATTTATTGCACCGTCTTTGCCTTCACCGTAATACCAGGCATCTCTTGCCGTATTCATAGTTCCTGAACGACTTGTGAACGAAGGCGTAAAGTCTTGAAATGTCCAAAAACCTGGTATTATCTCTGGTTGGTTCTTAGTTGAGATATTTCTGAAGTCGGTATGCAGAACCTTGCTATCTGCTTTGACATCTTTTGCCGTTATGGGATTTTTAGCCACGGCGACAACAGGTTCACCTGCATCGCAACGGATATGTTTGGGAGCCACGGAAACCATTATGTAATAACCTATATCTCCCGCTGAAAGTTCATATTCGAGCATGGGGATGTTTAATCTCGATACAGCAACCTCAATAGGGTTGCTGCCTTTAGCATCAGTACAACGATACCAGCTAACAAGTGACTGGTCTTCGAATTTCATATCGAGTTTATAATCAACGGAAAGCTTTCCGTTTTGAACAGAAGATATTTTTGGAGGCGAACTGAACTTCGGGGCGTCTAGTTTTGCAGGAGCGACATTTAATACAGTTGCTGCTTCTAATCCGGAGGGAGAGGATGCGGTAACAATCACTTGCCTGGTTTCGTTGTGAGTGTTGGTCGGTATTATGTCACAAGTCGTACCATCTTCGCTTACTTTCATTTCCACTAACGATTTATATTCAGGTGCGAGATTCCATTTTATGCTTTCCTCTTTGAACTCACAATTGCCGAATCTATATGTTTTTGTAGTCAACCGAATATCATCCTTTTTTGTCTCAATTGTGACTCTTATGGGATTTACCTGCAACCTTGTTCGAATTGCAGTAGTAACCATATTAGCACTTTCTTTTTTGGCTGAGGGTCCTGTGGGAACGATTAGTAATTGTACCGGAAGCATAGTATATTTTTTCCCATTTTCTTTTTCAGCCGCCAGAACAATGTCCTTAATCCCCATCGGATCCCAGTCATCTTCTCCGCATAAAAGATTATAAGTATTGTAAATCACTTTTCCTTTGTATGTAAAACGATATGCATTGAGTATTGGTTTGCCGGTCATATCAACTGTTGATGCCGGATTGTTTTTACCAATAAAAAATGGTTCAGCGTTAAAAGATACATTATATTGATAGTTGCGGGTTTCAGGTGGAGGTATATCTTTCCAGCCTACATAAGTTACCGTATCAGATGTGATACGAGTGTCCAAAATTCCCAGCTGACCGTTAAGTTTTGTGAAATATTGCTCACCGTGTGTGAAAGATCTAATGTCGCAATTGAGTAATACCGCTCCAGTTCCTGTAGTTGCTACGAAAGGCCTTGGAGAATAAAAATCAAAAGTGCAGTTCAGATAAACACCTGTTGTGCATAAGGCATCATCTGTAGATTCAAAATGACAACGATCGAAAAACGTTCGTTTGCCGCCAACAAACGGAAGTAGATTTAATCTGCTGATAAATCTTGTATTACGTGCCACTATTTTGTCTCCATCGCAAACGATAAGCTGGGCCTGAACAATAGCGGATCCTCTTTTTTCTCTGTTCAGTTCCGGTTTCAATGGATATACAAGATCTACATTACAGTAATTTCCAAACGTGATATTTTCAGAACTTGTCCCCTGGCCTGAGAATCTGAACATGGTAAAATTGCCGCGAGAGCCCATGGTTTGACCGCGGTTACAGGCAAGGACTACATTTTCAGGATTATCCGAAAGGCCGTAAAATCTCAGCCATTCGCACTTAATTGTCAAGCCGTATGGTGACATGCCGTTCTCGGGCATACGAATTGCAGGGTCGTCCGGATTGTCAATCCAATACACATAGGGTGCGATGTAAAGCACCATCGGAGATTCCTCCGTGCCGTCGGTTAAATATTCAGCCGCATGGTTCACCGAATTAAAGACGTAAGGGTATTTCGCCGCTTCCTCATCGGTAAATTGTCCGTCAATAAAGAAGGCTTTCGGACCAAGGGTAATCTTATCTCCTTTGTAAATGATATGATCACCGTCAAAAACGATGGGATTTTCTTGATCAAGAGGTACGTAGTCAGCAGCAGCCTGTTTTGCCGGACATGTCGATATCATTAACAGAGACAAAATAATTAAAAACGACATTATAACAACTTTTTTTACTTGTTTCTCTTCGTTCATATACTAATGTGTTCCTTTCTTCTGCTTTTTTGCTATTTCTTTTAATCCTGAATAAACTAACCTTGCTACTTCTATTGCCCCTTCGGTTTGGAAATGTGTATTGTCTTTAAGTCCATCGGGGATAGACTTGAATTTCCCGGGCGGCAGGTTCATAAAATACTTTTCATTTACGTATTCTTTCCCTTTGGAGGTAAAGGAATCCATCGAAAGCTGGTTAAGATCAATTAGTAGCGCATCCATTTCCTCCACGACCATCTTTACACTGTCGGGAAATTTACCATGTACATTGGTCAGAATGCCGTCTTTCCAGAGGTAATTTCGAGCGACAGGAGTCAACAAAATGGGAATGCCGCCTTTTTCGCGGGTTTGGCTGACATAAAGCCGCAAGTATTCTCTATATCCCAGATCTACAAATTCGGGTATTCCTCTATTGGCATAACGTTCCGGAATTTTTATTGCGGCGTCATTATGTCCGAACTGTATCATGACAATATCGCCCGGCTGCAGTGAATTATAGACTTGTCTCCATCTTCCCTCTTCGAAGAATGAACGGGTAGTACGTCCCCCAATAGCTCTGTCATCCACCACAACCTGGTCAGCTTTTACAAAATCTTTTATTTCCTTTAAATAATCACCCTCCATGAATTGCTGAAAGACCTGTCCCCAGCCGGTAATCGGGTTGTCACTTTCTTTGTGTCGGGGAAATTTAGAATAATCGGCCATCGTTGAATCGCCTATTAACCAGACTGTTATTGTTTTTCTTGCTGTATCTTTTACACAGATATCTTTTTTATCAACAAGTTCGGAACAACCTGTGAGTAACGCCATTATTATTGATATTAGTAGATATATTCTCATTTTTTCTCCTGAAATTATTCGGATCGTTTGACTCGAGAATATTATTTTACGGGTCGTTACTGTTAATGAAATCTACAAGCGAATCAATATAGAGTGGAGGTATATATCCGGCCATTATTGCGGTGTTGTGCGATTTTCCGGGAAGTGTAATATGTTTGAAATTTTTAATCTCCCGTTTCATTCGGTGTGATTTTGCAACAGCCCTATCATATTCTCCTATGATAGTCATCACCGGAAAATCTATTTTTGTAAGATCTATTTCAATCGGAGGCGGCAATATCTTCGGTCGTGTAAGCCGTGGAGCGCTGATAAATTCCTCAGTCTGCTTTTCGTCCATTCCCTGGCTTTTGGCATAAGTCAGTAAAAGCTTTTGGTATGCTTCTTTTGCATTAGGATCGGAGCCTTTGCTTTCTTCCGGTATTTTAGCAATCCATTCCGAATCTGTTTCCGGGATTCCATACCCTCCCATACTGGCTGTTATAATTCGCTCTGGGATTTGTGCCATTAACTGTGCAATGATAGCGCCTCCCATAGAATAACCATGGAAGTGTGCTTTTTTGATTCCGAGATGGTCCATAAGCTCAATAACATCTTTCTCGGATCCCCAGGCAAGTTCACGTGCCGGATTGTCACTAAGTCCATGATTTCGACAATCGAGAGCTACCACCATGTGATTTTTAGCCAAGGCATCAGCTATTCCATTTTTGAACCAGTTTCCATAGGCAGTACCCGAAAGACCGTGAATTAAAATCACAGGAGTTCCTTTTCCTTTGACTAAATAATGTATTCTGACGTTGTCGGAAGTAATAAAATATCCGTCTTCAGGTTTACTTTCAAGCGCTGATTCGGATATATCTATTCCACACCTTGCAGCCCATTCGGCATAATCGTTGTTAAGATTGCTGGCCCAGCTGCCATACCATGCATAACCCGTACGCCTTTCCTGGTCGATCTCCGCCACATTGTATTTTTTTATACCGTCCCTTCCAACAAATATCGGCTTGTTTGTTTCAATCTCATAATATCTTGCCCAGAGAACAGGAGCATTGGCATCAGGAACCAGTTTCCGGTCAATACCCTTTAGTGCATAATTTGGATCCGGCACGGTTATAACCTTATAGCCTTGTATTTTAGAGGCATTTATCCAATTTACTGCTGATTCAATCGCTATTTTTACTTTAGGCGAGGGATTCTCAATTTGCATTAACAGTTTGATTATCCCGATACTTTCGTTGGCGCATATTGCGGCGGGTTCGAATGCGCGCCCGGGTCTGGGTTGGAAATTATCCTTGTCGTGCTGTTGCCCCCAGGCAGTTAGTTTGCCGTTTGCTACGATCTGGCATTTTAAAATGCAATCTATTCCCAGATCAAATCTTTGTTTAATCTGCTCTCTAAGAGTTGAACCTAAAAACACATATTGTTCATCAGTGAACATTTCTCGCAATAAATTTAATGCATTTATCATACCCCCGTCGTTGAAAGTTATATTTTGTTTATAATCGGGGTCTGAAAGTGGAAAAGCTTTAGGCCATCCCCCGGAAGGTGTCTGAGAATTGAAAGCAAATTGAATCCCTTTCAATACGCCTTGTTTGTATTTATCATCTTGTGTGGCAAGAAAAGTTTTTGATAAGAATCTGACTTCATTTGTAGTTGAACCGATAAAAGTTCCGTTCCTACCCCACGGACCAATAGCTTTTTTATCACCTGTCCAGGGTTCATTGGTTGTATTCATAAGTGGCCAGCCGCCCTCAGGTGTTTGCCATGAAAGAATATTGTCTGCTATTGTTCTTGCCTCATCACTTTTATACCACTCAAGACTCCTGTCCTTGTATTTAGGCCACCAGTTTGAGGGGAAGTTCCTGATGCTTCTTCTGGACATGTTGGGAAAATTATTTGTCTGTAATTTCGTATGCGATAAAATAATCGGAGATATTGTCGGTGTCCAACCTCCGAGTACAAAGCCCGGTCTGGAGTAATTGTTGATAATTTCATAATCCTTTTGAATCGTCAACTGTCGCGAAGCGAGGTGTCGTCGGCTAACATCCACGGGTCTGCCGTCGCTGATATTTCTGCTGTTATATTCCCAATAGTGAACATTAGAGGTATCTCCGCCAATCCGTCCCCAGCCTTCCGGAGAAATACCTTCAAGAAGGCAGTTAATCAGTACTGCTTCACAAAAAGGATAATTTTTGCCGTTATTGGTTGGCGCACGGGCAATTACCGTCTCTTTACCGTTAAGTGTTTGAAATGTGCAGTTCACAAAAACATTGCCATGGTTGGCGGCTGTGTTGCGAATCCACATAAATGGACCTTCTGCCTTGAGTTCACAATTTTTGAAAAAGGCCGGGCCGCGTCCCAGAACCAAATCACCCCAGCCCTCGATTCGGCAATTCTCATAATAAGCGGAACCGTTCGATTGAAGCGTATCTCCTGAGCCAATAATGTTGACATTATAAATAATGTTTTCACTCCCGTTAACCAACAAGCCTTCGGCCTGGGCCCGTTTAGAAGTTGACATGACAGTCAAATTTGCAAGATGTATACTGCTTGAATTATCCGCCGCAAATGTCGCCCGACGGGAGGGAAAGGTTCCCTCTACCTCATTAGTGGCAACATTCGAGGGATGGGGATTGAAAACTTCTCTATTCGCATATTTTATTACAACTTTCTCTCTATCCTCACCCAATATTGTTATATTGGTCTTGTTGCGGAAATACACAATTTCCTCATAGGTACCGTTTTTAATGAAAACAGTGACACGTTTGGGATTGTAGTCCGGAATAAAATCTATTGCTCCTTGAACGGTGTTGAAGTCTCCTGTTCCGTCTGCGCTAACAATCAATCTTTCAGAATCGGCGGGGGGGGGAAATTTTTTTGTAGAAAAGACCCATCTATCTTTTCCTGTTATGCCCTTAAAGCTGTCTTCGCTTACAGTTAGCACTCCGGGATCAATCTGCACATAATAGGTCTTATTATATTCCAAAAGATTGTGGTGCAGGGTAATGGTTGCTGTGTTGTTATTGAAAATCGCCGGATAAAAGTGGAATCCGTCTGTAAAACCGCCGATTATGGTTAGTTGGTAGTTATTCGGGGTGGGCTTTGCTATGCCTGAAGGAGTTCCCGGTTTTGTGTTAGCGTTCGTGAAATTAGCTGATACATATTCATAAGGTACCGGTGTATAAGGTGGCTTTGTAGCAGTGGAGCGGGTAGTTGGCCCGGGAGGGATACTCATATCGAGCATATCTACAAGACGGTTGTCCGCTTTATCATAAACACGAATTTGCCCTGAGGCACCAAGCGTTGGCACATCTTTTAGTGTGAGTGTCAAGTGTGTATCCGGATTAACATTATCAGCGTGATTTGCCGGAAACAATATAATGTCCTTCTGCGCAGTGTTATTTATCTGTGCATGAACAATATTTGTACTAAACAAACAAAAGAAAATTATGGACTGTAATATTGCTTTTTGGGGACTGATTATAACATATTTTCTATTATTAATTGGGATGTGTCGAATCATTCTCTTTCTCCTGTTTTAACTCTATTGAGTATCAGGTTCTAATCCAAAAATCGTTGTAACTGTACTATATCCTTTATTGGGGCATAAAGCAATATATCATAGAATTGAATATCTGAAACAAAGAGGCATAAAAAATAAGGAAGCTTCAGGGTACTTCTAAAGTTTCAGCAGATACCATACTTTTTTATTCGAATTGAATTAAGCTATATTTTTTGGTTAAAAACAAGAGTGGAAAGTTATTAACAGTTCCACTTCTTCTATAAAACCAAAAATTCCACCTTTCTCACAATATTTATCCCTGAACTTGCATTGATTACATGTCGAAGGATAATTGTGAAAACAATAGCTTACAAAGTAGTCATACGAATAACAAAAAACGTGGCCCGCACCAAAAAGGTACAGGCCACAGATTTTAAGAGTTTATATGCTGTAAATCTGCCGTAACGTTCTTCAAAAAAACGGCTATTTCAGTTACAGCAACTATTGAGCAGCGGCTGGGCTATATAGCCAAATATCATCGATAAAGACCGTTCCGGAGCCTCCGGTCGCACCAATCTTTTCAAGGCCGATGGTCACCGTCCCGACATTACTCAAATTAATGCCCAGTGAGGCCAGGTCAATCGGGAAGTCCTGCCATTGTTCTGCCGCAATGTCGCCGCTAAATATCTTCTTTACGCCGTCAACCTCAATATACATCCGATCTGTAGAAGGATTATCGGCACTGCCATAAATCCAAAGCACTAACTGCTCAGGAGAACCAATAGTCCAATCCGAACCACTTTGCAGATTATTAGTATTCGCAGTAACTTTAGATATTCCTGCAGTAGTATTATTATACATTAACGGTGCCGAACGTCCGCTTCTGACAGTCGCTATCTCAAGAGAAGATCCACTAACATAACCCATCGTTGACCCGTTGGTTGAGGGATTGTCATATCCGTCAATCCAGGTTAAATAAACCAAGTTGCTGCCTTCTTCGCCCTGAGGAATATCATTGTAGGATTCGAAATCGTCCACGACTCGATACTCATCTGTTGTGAAACTCCAGACACTACCTTCCCAGGTCTGAGTGGAATTAGTATTATTGACTTCATCGACCCGCCAGTAATATGTGCTTCCAAGATCAAGGGACAACGGGCCGTAGCTGGCCTCACTTACTGTCTCAGCCGCAACTGTACCACCAATCACGACCTCCTCATCGGTACTTATGTAAACCTTATGCTCGGCGGCCTCTCTGCCGGCCCTCCAGCTTAGGGTTACATCTGTATCGACTCCATTGGTGCCGTCATCCGGATTGGGTAGTCTGGCACTGACCGGTATATACAAAAAGCGTACCTCGCTTAGACCATACATAGTGAAGAATTCACCGCCCCAGTTACTGTTGACAGTAATCTTCACATATTTGGCCGTTACATCACCGAAAGGAACCATAGTATTAGCGGAGTAATCATCCGTGCCAGTTGACTTATTGAATACAGAAACACTGTCGTTTAGTGTCCAATTAACACCGTCGGTCGAATATTCCACTGTAACATCCTTAAGACCGAGTGAGGCAAGAAAAGATACTCCATTATAGTTCCATACTAACATCTCATGGAGTTGATATGGCTTGTCGAACTCATACTGTATCCATGCCGGCAAAGGTTCGCCATCAGCAGTCGACCACATATCAGCAGTATTAGTTGAATGAAGGTCGTCGACTAATCCTGATTCGTTTATAGTATTTTCAGGCCCCTGATCCTCAGCCTGACTGGAGGCTGTGGCGGTTATATTGTCTGCTGATATAGAACGGGCCAGCGGCTCAACGGTAAAACTCCAAATGTCACCTTCAAATACCGTCGAATCAGGCGGGGCATTCACTTCATCAACCCGCCAGTAATAGGTCTTGCCGAATTCAAGCTTTCCGGGATTATATATGTTGGTAACCAGGCCCGGACCGACCAGGGCGACGCCGTCATTAACATCGTCAAAAATCGTACTCAAATAGACATTATGGGTAGCGGCATATATACCGGGTGTCCAACGCAAGTCTGTCGCACTATATACGTCATCCAGTTTATCGCCCGGTTTAGGATTGCTTGCTTTAACAGGTTCATGGCCGATGTCACCATAGATCTGCACTCCGGCATCCCATTGTATTGGCAAGCTATAAATAATGGTTTCATTACCTCTGGGTGCAGAAAACATTAGTACGACTTTCCCATTCGTGTCGCTATTCAAGAACTGGGCAAGTGCTTCACTGTTTTGAAGGTATATGGTCGCGTCTCGTGTTAGATCACTTACGGTTAGCAGGACATCGGTGATTTCAGTGGCCTCTAACTCAATCGGCGCCCCCAAGGCTCCCGGCTTTAGGCCCGGCGCCGTGTTCCATGTCATGGTTTCCTTGACCTGGTCTTCATACGCTTCCAACACGCCATAAATATTGAAATTGTCATTGTAGGTTTCGTAATTACCGGCAATTGACAGGCTGACATCGGAAAAATGGGTTCCGAATTCCGCTTTCAATTCAGCCAGATCATAAACGGAATAGGCCACTTGTCGCCCAGGTGCACCGGCGAGATATGGATATGCGGCACTATCCGTATTGAATATGTGCATGGTCTGGGCCGCTGGATTTTGCGTGCCGGGACCCAGCCAGGAGTCGTTGCCGACATAGATTTCCAAGACCGGCGTAGCATTGAAGCTTTCTGCACTGAGGCTTGGCGTTATGGAAAGTACCATACACAGTAGTAATAAAAATATCTGCTTCTTTGACATGACTTTACCTCCTTCAATTGAATTGACGTTTTATTAACCTTGTGGTTTGTTCTAATTAACCATTCTCCAACAAGATTTTTTATACCCTCGGTTCCGTTAATTTGTCATCTTCCCTCGCGAACGTTTTATTATCTCGTTGCATCCTCCTTTAAGTTCATATTATTTAACTTCATACATGGTATTTCAGCACTTTTTTACTCTTTTCTTTAGACGCTCCTGAGTAATTCAAATCCTATAATACCATACCCATGCCGTTATTTCAACGAATTTCTTAAAAATCCAGCAATGCAGAGGTCATGTCTTCGTCTTTGGCATAGAGGTCATAAAATCCAGTCCACAGTCTATTGAGAATTCCATCACTTAATGGCATGAGTGAGTATAATGCGATGATCCTTGCAGGGCATTCGAGTTTTTCTATAACACACAAGTTTTACCTTGCTGTAGCGGACAATTAATACATCGAGCAAGGGCTGAGACTGCCCATGATCTGGGCAAAAAATTGGTACGTTTTCGTATGCGGGACTTTTTTGAAGAAAAAAAAGTTGACAACAACTTTAGGAAGTCATTAAACTACAACGACTTAGATAATAAGCGCCCGTAGCTCAGTTGGATAGAGCAACGGATTTCTAATCCGTAGGTCGTAGGTTCGAATCCTACCGGGCGTGTTTTTTTGAACATGTCTCAGTGGGTGACATTTGATTGTCTGTATCTAAAGCTCTTGAGTTCAAAGACTTAGGCGCTTCGCAAATCGGCTTTTTATTAATTAAAATCTTTGCCGTTCAAAGCGTGCCAAATGAATCGCTCTTTTACGCGAAGAGTGAATTAAAGGTGTTCGATTATCAAATGGATCGCCGTAGCTCGGGCGTTCTTCGAGGAAATTCTAATAAACCGCTGATTCCAAAGATTCACACAAGTGGTATCTATACGAATGAAAGTCTTTGCCTGAGAACATACAAAATATTTATTACGAGCTGCCGGGATTGGGAGTCGCGGGTTGCCAATATTGGGCTTCATTCCACATTGCCGGATGACCGGCAGGATCGATTATCTCAAGCGAGAGGCCTTCGCCGTCGGTTGTTGGATACCAGTTATCATTGTAATTGAATCTCAGTACGGCGGCTTCCAAAGGCCGGGCAAGTCGGACAAGAATATCCTCTCCTTTATTGCTGAGTTTGCCATTATATTCACCGGCAATGTTCAGGCCCATACCATTGAAAAGAGACGAATCGCTGACCACTAAAACATATTCGCCGGATGCAAGCTCGATATTCGGAAATGTAAACTGAATTCCACCTTCAATTCGGACACCGTTAAGATTAATTGGTGTACCGTTAATATTTTGAAGTTCGATATAATCGAATTGCTCTCCTTCCGCGGCATGGTACATCAGCTCGGTGACACGCAGGCCGGCGAGAACTTCCATATCTTCCGAGAAGGGATATTCCTGGTCGCTTACCACAGCGGTTGCCTCCAGTTCCGCTGAAATGATAAGGTCCGAACTATTTGTATCATCGTTGAGCCCGTGAATCGCCAAAATATTATCGCCTGTTCTTAACAGGCCGATAAATTCTGAAATATCGACCTCGGTGTCAAAGTTGGCTCCGTTCGCTTCGTGGTCGCCGTCGGCGTGCGAATTCCACGCCGGATCACCGGTAAAGTTGCGTCTGGCTATTTCCGTACCGTTGAGATAGGCGACGAAACCGTCATCGTAGCGAATTCTAAGCGACATTGCTTTGAAATAATCCGGATTGATATCAACTATAAATGGTATCCTGACATAAAAGGTCGTGAGATTATGGTACATTAGATCTTCTATATCGAGACTGATAAGGTTTTCGTAGCCGCTGTTTCTTTCATAACCGACTCCACCGGGCTCCCCGTTTACAGGCATCCATGCCGTGTCGTCGAAGATACCGCCGCCTTTCCAGTTGTCATCGATCGATTCTGTGGGAACAAAAACCAGCTTATCGGCGTCCTCGGAGACAAGTGTGAACTTTGTCTCGACATGATTGATGAAAGTATTGGCGATACCCGGGGTCGGCAGCTCAAAGTATTCAAAGTTGGACGAACCGTCGGGAGCGCGTCCCTGAGAGACATCGGTTGTTTGCGGGCCGAAAAATATTTGGTCTATCATATTGAGATTCTTATCGAACAGACCAATCATTTCGCCGTTGGCGGAAAGTTTGAAATTGAGGTCCGAGGATTGATTGCCTTCATTGGCCTTGAAAACGGCATAGCCCTCAGGAGCGATGAAACTCAGTAAAGGCAGTCGATGCTTTTCCGGTTGTGAAACCGGATTATCCGTGAGGTACATGCCGCTCAAATCTACCGGCAGAGAATTCGGATTATACAACTCGATGAAATCATCGTCGAAAAGAACTTCGCCGTTGGCAAGCCATTCGTTAATTTTCAACTTGTCCGGATCGCCGGCTGGAGCCGTAGTATTGGGCAGGCCGGGGGTTGGGAGATTTAATGTCCATCTTTTGTCATAACCGACGCGACCTATTGAGTAATTTTGTATCTGAGTGCCGAATTCTATCGCGTCGATTAGATTTCCTCCATCTGTACGTTTACCATAGAGATATAATCCTTCTCCGTCTGCCTTGAGTGCGAAACCAATATGATTTTTGATGTCTGTCAGATGGTCGCCGTAGAGAATCAAATAATCGCCTGGATTCATTATCGTTGTATCGAGAAAACTTGAACTGAATACGAATTTTCGTGGCTCCCCCGGATCGTCCGACAAGCTCATATCGGCCAAATCCAGCGGCGCCGGACCATCGTAATATAATTCGATCATGTCGGATTCTGTTTCCGCCGTATTCGCTGATATTTCATTGATGAGAAGTTCGGAATGTGCAACATCGACCGTCCAGGTCTTCGAGGCCGTCGGATGTTCCTGGCTTTGCCAGAGACCTGCGGAATTTTTGCCGATAGCATAGATCGTATAGGAATTTTTATTGAGAAGATTGTTCAATTCGATCGGCACGTCCACCGGTAGTTCCTCACTCCAGAGTCCTGTCGGATTATTAATAGAGTATTTATAGTGTGTTATTCCAGGACCACCGACTATCAGTGTGGCGTTGGTGAGATAGGTGACGGGATTGGGTTCGCCGCTTATTGCGGCTCCGGCGGGAACCATTGCGCCCATATCGAGGCTCCATGGACCCGCATTGATCGCCTTGGAGTCGGGTCTCAGGCGGAAGTCCCCTTGTTCATCCGCAAAAAGCGGATTTGTGTCGATATTGCCCGCACCGAGGTAGTGCCATTCAAGTGGAATGATGGAATTTGACACTGTCAGTTGAGTCGAAGGGCCGACTTTGTCAAAAATCATTCCCTTATTGTTCCAGAATATGCACCCGTTTACATTGGCTCCGAGACCCGGACCAAGTGTTTGGCCGGGTAGATCGAAATAGATGACTGCTTTGTCGGCGTCTACGATAGTGTTATTCACGAAAGTCACGAAAGAATTTTCTTTCACGAGTATTACGTGGTCCACATCGTACATGATGTTTCGGACAACCGTCAGGTTTTTTGCGCTTCCAAGAGAAATGACATTACTCTCGCCCGGGTCTTTATTATAGACATCTTTATGATAGTGCATGAAAATATTGCCTTCGATATGGGCATCGGCTTCGAGGTCCAGGGCTTCATCTCCTCCACCTGTAAACATATTGTAAAGTATTTGGGGAATCGGACCGGGGCGTGCTGCTCTGTCGAGATCGATTGCATCGTTATGTCCGGGTGTTTTGCCGAAGATATTGTTTTCGATAACGAGTCGGCCATTCGACATGATGCCGCTGCCCAATATATGTTCACTGCGATTATCGGTAGGGTTTTGCCCGGGATCCATCATGTCGGTGAAGACGGAATTTCGGACGGCCAGCGAAGAATTCGTGGTCCGAATACGCCATAGGGCGCTGTGGTCAAAAGTAGAATAATCGACCGACAATCTGGAATTAATCAGGCCGATCATGCCGTTGTCCGTTTGCCCGTATTCGAGCACGGCGTAAGAAATACGATTGTCACTGACTGTGTCGGCAAACTGCAATCCGTTCCAGGTTCCGGAAGTGCCTGGCGAACGGGTGAAGCGGATTAATTGATTCTGCGAGCCTTCGACAATCAGCGTGCCGTTGATGGTGATCCCTGTGTCCGGCTCAAAGAAAACGGTCGTTCCCGGCATTATAGTTAGTGTTATTCCGGGAGGGACAATCAAATCGCTTAGAATGTGATACGGCCCCTCCTGAGATGTCCAAATCGTATCCTCGGTCAGTGTTGTTTCGGATAATTCCTGTGTTCCCCGGACAAACCGGTAATATCCCTGATCGGTTATTGTGCCATCAAGGTCATAGCCGGCGGAAGGATCACCGGCATCGATGCACGGCGAAAACCATGTGAGCCGATAGTTGTGGTTGTCACGGTCGACAAATAACGGGTCGGTATTGATATTGTTTGTGCCGGGCCATGCTTCATTAAAGACATTGGAATAATTAATTTGAATGTCCGACTCGATATACGGAGCCTGAACATCGACAGGATCGGTGGCGTCGATTATCGAATTGGTAATATTGTAAATAATTGTGCCGCTCTGGACACCATATTTATTGTGCGATTGTATGCCGATATCTACAGTGCCTTCGGTTTTTGTAGTGACAATAGTAGTATGATCTATGTTGACAACCGCCGTTTCACCTTCGTATGCTTTTGCGGCAATACTTGCCACGGTCGGATCTTCAGGTGCTCTGTTGTTCTCTACAACCAAGCAATTGTTAATGTTTGTTTGTCCGCCATAGGAGCTGATTCCCTTGTCCTTACAGTCACGGACGATAAAATCCTCGATTGTGACTTCCGCTCCCAACAAATCGATGCCGTCGTCGTCCATATTCGCCGAAACCCCGCCCCTCAGGATGCAGCTTTGTCCGGCTTCCTGAGAATGAATATATATTCCATCGCCGTCATCGTTGGATCGCATCTCTGTAATCCAGCTATCCTCGAATAATATTGCCGAACCTGATATCTCCGGTCCCATAACGGACCGTGCGAGCAGACAATCGTGGAAAGTCAAATCGCAACCTGAGCTGACATTCATGGTTTTGCCGGCGTTATCGGTAAAGTTGGCGTGATTGAAAACGAGCGTTGAGTTCGAAGCTTGGATAGTCGGACCGGAATTTGAATGTCCCATGTGCGGCGAATGCCCGGCCTGTGTGATGTTTGTGTACAGGAAAAAGGACAGCTCCGCGTCATCATGGTACAATTTTCCCCAGTTTTGACCGGCTGTATATGCCGTGAAAGTAATCGGGGATTCCGCGGTGCCGAGTGACTGAATGGAGCCCTCGACGTTAATATCCGTGCCGTTGGTGCCTGATGGGACGCCGTCGATTAAGACAAGAGCGCCGGGATTCAGAGTTAAATTTACTTTGTCAGGAATCAAAAAATCGCCGCCTGTGATATGATAGACGCCGCTCCAGACCGCCGAATGATTAAGAGTTCCTGATACTGTGTTGATCGGCCGGCCGCTCCAGTCGGCAAGTGTTTTATCGGCTTGCAGACCGATAGCATCAATCGTAAGGGTGAAATCTCCGTTTCCGGTAAATGTCACTAAAGAGCTGCCTAATCCGTTATACAGTACTACTTGGTCCTGGGACATTGTGATATTAGGATTATCAATTGAAAGGCTTGCGACGGCGTTCCATATATCCCGATGAACATTACCATGATCCGTGAGTATCTCAATCCGAATCAGCACAGGCACACCCGGCAGGTAGCTGTCACGGGTAATAAGATTAAGAGTCAGTTCGGGATTTTCATCGGGCAGATTTATATCTCCTGTAGGGCCGTCGGAAGCTCCTTTTGGATAGTCGTTGGTTGAGCCGGTGTCGTACCATATATCTATATATCCCTGTTCCAATTCTGTGCCGGAACCGTTCGGACCGTCAAAGGCCCGGATTGTAACACGGTTGATACCCGGTTCGAGGAGAATATTTTCCTTATTTGACCATGTGCCGTTTTTCTGCGACCAGTTGGCCGGGAGGCTGTTGACAGTCACCGAGCATGTATTAATAGCATTTGCTGTGCCGTAAATAGTACCACTATTGACGAGATTGCTTTCAGCCAGATAAAATCCGTTTGAGAAAGTTAAATCACACTCAATTGAAAACTGCTGAGGTATCTGGGGATTGTCGTCGGAATTTTGTTGCCCGTAAGATAGTATGCTGTCAATACGGTTGACCAGAAATTCCTGAATGCCGTGATTGCCGCTAATCTCTGAATCTGGTACCCAATCGCCCAGCAATTCGTCGATTACCGTAAAGATATTCTCCGGTGCAAAAACCGTTTTTGTGAGTTCTTCATACTGCTGATAGTATAACTTAATAATATCCGGGTGATGGAGCAGGCGATCCAGACCATCGACGTCATCGTAGGTGAAAATATTCCGATCCGGTTCGTAGGAATGACCTAAGATAGTATCCAGATCATGCGGCATAAGTAAAAATCTCGGGTCTTCGATGCCGCGATACATTGCGAAGTCGTCGCCGCTTCCTGTCGCCAATCCACCTTCCTTATTGCCCAGCAGGGAATCAACAACAATAAACCTCAGCCATTTTTCGACATCTATTGCCGTAGCCACTTCCGATACGAAATCATCATCGGGTATATCCGGATTATTGAGTTTGTCTATCAGGTAGAACAAATCCGAATAATCGTCCTGAGAGGCGTTCGTTCGCTTGGGGTAATTGCCGCGATAGTCATCCGGATTCGGGATCTCGCCGCGTTTTTCCTTGTAATCAAGATCGGCATAAATTCTGCTTCCATTCGGCAGTATCACGTACGTACAGCGATATAGATTTCCTTTATCATCATCGGGGAAATGATTAGCAGCCCAGTCGCTATCGTAAACTTCCATATGGACGTATGAGCCATACGTTGTATCATAATCACTGAGAGCGAGATTTTCGCCGTTGACCCTCACCTGAATGGCGGTGGCGTTTGCCGCAGGCAGACCTGCAAGCTGAAACAACAAACTGCCGGCCAGCTGGAGGTGCGGAAATTTACTGTTAAGATTTATTGCCGTAACGTCCTTCCACGGGCGGTCGTTCCTGAAGTTTACCCGGTAATTCATGGGTGAATTTGCCGGCCTCGTACGGGTTTGATTTCCTCTGTTGCGAATACCGACGCCGTATCGCAGCTTAATGTCAACTCCATCGACACTTATAAAAGTAGCGTTCATTTGGGCGTCGGTGGCACCTTCGCCGTTCCACGGGTCACCGTCGTTACCGATATCTGCCAGTCTTCCCCGCTCAGCTTCGGTTATAATTAGATAGTAAATCGGCTGGCTGCCGGGTATCCATATCTCCGGATCGAATTGGCCGTCCACCTGATAAAGTGCGTTCGTAACCTGCTGTTCTATCCCGTCCACCAGGCTCGGGGCGGGCCATGTGCGGGAATTACCTGTTGTGTCCAGGGCTTCGACATAGAATTCGATGATTGTACCGTCGGCCTGTGCGGGTATCCGCGCGCTATATATGCCGTCACTCGGACTACCGTCGTCGTGAGCACCGTCGTCGAACATCTGCAGAACATTGTAATCCGCCGGATTATGTTGCGGGTATATATACTGGTCTTCATATTCGGAAATATCGACGCGATAATATAATGTTACTGAAATACCGCCGTTAAGCTCATCAATGATTTCGGCTGTTACGGTAACTTCATCGTCCGGCCCGGGAATGATCGGATAATGCTCCATGTCCAAAATCAGCGGCGCAATATCATTGTTGTTGACAGAGTTGACCGTTCCGGGCGTGCCTCCGTCGGCTCCGCTTGCGGCCCAGTTCCCGCCGTATTCATTCGGCATAAAAGGATTTATAAGCTCCAGAGACTTTCCGCCGCCGTCATGTGAATCCGACCATTGCCAGCCGCGATGTTCATGATCCATCGGTCCAAGCTCACGTATCGTCCAGTCACCTTCGTCGGCGTATTCGACGGTATCGATTATTCTGCCGAAATTATCCCTAAGTTCGATTTTTTCGCCTGAATTGCTTAACTGGCCTTCCCAGCCGCCGATCACATTATTGACTTGCGGATATTTACCCGTAAATACATCAATATTGGAAGCGATAACAAGATACTCACCCGCCCCGATTATAAGATTGTCAGGAAAGACAAAATCTACGCCGCTGCCGAATTCCCAGCCTGACAGGTTGACAGTACTGAAACCGCGGTTATACAACTCAATATATTCTTCTCCAGTATTTTCAGGGTGGTTGACTGCGTGAAAAGGGTGGTACATTATTTCGCTAATCACTACATCGTAGGGATTATTAGCTTTTGCAGATCCGGCAAGAAACAGGATGGTTGTAAAAATTAATAGTGTTTTTTTCATATTAAAGCGAGTCCGGTAATCTATCCCCATCAATGTTCACATCAACGGCGAAGGTTTAATAATAAGAAAATTCTAAATCTTCCCATTTTAACATATATTGAGTGGTAAAGTCAATACTTCACCTTATGAGGCAGGGAGATAAATCCTTTATATCTATTGACTTACTATGGGAGTCGGTCCCTAAAATATTCGGTATTTAACGTTCTGTATTTTCTTGTATTTATTGTGATATTTGTATATATTCACATTTAAGGATATTTGCGTTAGCTGTTCATTAATTTAATTTGATACTCTTCAACCGGCAATCGTACGGTTTTTGGGGAATATTATAATTAAATAAGGAGGCGGGATTTATATTGCTAATACTATGAAATTATGATCCAGGTGAAAGATGGAGTTTTTTTATGGCTATTAAGGCGGAAACTTGTCCCCAGTGCGGCGGATCTATTCCTCATGGATATGGTAATCAGTTAACTTGTCAGTACTGCGGTTCATCTCTTGTAAGATTAAATCAGACAGCTCAACAGATTCCAGGCGGACCCCCTCAGGTTTCAGGCTCTGATCATGACGCGGCAGCAAGCATGTGGGGTGTCCGCATGAAAAGGGCTACACACACAGACCTCAAGAGCGGCCTTGTCGCTTTTCAATTTCTTATTCCTGCTGAATGGGAGTTTCAGGGTGATATCTGGTGGCGTGATAGCGCTACCTTACCGGCGATTCCTTCTTTTCGAGCATGGAATCCGAACGGCCCTGAGCAAATCGAGTGGCTCCCGACAATTCCCTGTATATGGCATAAAAATATCCTGACAGAAGCTTTCAGCAAACTTGGAAAGAATTCTCATTTTTTCAAAGAAGATGGCATTGAATCGCGCGCTCCAATGACATCACAGGAAGTACTCAAAAGTCTGGTAGTTCCTCGATACCGAGGTCCGTTGGAAGGCAGTGAACAGGTTGAGAAACCTAAATCCGACTCTCAGACAAAATCAAGTATGTGGGATTTCAGTGGCGGATTGACCAACTACTTTAGTAAAGATAAAATCAGGGAACGCATGGAAAAAAGCAAGGGATTGCTTAAACAAATACCAGGTTTGGAATCCGCAACTAAAGGTTTGAAGAATCTCATATCACCTCGTTATAAACCATATGGTGTAAATGTTCGAATAACTGCCGAAGAATCATTACCCAAACTTGCTTTATCTTTAAGCGGCGGCCAGGAAGATGTATTTAATCCGCTTTCCTCGGATGGCTCAAGAATTCGTATTAATTATAACCTGGATGGCAAACAAATGGATGAAGACATATTCTGTGTAGTATCTAAGGTTGTTACACAGACAGGTACAAAACTTTCAAAGCAGGAAAATATTTTCTGGGTAGCGGAAGCTCTGTATGCTTTTCGCGCTTCTGCGGGAAATCTCGACGCCGTAGGACAGGCGTGTATGGCTTCGGTAAAATCCTTTAAGATGAATCCAAGATGGCTTCAGGCATGCCAGATGGAAAGCCGGAGAATAATAAAAGAGCGGGAAATGATAGCAAAAATGATGCAGCAGATGGCGGCTGACCAAAGACGAAGCCTTCAAAGAATTGGTGACTTGTCACGTTCGATTAGTGAAGCAGGTGACAGTATTATGGATGGTTACTGGGCTCGTTCGGCGGCCCAGGACCGAATGCACGATAACTGGACTGAGGCTTTCCGCGGTGTGCAATCGTATAATGATCCATCTTCGGATTACAGCCCGCAGCTTCCGGGTGGTTATGACCATGCCTGGGGTAATGGATTGGGTGAGTATATTGTTGCAAACGACAGTTCATTTAATCCGAATTTGTATTCAAATATGAACTGGCAGGAGTTACAGAGACGTACATAAGAGTTTGGAATTCGAATTAAGAATTTTGCAGAAACCTTGTGGAAGATTGTTAGGAGATAAACATGGGACTGTTTGATAAAATACGCGGCGAATTTATAGATATTATTGAGTGGACCGATTCATCTAATGATACGATGGTCTATCGTTTCCCGAGACACAATAATGAAATCAAGATGGGTGCGAAATTAACCGTTCGGGAAGGACAGGTTTCCATATTTGTCAACGAAGGACAGATTGCAGATGTATTCAAACCGGGTATGTACACTCTGGAGACTCAGAATTTGCCGATACTTTCGACATTGAGAGGCTGGATTCATGGTTTCAACAGTCCATTTAAAGCTGAAGTATATTTTGTTAACACGAGGCGTTTTACTGACTTGAAGTGGGGCACACAGCATCCTATTACCTTGCGTGACGCGGAATTTGGCCCGGTTCGTTTACGGGCTTTCGGTACATATGTTGTTAAAGTAGTTGATCCGAGTGCTTTCCTTCGTGAAATTGTTGGGACTGATGGCCATTTTACTACAGGAGAAATTACGGAACAATTGCGGAATTTAATTGTTTCTCGATTTGCCGGTGTCATTGGCGAGAGCAAAATACCAGTGCTCGACCTGGCGGCTAATTACGAGGCGCTGGGTAATTTCGTTACAGAAAAAATTAAGGATGACTTTGTAAAATATGGACTGGAGCTTTCTACTATGCTGGTCGAAAGTATATCGCTTCCAGATACAGTCGAAGAAGCGCTCGACAAGCGTACAAGCATGGGTGCAATAGGTGACTTGAATAAATATGCACAATTCCAGGCTGCTAATGCGATGGAAGAAGCAGCGAAGAATCCCAATGGTATGGCTGGAGGCGGCATGAGCATGGGTATGGGTTTTGCAATGGCCAATCAAATGGGACAGACATTATCTGGTCAGAAAGAGGCTTCGGGTGCAACTCCTCCGCCGTTGCCTCAATCAGTAAAATATTACGTGGTTATAGGCGGTCAGCAAGCCGGCCCATTTGATATTTCTGTTTTGCAAAAGCAGGTACAGGATGGACAGTTAACACCTCAAACTTTAGTCTGGCGTAATGGTATGACTGATTGGTTACCTGCCGTGCAGGTTGAGGAGCTTAAAAACATTTTTGGACCGCCGCCGCTGCGGCAATAAAAGTTATCCACATATTTCTTCTAATAATCCGCCGCAATTTTACGATTTTACAGCCGTGGAATTGCAAAAGTTTAATAATATCGTATAAAAAAAAGCCCCTGATTTATAAAACAGGGGCTTTTGAATCCCTTGGTATTACATCCGATGTTGTTTAATCGATTCTCTGAATTAAAATTGCATCCAGCCAACTTTCGTCCTCTCTGTAAGTAACCTCGAAAGTATAAGTGCCGGGTTCCATTGTGAAAAGAACCGTCTCATAGTCATCGGTGCCGCTTGTGACCTCTTCCCAGCCCCAGACATTCTCCTGGGTCATATCGCTCCACTGAATCCAGCCGCTGCTGTGGTTTTGAGTATTTGTAGTGGCGCCGTTAAGGCGAACCCAGAAAGAGTCATTCGCTCCGTTTGTAATAACACGACCAAGAATTCTGTACGTGCCGCCTTCGACAATATCGAACGTGTACGTGGTTATTCCATCGGAAGGAGGATTGGTATTGCTCTCGGCTGTATTCTCGTCCTTGCTAATGTATTTCCCTCCCGAAGCGTTGGGATCATCATATACATTCATAGGTGCGGCTCTTGTATCCGCATCCTCGGCTTCAATCCAGATTTCTTCCGAGGGAGCAGCCGGAGCAACTCGATATAAAGCAATATCATCAAGGTAAATCATTCCCGAACCACTGCCTTCAATGCCGATTGTAAGATCATTTACATTGCCGAGGTTGATACCGAGCGATGCGAGGTCGATTTCCCACTGTTCCCAAATTGGCCATGAGATATTTCCTTCATAAACCTTCTTTTTGCCGTTGACACTCACAAATAGCTGATCTGTGGCGGGATTATTGGCGAGATCGCCGTAAATCTGTATGACCAGTGTCTGAGCCGAGCCTGCGGTCCAATCCCTGCCGATTGTCAGTTCACCCGGATCTACTGTAACTTTGGACGTACGGGCGACGCTGTTATTATAAATTAGCGGCACAGACTGTTTGCCGTCGTTGTGGGTAATATTTCTCTCAAGTGAACTGCCTGAAACATAACCCATTGTCGAGCCGTTGGTTGAGGGGTTATCATATCCGTCAATCCAGGTTAGATAGACTAAGTTGCTGCCGTTCTCACCCTGAGGGATATCATTGTATGATTCGAAATCTTCCACAAAGAGGTAGTCCTGAGTTGTGAAGCTCCATACACCGCCTTCCCATACGGTATTGACTTCGGCGTTATTGACCTCGTCAACCCGCCAGTAATATGTAGTTCCCAAATCGAGAGACAGCGGGCCGTAACTGTTCTGGCCGACGGTCGTAGCAGAAGCAGTGCCGTCTGTTATAGCCTGCTGGTCGGTGCTTAAATACACCTTATGTTCTGTGGCTTCTCTGCCGGCTATCCAGCCAAGAGTTGTATCGATCGCCGCATCCGTTGCCGCATTATCGGGGCTGGGCGTTCTCGCCGAAACCGGTATGGCCATAAAACGAACCTCGCTTAGGCCGTACTGGTTAAAAATCCCATTGCTCCAGTTGCTGGCTGCCGTAATCCTGACAAATTTTGCCGCTATACCGCCGAAGGGAACCGTTATATTGCCGGCATAAACTTCGGTGCCGGGTGCTTTTGCGAATTCAGGCACATCCGGAACCTGCTGCCAATTGGTGCCGTCGGTCGAATACTCTATGGTAACTTCCTTGAAACCATACCATGCAAGAATAGATTGCCCGTTGTAGTTCCATACTAACATTTCAAGCAGCTTGTAAGGCTTATCGAATTCATACTGAATCCAGATCGGTCCCTCCTGGCCATCTTCGGTGGCCCACATAGTCGAAGTTTCAATCGAGTGCAGGTCGTTGACGTCCAGACCGGAATTGTTAATGGTGTTCTCAGGGCCCTCTCCTTCTATATAACTTGATGCGGTTGCCGTGATATCCTCTCCGGCAATAGTGATCGCATAAGGTTCGATTTTAAAGCTCCATATATTCCCCTTGTAAACCGTATTGTCCGGCGGAGCATTGGCTTCGTCGACCCGCCAGTAATAGGTTTGGTCGAATTCGAGCTTGCCGGGAGAATAAGTGTTAGAATCCTGAGCGGGGCCTACAAGTAACGGACTGCTCGTATCAGCATTGTTAACATCTTCGTAAACCGTTCCCAAATACACGTTATGCGTATCTGCAAACTTTCCGGCAGTCCAGCTCAGAATTGAATTGTAGGGTATGTTAGCAGAGCCGTCCAGAGGTTTTGGATCGGAGGCTTTTTCCGGTTCGCGGACTATTCCGAGCATGTAAAGAACTGCGTTAAGAAATACCTTTTTACCGTTCTCTGTTAAGTTGAGTGTGCCGGAGGCCTGTGCTGCGCTGCCACCGGCTGTAAAAAGCAATCTTTTTTCTGCCGGGACCTGGTCGGTTCCGTTGTAAAATGCCACTCCGGCTTCCCATTCGGCGATCCATACACTATTGTCGTCCGCTCTTTGGGAGATAAGAGTGCCGCTGCCGATATCGGAAGTGTTAATAAATGTTACCTGGCCGGAATTAACTGAGCCGTCAATCATATCAATTTGGCCATTGACCGCAGAGACTCCGTCAAATATGGGATGGCTTGCTTCGACTACACTCATCATTGCTTCTGCCGCAAATTCGGTAATGGCTGTGCTGTTAATCCACTGCCAACGGCTGCTTCTGGTTATGTAAGAATTAAATAATATTAGAGGCGTATCAACGGAATTCCATTGTGTTATCTCGGTAGCATCGTTGGCATAATTGCCGCTGTTTGAAGTCCGGCTTAGGATTACCAGGTCGGCATCATTAAGGGCGGCTAATCTGCTCTGGTCAAGTGTCATATAATTGGTCGTCGTA
Organism: Sedimentisphaerales bacterium; assembly: GCA_016933295.1. GTDB lineage: Bacteria > Planctomycetota > Phycisphaerae > Sedimentisphaerales > Anaerobacaceae > JAFGPS01. The sequence continues at coordinate 13,035 of JAFGBG010000128.1, read as the reverse complement.
TCGGCTATGACCGTATATCCTTCGGTTTCCAGCAAATCTATCCACTCGTAATCACACGATAAGCCGTCGGCGTTTGGCAGCCACTCGGAGACCCAAACAATCGTTTGGGCGTGAACCGGCACTATCATAAGAATAGACAATATAAAAACGACAGACATTGGTTTCTTAAACATAAACATCCTTCCTTTCTATATGGATTGTTGAAAATAAACGAAAGTTTATATTTTTAATTATAGCGCACAATTTTCCTGAAGAAATCTACTGAAATCACTCCTTGCCTTATTGCCTTATATACCAAAAAAACGACAAAAAACCGAATAGAACAAAAAAATTTAATTCCTCTGATGATTCGGCTTTTTTGTGTATTATCTTATTTTTCAAACTTATAAATATATAAGTTTTGGTTACCTAAGCGTCAAAAATGGATAAATCCCGGAAAAACTATAAACCTCATCGTCGTTTTTTATAACATATTGTCTGTGTTTTTGTCAAGGAATTTGGAGCTATAACATATATTTTTCAGTTTTTTCCGGCAGAAATGCCCTTAAATTGAGAATATTTGCAATCCCTGCTCGTTATTGTATAATCGTTGGGAAAATGTGAAATAATTGTAATATTAGAAAAGGTTTACAAAAACCTTTCAAAAAGTGGCCGTTGGCTCTTTTTTTGGGCTTTGAATATAGACCAGGGATGTAAAAACAGGTTCAGACAGATTTTTATGTGGTCGGCGATGGCGCTGATTGCGCTGTTGTTTTTCCTTTCAGTTTGCGGTGCGTTCCTCGGAGCTCAACGGGCAAAAGCATTTTTCAACAGCATTCCTTTGGTATTATATTGGCTGGCCTTTATTGTCCTGTTAATTGTTGGTATCGGACTTTTCCGGCGTTTGCTTCTCGTGCCGGCTCTTTTGCTCATTCATATCGGTTGCGTTCTGATTCTGGTCGGCGCACTCTGGAGTTCGGCCGGAGGACATATATTGCGGCAGAAAATTTTCGGAATAAAAAAAATTCCATCTGGTTATATGAAAATCTACGAAGGCTACTCAAATAACCAAGTTGAATTGGCAGACGGCACAAAGAGTGAGCTTCCCTTTGCCGTCGGCCTCAAAGACTTCCGAATAGACCATTACGAACCGGATTATCTTCTTGTTCAAAGCCGCCGGGGAGATGCCTGGATTATGCCTGTTGAAATCGGCGCCGAATATTTTTTGAACACACAGTACGGCACAATAAAAATTCTCAGAGCGTTCGAGAATTTCAAAATAAATATCGGCGATGAAAATAGAGTTGCAATTGATGATCTTGGGCCGGGCTACAAGCCGGCGATTGAGGTTCGAATTAATTCGCCGAACAAACCGGTAACCACGAGATATGTTTTTGAGGACTCCCAGGGACATATGCACATCGGGGACGAGCTATTGCTAAGATTACAAAGAGCCATAAGCGAATATACCAGCGAGCTGAAGATAATTCGTGACGGCAAAATTATTGTTGAGAAAGACATTCAGGTCAATCATCCTTTGCATTACGGCGGCTATCATTTCTATCAGCAGGATTATGATCATCAGGCCGGCCTTTATACCGTTTTGGAAGTAACTTCCGATTCCGGACTTATTTCCGTGTACGCCGGATACCTTATGTTATGTATAGGCCTTTGCTGGCATTTTTGGATAAATAAACTATTTCGTAAAGGCACGAGTTCTTTAAAGACAGCATCGAAAAGCGAATAAATGGAAATCAAATACACAATCCAGGGACTTTTTATATATCTCACAATTGCCTTTTATTTACTGGCGTTGATTGCGAACCTGCTTCGACTAAGGAAAATCGCACAGGTATTATATTTGCTGGGTTTTATCACAGCCGTTGCTTCCTTTGGCTATCGCTGGTATCACGTTCGGCATGTCCCCATGCAGAATCTGTTCGAGGTTTTCCTGTGCCTGGGGATGATTTATCCCGTCTCGCTTTTTTGCCGGCATATCCTTCATGTCGGCGGTGAATCGGCGGATATGCTAATCGGAGCCGTTGTGCTTTTTCCCGCCGGTTTCATATTCAATGCCAGTCCTCAGAAACTTCCCCCCGCGCTGCAAAGCTGGCTCTTCACGCCGCACGTAGCGGTTTATGTGCTATCATATATCTTTATGGCCAAGGCGGCGTTCCATGCGGTTTTACGGCTTGCCGGGAGTAATCCACGAGCCGGGGAAAATCTTCTGCCGCCGGAAGAGGCGACTTATCGTATGATTTGCGTTGGTTTTCCGCTTCTGACACTCGGTCTCGTTCTCGGGAGCGTCTGGGGCAAGCGCGCATGGGGTGACTATTGGGGCTGGGACCCGAAGGAGCTTTGGTCGCTCGCTTCGTGGCTGGTATATGTCGGGTACCTGCATTTTCGTTACATGTTCGGCAAAAAGCATCCTCGAATTAACAGTATATGGGTGATTGCCGGCATAATAGTAATTGTAGTGACACTGCTATGGGTGAATTTGTCGCGTTTCTTCCCCGGCATGCACAACTACGGCGCCGCGATGTAATTATGGAAACGGGCGTCGAGTTTAAAGAGCCTCTTCGCGGGTAGATTTAGTATCTCCGATTTTTCGAGCGACAGTGACGTCCTGATGTGTTCGAGAATATCTTTTATTTTCTTTTGATCAGATGCGATGATTGTAAACCAGATATTGAATTCGTCTTTTCTAAGATAGCTGTGAGTTATTTCAGAAAACTTCTCGATGATTTCACAAGCCTGCCCGATTTGTTCCGGTCGAACTTTTATTGCGGCCAGTGTGCTGCAAAATCCGAATTGTCTGGAATCCAGACTGGCCCCGATTCTGCGAATTACTCCGTCGTCGATTAACCGCCGGATTCTTTTCCAAAGCTCCTCGTTCGAGATATGCAGTTTTTCCGCGATGATTTCGTAAGGTCTTTCGCATAGAGGAAAGTTGTCCTGAAGCTCCCGCAGTATTTGGCTATCGGTTTTATCCATAAGATTATTCAGGCATTTGGAATATTTCGCCGCTACGTTCCAATTCTTCCTTTTTGATTTCATCCAGACCTATCTCCTGGTCGGTTAAATAACACCCCGGGTCCGGTGCCCACGAGTCGCCGAAATGCAAATCGGCTCGGACTCTCAGGCTGCCGCCGCAGATGTTAAAGAATTTGCACAGCCTGCATCTTCCCTTGATATAGTTGCGGCGATTTTTCAGACCTCGAAGCAGAGGCTCACTTGTATCGGTCCAGATTTCGCTAAAACGCCGCACTCGCACGTTACCAAGGTCATAATGTTGCCAGAACTGGTCCGGATGGACATTGCCGTGAAAATCGATGCAGCCGATTCCAACGCCGCTGCTGTACAGGCCGCCGCCGTTCCAGGAAAGCAGTTTATATGCTTCATCTGCTCGTTCGGAATATTCTTGTTTTAATTTCAGGTACACGTAAACTCCATCGACATGATTATCGACTGTAAGAATATCGGTTGTCCGTCCTGCTTGTTGATAGGATTTCGTTTTCGTTAATATAGTCTCGACAGCCTCTCTGGTCAGAGTGCGTGTCAAGTCCTGGTCTGCGATATTTTTTCCTCTGCCGCTCGGAACGAAGTGGTAGAAGCACGCTCTTTCGATATTTTCTGTTTCAAAAAAGTCGAATAAGCCCTCCATATCCTGAATATTTCTTTTGGTCAGCGTCAATCTCAAGCCGATTCTCACTCCGGCGTTTTGACAATTCTTTATACCCTCGACAGCTTTCTCGAATGCACCGGCAGCTCCGCGAAACTCATCATTAACTTTTCCTATACCGTCAAGGCTAACGCCGACGTATGAGACGCCGCTTTGTCTGATTTGCTTTGCCTTTTCTGCGGAAATCAAAGTCCCATTAGTTGAGATAACCGTTCGCAGTTTACGCTCGACTGCGTATTCAATCAGCTCGAATAAATCGGCTCTCATGAAAGGTTCGCCGCCTGAAAACAATACCGATGGAACTCCGAAATCCGCGAGGTCGTTCAAAACGGCTTTTGCTTCGGTGGTTGTTAGCTCGTTGTCGGCTTTGCCTGCGCCGCTGTCGTTATAGCAGTGAACACATTTGAGATTGCACGCCCTCGTAATGTTCCAGACTACGATAGGACGTCTTTCGGAAGCTTTTTGTGGCACAGTTTCGTTTTTGCGTTCACCGGAGTCTGTCGAACCGTAACGAAGCCAGTCGCCGGGAGTGATTTGACCGCAATATAGTTTACTGATGTTTATCATCTATTAACCGAAAAATTATCGTCTGCAACGAACTGCCTCGGGCGGAACATACGCGCAAAAAGGTTCTTCGGCCATGTAATTACCCGTGGCCGAATAAGCTCTGCCCCGGCAGCCGCCGCATATATGCCTGTAACCGCAAACGCCGCACTTGCCTTCGAGCTGATTACCGTCACGCATTCGGGCGAGGTCTTTGTTCTCGAACCAGATATCCGAGAGTTTAACCTCGAGAATATTGCCGCATTTGACGGGTAGATAGCCGCATGGAAATACATGGCCCTGATGTCCCACGAATAAAACTCCGAGACCTGCGAGGCAGCCTTTCGAATTTCCGCCGTGATTTCCATGTTTTGTTTCCATGTCGGGCGAGGTGTTTTTCTGCCGGACGATGCGTTCGTAATGCGGGCCGCATGTAACTTTCATTTGTATCTCGCCACGGCTGTCTAATTTATAAATTTCCAGCATTTTCTGCTCGTACTGCTCAGGCGAAAGCATATCGGTATCCGCCAGAGACCTGCCGCAGCCGACCGGAACCAGCATGAATATATGCACAGCGACCGCTCCGAGTGACATCGCGAGATTGTAGATATCTTCGATTTGGTGGGCGTTTTGCTTAGTCAAAGTTATGTTAATCTGGAACGGCACTTTTTTATCTCGAAGATGTCCTATACCTTCGAGGGCTTTTTCAAACGAACCTTTTTGCCGCCTCAGCCCGTCATGGATTTCCGCCGTAGCTCCGTCCAAAGATACCGAGACTCTCATAACATCGCTGTCGGAGATTTTTTCGGCTATGGAAGAATTTATCAATGTTCCGTTTGTTGCCAGTGCTGGGATTATCCCGGTCTTTTTGGCCCGCTTGATTAGCTCGAATAAATCATCCCGGCAGAGCGGCTCTCCGCCGGAGAACACAAGTATCGGCATGAACGATTGTTGTTTGCCCATCTCCGCCAACTGTTCGATAAGGTTCATTGCCTGCGTTGTCGTGAGGTCTTTGTTTGAGGTTTCTTCGGATTCGATCCGCCTGCAATGCGCGCAGGATAGGTTGCATTTTATAGTGCTTTCCCAGAATAAGAGCCTAAGCATCTGTTTTGGGCCGGTAGTTTTCGTCATGGGTGCAGGTCCTTTTTGCCGCACGACTCGGATGTTATCGCTTCGGCCTGCCGGACAATACTATCGACTAACTTGGCCGCCTCGGTTGTGCCGCTTTCTTTTGCTACTTTATCGACGTTCTTTATGACGCAATGCAGCAGCTTGTTCACAATGCGGCCGACGGCCGTCTCCAGAACCTCTCGGCAGGGGGCCTCCTGCCGAATTCCGACGAAAAACCGTTCCAGCTCCTGCCGGCTGATTTGAACGAATTTTTCTTCCAGTTGCCCGATCATCGGCCCGATTTCTCTGGCGCCGAGCCAATCCATGAAGCTGTTCACGTCGTCATGGATTATCTTCATCCCCGTGGCGATGTCCTGCTCTCTGGCCTTGCGATTTTGACCGGCTATCTCGGATAAATCGTCGATACTGTAAAGATGCACGTTATCGATTTCACTTATAGAAGGCTCGAAGTTCCGCGGCACCGCGATATCAATAATAAGAAGAGTTTGTTTTTTTCTGCCATCTATTATTTTTTGGAAAGTCTTCTTCGTATATAGATAATCCTTCACGGCAGCACAAGCAATTACTACATCGGCGTTTTTTAGCTGCTCCGGCATGTCCTGCCATTTCGAGGCCGTCACTGAGTGGTGCCTGGCTACAAGACTGGCGCGATTGTAGGATCTGTTGATAATGTTAATATCCCCGCATCCGATTTTAATAAGATGCTGAACGAGCAGCTCACCCATTTCGCCGGCGCCGATTACTACAGCATTCGCCGAGGATATATCGTCGAAGAGTCGCTTGACAAGCTCTACGGCGACACCGGCGACGCTGACACGCCCCTGGGCTATGGATGTAGTTGTATGGACTTTTTTGCCGGTAGCGAAGGCGCAATGAAACAAACGATTCAGAACTTTTCCAGTACTCGAGGCGGAGCAGGCAAGTCGGTAACATTCTTTGACCTGGCCGATTATCTGAGCTTCGCCGACAATCAGACTATCGAGGCTCGACGTGACGGTCAGCAAATGCCTGGCAGCATCTTCGTTATTATGCAGGTATAGATGTTCCTGAAACTTCTCGCGTGGGATGTTATGAAAATCCGACAGGAATTCTATAACATCGTCAATTGCTACAGGCTCCGTTCGATTGCACGCGCAGTATAGTTCGACCCTGTTGCATGTCGAGAGCAAAGCGAATTCCGCCGCCTCGAATTTATCCCTGAGCATTTTCAGGGCCTGGAGCGTTTGTTCGGAATCGAACGCCAGTTTTTCAAGAATAGCTAACGGCGCGCTTTTGTGATTCAATCCTAAAACGAATATTTTCATTACGATTCTGTTTCTCAATCGGGATTATATTATTGATAATCTGTATTAATATATTTAGGCGGCACTTTTTTAAGCTCTTTTTCCGTGGCCAGAATTCGGAATTTCGAGACGCCGCATCTTTGGCTCATCTGCTCGACGATTTCATTTATCTGCTCGATATCCGCGACATGAATCATCGTATAAACATTATAAGGCCAGTTTTCCGCCGTCTGCCGTTCGTATGCATGGCTGACCTGGCTGTATTGAGCTAAAATATTTCCCACCTGCTCAACGCGTTCGGGTTCGACCTGCCAGGCTACCATTGCCGCTCCGGATAAATTTATTTTAAGATGGTTAATTATTGCCCCGATGCGTCTGATTTTGCCGCTGCGCTTCCAGTCTTCGAGGATTGCCAGAAGCCGCCGCGTCTCCAATCCGGCACTTTTGGCCATATCACTATACGGACTGCGGCTCGCCGGAAATCCTTCCTGCAAGACGACCAATACCTTTCGCTCAATATCGGATATTTGACAATTCATTCTTTTTTGCCTCGTTATATACGACGTATTATATGAAGCATTTGTTCTATAAGTATTCCCAATTAGGGGATATTTTGTATTATTAGCCTATTTTTATAGCCAACCGGTGAAAATTACAAGAAGACTTTTTCTCGAATCGATCCGGAATCGGTTCTTGAATACACCTTGATTTTGGTGTATGAATTTCAAAATTGCGTAAAAAAACGGATTTTGGAACGACAAAATGAAATCGATAAGAATTGCCAGCCGGGCCAGCAAACTTGCCCTTGTGCAGACGGATATTGTACGAAAATTACTTGAAGACCTCCATCCGGATATTCGATGTTCAATCGTCCGGATTACTACTCAAGGCGACCGCGATAAATCGGATTTTCTCTATCAGGCCGAATCGAGAGGCCTTTTCACCTCCGAAGTGGAAAATGCCCTGCTTGACGGCAGGGCGGATTTGGCCGTGCATAGTTTCAAGGACCTGCCCACACTTGCGAGAGAAGCTCTGGTTATCGCCGCGGTACCAAAAAGAGAATCCCCGGCGGATGCCGTTGTCGCGCGCGAGAAAATAAATTCACTCGAAGATTTGCCGCCCGGTGTAACTATAGGAACTTCGAGTCTCAGACGCATTGCGCAACTGAAACTTTTCAGGAACGATATCAATTGTATCCCATTAAGAGGCAACGTCGAAACCAGGGTTCGCAAAGTGACCGAGGGCAAAGTCGATGCTATTGTTATAGCATGCGCGGGTCTGAACAGGCTGGGTCTTGCCGAAAAAATCTCCGTGGTTTTGCCGCCGAAGGAATTTATTCCCGCTCCGGCCCAGGGCGCGCTGGCCGTGCAGATTCGCGCCGATGATGAAGAGCTTGCCTCGCTCGTCTCGAAAATTGACGATACGAATTCACGGATTGCCGTGGAAATAGAGCGGTGTGTTCTGGAAACCGTTCACGGCGGATGCAGCATTCCGCTCGGTGTCTATTCCAGGATTTACGGTGACACAATCACAATCGACGCAATCCTCTGCGACCTCGACGGCAAAAATTACGTCAAGCGTTCGGTCGCTTCTTTTATCACCGAGGCCAAGAGCAGTGCGCGTGACCTTGCCAGGCGATTATTAACCGAAGGCGGCGAGCAAATCCTCGAGAAAATCAGAAAAGGCACAAAATAATCCAGCGAGATATAAAAAGCTAATCGCCAGTGATTATATTCGGGCGGGGCGGCTCCGACATGCCTGTGCCGAGATAAAAGCTCGGATGCGGCGGCTGGTTATAGGCGACATTCTGCCATGCGACGGCCAGCCTGTATTGCGGGTCGTGCATTAACGTATAAATACGATTTTTCGCCGGTATTGTCGTCGTGTAAATGCGCAGTTGGGTGTTGTCCGCCGTCCGCCAGATTATCTCTTCACGCCAGTCACCGAATAAATCGGCTGTCAGGCACGGCGTGGCTTTCGAGCCGTTATTCGAGGTGACATCCGAGGGGCTGAACAATGTCCTTGTCGTGCGGGTTTTCCAGTCCCATTTGCTGATTGTTGTACGATCGGCCAATTCTCGCAGCAGGTCGTCATCCCACCATATCGCGAAATTGGTTGAATTCGGCGTCTGCGAATATATTACTTCCCCCGTATCTATCCGGCGAGTCCCGCCCGGCGAGCCCCAGCACTCCGCCCCCGGATAATCGGGATCAATATCGGCGGCAAGTCCTCTGCCTACATCGACGCCGGGATTGTTGCCCCAGATTATTTCGCCTGTCCTGCCGTCATAAAGTGCCGAGCCCGGCGTCCCCAACGCCACGGTTTTTCCTTCGTTTTCATGGACGCCGAATACTTCCTGCCCCGGCCTTGCGGGATCCAAGTCGCTTGCATGCAGGGCGTCACCGTGCCGCAGGCCGGTGGTAAATAATCCTTTGCCGTCGTCATCGATGGCCATCGCCCCGACGTTAATTTCATCTTTTCCGTCGCCGTCGAAATCGCCGACCGTCACACTATGATTGCCCATTCCCGAATATCCCTCCCATTCGGACAAAGCCGAATCGAATACCCAGCGGTTCGTCAATTTGCCGTCTCTGTAATCCCACGCCGCCTCGACCGTCCTGCCGTACCAGCCGCGTATCATCACGACGCTCGGCCTGATGCCGTCCAAGTAGGCCACGCATGCGCTGAAGTGGTCAACCCTGTTACCGGTATCGTCATTTCCGCCGTTGCCGCCGATACCGCCCCAGCCGTCGAGCGGGTATCTGTCCGGGATATATTCCTGCGTGTCCAGAGCCGCTCCGGTTTGCCCGTCGAAGACGGTCAGATATTCCGGCCCGTCCAGCACTTTGCCGTAAATCCGGCTGCTCGAATCCATATTCCGCCAGTCCGCATTCGCCTCGCCGATTGTCTTGCCTTGTCCGTCGATGGTCCCGTCCGCCGTTTTGCATACAAGCTCGGCCTTGCCGTCGCAGTCGAGGTCATAGACCATAAACTGCGTAAACGCCGCTCCGGCACGAATATTTGTCCCTAAATTAATTCTCCAGAGCTGCTCGCCGTCCATTTCGTAGGCATCGAGGATATGAGGGCCGGTGAAGCCGGTTTGAGGCGGGCGTTTGGAATTCGACGGCTCCCATTTGAGCACGATTTCATATTCACCGTCGCCATCGAGGTCGCCGATGCTTGCATCGTTTGCGCTATAGCTGTATCTGCTTCCCATAACCTCGCCGTCCGGCGGTTTTTGAATAGGAACGGAGAGATAATTATCGTTCCAGACTTTTGCCGGTTTGGATGCCTCGCCTTCCGAACCGTCGATAACTGCTCGAACGCTGTAGGTTGAATCGGAGCCGCCGCCTGTATCGACAATATTTGTGGAATCGGTTATCGGTTCGCTGTTGATTTTCGTATTGCCTCTGTAAACGTTGAACGCGATATCTTCCGGGTCGGTTCCTAACAGGCGCCAGCCCACATATACATTGCCGTCACCATTATCTATCGCAACGACGCCGCGTCCTAAATTCTCCATCCGCCGAGGCTCAGCAACACCGGCGGAACTTTGAGCTTGTGCACAAAAGATAAGTGTTATTAACATCGATATTATTGCTGCTGTTTTAGTCGGCTGTTTCATAAGATGCTCCTCAACTTTTAGCGGCGGTTTTCGGGACGACTATGCCAATTACCTGGAATTTTACAGCATATTCCTCAAATATGAAAGTCTCTGTCAAAAAAACCATTTCTAAATAACATCGCGGCAGTTTTTTCTTGCTTTTAATCATCCACAATATTACATTTACATACTAACAACTCCGTACCCGCAAAAAGAGATAATAATTATAAGCGTAGGGTGCGATTCCATCGAGGATTTTGCATCCTACGCACTATCGAATAGTATGTCGAAATTTATAAATAGATATTTGATGTAGGGATATTACAAAAATGACAATGGGTTTTAAAGTATTCCTCAACTGTACTCGAAATGGCATCTTAACTTTACCACCTGCGGTTTGGAAGATAGCGGCATTGAAAGAAGTGAAAATGTTCGTCGTATCGAAGGCGCTAAGACGGGGGATAGTCGACATCGACAAGAATATCCCAGACGCGCTGGTTAGCGAGGAAATGGCGGAAAGGTATCTTGAAATCACTCCGCCAGAGGTTTCCCTCATTATTCCTGATTACCAATCAATTGCTGATGAGATTGAACAATCATATGTTATTGGAAATGATTTCTCTGCTATATCGGCATCGTGTGTAGTAATTGAGAGACTTCTGAATAAAGCTCGCATTGAATTACGCAAGCACCATAAGGTTACCAAGAAATTGAAGGTCAGGGGATGGAATAAGAGCATTAACGTTCTGAAAGAATGGGGTTATCTCGACGATGACTTTGCGTCTGAGTTATCCGCCATATATGAGGATGTAAGGTGCGAGTATCTTCACTGCGGTGAGATTAAATGCCTACGTTGCGACGCTCTGAGAGCTATCGCGGCGGCGTATAAGCTTATGAAAATATTCATTGGCTTTCCGGAGGATTTGTTTGATGGCGTCACATGTAAAAACGAGGCCGATCCAAGGTATCTGGCATTCTACAAACCATATTTACAGGACATAGAATTAACTGAGGTCAGCGAAAAATACGCAGAAATTAATAAGCTAAAACCGAAAAATTATGCAGTATTTAACAACTGGGGTAGTGCCCTTAGTCTCTTGGCAAAACTTAGAAACGATGAGAATATCTTTAAACATGCATATCAAAAATTTGAGCAAGCCCTCCAATTTACCAATACCGAACCGGAGAAATACCCAGTATATTGCAATTGGAGCGTTGCTCTTGCTGAGTGGGCGAAACTTAAAGGTGATGAGGAGCTTTTTGAGCAAGCGAACAAGAAATTAGAGCAGGCCGTCATAATCAATCCAAACAGACCTGAGGTATACGATAATTGGGCTGGTACCCTCATTCATTGGTCAAAACTAAAAATTGGGACAACCAAATATGAAAGTATGATAAAGCAGGCGGAGGAAAAAGCCCTTAAGGCGGAATCTCTACGAAAGGGATCCTCTGCTTACAGACTTGCCAAAATTTACGCATTAAGAAATGATAAGGAAAATTGCAAAAAATGGCTTTTGGTTGGTCAGTATGCCGGAACATTGCCCACACAGGATTTAGTAATGAAAGACAGCGATTTTGACAGTGTTAAAAATGAAGAATGGTTCAATAAAATGAAATGGAAGAGTATATAATAGTTTGGTTTTATAAGATATTTGAGGGGCTTAGAAGCATAGCACATAATATCTTCTATTTAATAAACAAAGATTACTTTTCATTCGCTGGCCAGATGTTTCGACTTCGCCGTGCACCAGAGCGTTACAGGGCTGCACTAAACATGAAGAGAATCGAGCCACGCAGAACGAAGAACGTGCCGACTCAAGGTCATTTTTCGCCGATAAGTGCGGATTTTTCTTGAATTTTTGCCGGAAGTCTGTAATATAGTTTTTAGTTTTGAATTTTGAGTTTTAAGTCAAAAATGGGGGAGCAGGGGATCAAAAAACCAGCGAATAAGTTAATTCAGCGAATTAGTTCATTAAACATTTTTTCGCAGGCTTTGATGTCGGCTAATTAACTAATCAACCAATTCTCTAATCCTCTATTCACGCACATATGCCACAATATGCTTATGCACTTATGCCTTATGCACTTATGAACTTGTTTCTTCAATCATCAATCTTCAATCCTTATTGGGGGGAAAAACATGTCAACACAAGCCCAAATTAATGCCAACCGTCAAAATGCCCAAAAATCGACCGGCCCGAAAACCGCCGAAGGTAAGGCGGCAGCGGCTAAAAACGCCGTCAAACACGGCCTTTTCGCAGAAGAAGCCGTCATAACAGGCGAAAATCCGGCGGATTTCAACAATCTGCGGCAGGAGCTTCTCACAGAACTCGCTCCCGTCGGAGCGATGGAGAAGATTTTAGCCGAACGGATAGTGAGTCTCTCATGGCGGCTGCTGCGAATCGAGAAAATCCAGAAATGCACGTTCGACGCCATGTTCGACCGCCAGATAAACAGCCCCGTAGCGAAGCTTTCGCTGTCTTTAAGACCGCGAAATTCGCAAAAAAACAGCGATCCAGCCGCCGAAAACGACCTTTTGTTGGGCAAAATCGCCATCAGAGATTTCGCCAATTCGCGGGTGCTGGACAGGCTGTTCATGTACGAAAGGAGGCTCGAAAACAGCCTTCTAAAGATGATGAACGAGCTTAAAAAGCTCAAATTCGTGCGGCAAATTCAGGAAAACGAGCAAAATACCGATTCGCAAGCCGAATCTGCCGAGCCTGCTACTCCGAAATCCGCAGAAATACCTAAAATCAGCTCAATTTCCGCTTTTTTGGGGCCAAAAACCGCCAAAACAAGCCCGCAATCCCGGC
>JAFGBG010000127.1 GCA_016933295.1 Sedimentisphaerales bacterium | reverse complement strand
GGATAATCGGTCTCAACTATTTCTTCTAAGCCACTGAATATATTCATCCGCTACTTTCCAAATATCACCTGCGCCCATAGTAACTACAATATCCCCGGAAGCGACGTTATTCTCAAGGTAATCGCAAATGTTTCCAAAATCTTCGATAAACATTGCCTGGGTTCCTTTTACCTTCATTCTCTCGACCAGTATTTGGGCGTTGATTTGTTGCCTGGTCGAAATCGAATCCCGTACGAAATAAATTTCCGGCACAATTGTTACATCTGCAAGCTTAAAGCTTTCAGTAAAATCATCAAGTAAAAATCTTGTTCTGCTGTATTGGTGGGGCTGAAAAACGCACCAGAGCCGCTTCGGCTGGTACTTCTGGCGGATTGCCGCAAGCGACGCCCTGATTTCCGTGGGGTGATGGGCGTAATCATCGAGAACTGTAATATTCCCGAATCGGCCCTTTAGCATCAATCGACGATCCATACCGGTAAAGCCGCCTAACAGATTGAGAGTTCGCTGGGGTTCCAGACCGAGGTTGACCGCCATAGCGATTACTGCCAGACTGTTTTGAATATTGTGTTCACCCGGCAGAGAAATGGTGGTTCTGCCCAAAAAATTGTCGCGGTGATAAACATCAAAGGCGAAATACCCGTTTTCGAGCGATATATTATTTGCGTAAAAATCACATTTTTCATCCGGTCCGAAAGTTTCATAGCGAATGTCGTCTTTTAGACCGCGAATAATTTTTTCTACATTGGCATCCCGGCCGTTTAGGATTAAAACGCCGTCGGGTTTTGTACCTCGGGCAAATTCCATAAAGGCCTCGACTATGTCATCTTCGTCTTTGTAGTAATCCAGATGGTCCTGTTCGATATTGAGTATGCAGGCGATTTTGGGTTTGAGATTCAAAAAGCTACGGTCATACTCGCAGGCCTCGGCGACAAAGTATTTGCTCTCGGCGACGCCGGAAGAGATACCCAACTGGCTTATTTCGGCCCCGATGATAAAATTCGTATCTACCCCGCTTTGTTTAAGCAAATAAGTCAACCAGCCGCTTGTCGTGCTTTTGCCGTGTGTGCCTGCAACGGCGATACCTTCGTAGAAACTCATTAACTCGCCCAGCATCTCGGCATATTTATAGACGATGCAGCCTTTTTGCCGGGCGGCTTTGAGTTCCGGATTATCTTCTCTAATCGCCGCCGAGATAACAATCGCATCCGTGTCAGGATCGAGATTTTCGACTTTGTGACCGGTTTTTATATCGGCTCCAAGCAGACAAAGGCCTTTCGTTACATTTGTTGATGTTTGATCCGAGCCTGTTACAATTGCATCGTTTTTTATCAGCAGCGCCGCCAGACCGCTCATTCCGATGCCGCCGGCGCCAATTAAATGAAACCTCTTACCGGCTACCATGATTTTATTTTGTCCTATAGATTCTTTGCGGAGGGTGGTTGTCGCCGAACCTCCATTGAAAATGCTGATACGTTTTTTTCCCCCATGAAGAGCGGTGCTTGAATCGGGTCTTGCCCTGGAATCAAGGTTGTAGGTTCGTGATTGATTCATAGCATCCTTTCTGTGCCCTGTGCTCCTTCATACAACAAAACCTTAATCTAACATACATATCGTCATAAGGAAAGAAAAAATCAAATCGATTTGCATAGTAAAATATATCAAAAACTTCTTTAACCGGGACCAATGGTATTATCAGAAAAAAACGACTTATAATGATCATTTAAAATAAATCCGGGCCTGCATGGAGTTATTCAACGCAGACCCGGATTTTTTAAGGTTCCAACAAATAATTTGCCGCCGTTACGGCTTATTCCACTGGAGGTCGGTACAGCCTGATATCATCAATGAAAATATTACCATGACCGCCGGGTTGGTTACTACCCTTATCACCGAAACGAATCCCGATTGAGCTGATATTTGTGAGGTTTACCCCCTGATCCGCGAATTTCTGAAGGGGAATTTCCCACGGCGTCCATTCTGTCTTCAGCGCGGCGCTCGGATCTTCCTCGTTATAAACTGCAGCATTGCCGTTGAGAACAACATACATAGGCTCAAGCTCATTGCTGATTATCCCGATATCCTGATGTTTCCATGGTTGTGATGAAAGAGATGCGACATCAAAACTGACATTGGAGAATTTAGCCTCACATGCTTTTGTGGTATCGTGACTGGTCACAGCGAGGCCGACGTATATCGGCGACTGCATCTGCACTACCCTAATGCTAAACTGTTCCCAGTCGGAGCCGTTCGGTGAACGGTATGCCCTGACAATACCGGCTTTAGCACGTTCTATTTTCAACCAGTAGGGTGGCATAGCATTGGGATCCATATCTTCATCTTCTCTTGTTGTAACACCACCGTCGGTGGATCGATTCTGGAATCGCAATCCCTTTTCAGGATCAGGTGTGAGCAACAGAGTTGTATTTCTTGCGCCGGGATCGAGTGAATCACGAATCATAATGCCGGCTTTTGTATCTTTATTCGAGTTGTCTGAATCGATACTTTCGACTTTTGCGATAATTATAAGATTTTGATTTTCGGCAAGCTCCTTATAAGCAAAGTGGAATTCATCGGCTGTGTCCCAGATATCTGTGCCCGCAGCAGCCATGGTATAGGTACCGGCTGGTTCTTCCACGAAGCTGCCGACATTCTCAGGATAACCTTTGTACCACAGGGATAGGGATTCGACTTGATTTGCGGTCCAGTCCTGCGCATCGTCAAATCGGCGCTCGGCGTCGGAGTAAAACAGTGTTCCGGTTTGTTCGAGAGCGGTCCCTTCATTGACTGTTCCATCGTTGTCGTAATATAGCGGCATCGATTGAGAGCCGGTATGCACTGTAGTTTTCTCAATATAAGGAGGATCAAAGTAGCCGACAGTCATACCTGTATTATTCACATAGTAATCACTCCACACATTGTATATTATATTATTGGCATCATAATCTTCGAAGTTATCGACTGTTAAAAAGTTACGGACAGTGAAGCTCCATACGTTACCTTTATAAATTGTCGAGGTATCCGGCGGAGCATTGACTTCATCCACTCGCCAGTAGTAAGTTTTGCCATATTCGAGAGTATCAAGCTCATAGCTCGTGTCGGGGAGGTTTTCCATTACAAGTACTCCTCGCGGATCGGTTGGGCTGGCTTCGTTGACATCGTTGAAGTCTGTTCCGAAGTAAACATTGTGTGTATCGCCAAAGATTCCCTTTCTCCAGCTCAGGTCCGCATCTATTTCCACGTCCTTTTGTCCGTTGGCCGGATTCGGGCTGTAAGCCTCAGGTTGTATTCTGATGCCCAGGGCGAAGTTCATTGCCGCTTCAAGGAGGTAAAAGGCGTTATCATTCCATGCAAGATATGATTGCTCATCAAAACCTATACAAACTCTGATATCGGCGGCTATTCTGGGGCTGCCGTCTGCAGGAGGTAAGGCCAGTTGAGCTCCTTTTTCATAATAGAAAATAACATCGTAGGTTCTACCGTCGGACAAAGTGGCTTGTGCTATTACAGTGGCCTCACTGCCTGGGATAACGGTAGAAAAGCGAGCTGTGCCACGTTCGGATTCAATAGCGCTCAGAACAGACACCGTTCCGGTTAAGCCTGCAGCAAGAGGGTGCCCAGGCGCAACGATCTCTATATCTGTTGTAGCGACATTAATTTGTTCATCAACGCCTGTAGTGAGTGTAGACAGGCCCATCTCATCGTAAGCCCAGGCTTCCGTAATTACCATGGGTGTTTCAATCTCGGTGATTTCGAGCCTGATTCTACCGGAGCTGACCGATTCGGATATAAAAACTGCGTCCGCCGCCGCTGCGGCAGCCTCGGTTGTGGCTTCGTCTTCGTCGTCGTCAAAATAGGTGACTGTGTGTCCAAGGCCTTCCAGATAAGCTTTGATTCTATCGTCTCCCTGTTGCATTAATTCATTTGTCTCATCCAAAGCCGCGATAAATAAAATATTAGCCGCTCTGGCCGCGTTAAAAGAAAGACAAATTACTAAAACCAGAAACAATGAAAATCTTAAAAAATTCTTCTTCAACATAGTTCTTTCCTCCAAATATTCTTTTCTGTTCCTTCTGATTAATAATTAATAGAACAAGGTTCAATCTAACTGAGATATATCAATTTTCTACACATTTTAGCGCTCCTCAAAAAAGATTCGTGAATTCCAACTATGTTCTGCCCGTAAAATATAGAATGGATTGTTTCCAAAAGATACGTAATCCTTTTTTGGTTTACATTGCGTAGTGTTTTTTGAAAATACTCCGGACAATAATCTTTTACGCAGTCTATACTTTCTTATTTGTTCAAGAAAATCTTTAACGGCTTGATATTTTCTCCTTCTTTCTAAAAACTCGTTATGATTCATTAATCAGGAATATTTTCGTAACTTCTCCAGTAGGCACGGCTCTGCACTTTATAAAAGCTGTTTTTCGTTGCCTCCGGCGAATATACTGGAGGTTGCTATAGTCCTACCGTAACAATTTCCCTGATTAACCACAGGAATCATACTTCTCAGGAAACCGAAATCACAGACCTCACTTTTTATCTTATACCATATTCGATACCATTATTTCAAGAAAAAAATGGTTACTCCTTAAGTACTAATTTGTTGCATAGCCGGTTGGTTACAGTTGAATTGACAAGGAATTATAGAGAAATAAAGCCGATGATGATTAAATGGCGTGTTTTTTTCGATAAATTTTTTAATGGGGAATTCCCGGAAATTCTACAGGAAATTTTGTTGGTATTTGTTGTTGATTTGAGATTGAACCTTTATTGTTAGGATTAATCTCATTGACCATATCCGGTTTTATTGCTATTTTATCACATTTATAATAAAGGAACCTGATAATATGGAATTATCCTGGACAATGAAGTTGCGAATAGCCGCCGCCGCCGCTGTGGGCATAGTTTTCGTAGGCATTTTGGCCTGGCCGTGGGGGAGCCCGCCGGATCCTTTCGGATCCGTTCTTTTTAAAGCTATAGATACGAGCGGCATAGTAACTTTACTGATTATGGCCTTTCTTGCAGGTTTAATCGCCTATTTCGCCGCCTGGCCTTATGGCTGGGAAATTGGTGTTCTGGCCGTACCGTTTGGACTATGTGTCTGGGCCGTACGAGCGGGGAAAGTAGCCGCCCTTATGCAGTTAAATGCTACAGTTACGCAGCGGCAGACACTTTTTGCATCACTTCGATGGGAGCCGATTTTTTGGCTTATGGTTGTTGCCGCGGGATTTGCCGGAGTCGTATTAGGGCAAAAAATACGACCGGGCCGAAAGTATGAGCATATGCAGGAGAAAAATGTTGCCAGTTCCTATAAATACTCGAATCCACTCATAGCCTTGATAATTTCGGTCTTGATAGTTCAATTTTGTATTAAAATAATAGCTCAGGATGTAGTATTGTCCGATAACAGATTAGGTTCGGTCGTGGCTCAGCCGGCAATTGGGCAGATTGTTTTCGCCGTATCTGTCTCGTTTGGACTTGCTGCATTTGTAGTAAAAAAATATCTCAACGTTAATTACATCTGGTCTGTTATGAGTATTTTTATTATAACTGCTGTTTCTATAATACGTTATACTAAATTAGACTTGATGGATTATCTTATTGGGCGCTGGCCGTCGGTTTTTTTCTCCAATGTAGTAATTTCCATTTTACCTGTTCAGATGGTGGCTTTTGGTACGATCGGTTCTATAGCAGGTTATTGGATGGCTGTGCGTTATGTTTATTGGCGGAAACATGAGTTACAATAGGCCGAATCGGCACATTTCGTAAAATTTGGAATATCTTTTTTTAAGTCATTTTTATTTGTAAATATTTGTAGTTTCAGCAGTTATATATACATAGTCTTATAATCAATTCTCGTTGGCCAAACAAAAATAAAAATCGTTGTTTTCGACCTTGGAATTAGCCGAAATATAGTTTGTATATATTTTGGCAGGATGCCGTTTTTTTGAAAATATGCCGTTTTGGAAAAAGGAATATTTCATTAAAAGGACGAACAGTAGGCCGGGGTTTTACGTAATATTATTAAAATAAAACCAGCCGGCAAAAGGAGTTAGCAATGTTGGTTCTAAGCAGACAAAGAGATGAATCAATTATGATCGGTGATGATGTTGAAATTATCATCGTAGATGTCAGGGGTGACAAGGTACGTCTTGGAATTACCGCTCCGAAGAATATACCGGTTCATCGAAGAGAAATTTACGACGCCATCCAACGCGAGAAAAACGAGAATAAGGAATCCAAGGAGCCCCGGAATAAGAAGCCTGAAACTGAGCCTCCCGGGGAATCCGAGAAATCCCATTAAGCAAAGCTACAATAGAACATTGAGTTTTTGCCGATTTTTTATTATTCTTCATCCGTAAGCATTTCTTTTTATACACGATTTTTAACAGTTTTTCCCAACATCTCATTGGTTTTAAGATAGTAAAATACGATCTGAGTATGAGTTTCCAGGCGAATAACGCCTTGACAACAGTTACATAAGAAGATAACAATACCAATGGTCGGCGGGGTGAGATAATGTTTATTGCAGGCAATTCCTGCCGTAAGTGAGTTAACAGATGCACTTGTGTGATTTCTGTTGAATCGATAAATGCAGGTATTTATCCCTTTATAGGTTTAAGTTTGGATTGTAGAGAGAGTCGAATGTGACCGTCCTGAAAAAACAGCTTGGCTTGGCCGATGTATTTTCAATTGCAGCTGGTGCGATGATTAGTTCTGGTCTTTTTGTTTTGCCGGCGATCGCTTTCTCAAAAGCCGGTCCGGCGGTTATATTGTCATATCTGATTGCTTCGTTTCTTATATTTCCCAGTGCCTTGAGTAAAACCGAATTAGCCACAGCTATGCCGAAGGCGGGAGGAACGTATTTTTTCGTTGAAAGAAGTTTCGGTTCTCTTTTTGGTTTATTCAGCGGTTTTGCCAATTGGTTTTCCCTGGCCTTAAAAAGCGCCTTCGCGATTGTCGGTATGGCGGTGATGATCGAGGTTGTTTTGCAAATGACGTTTGCGATAGGACTAATCCAGTGGCATCTCAAAGCTATTGGTGTGATATGTTGTCTTTTTTTTATGGCACTGAATATAGTAAGTGTGAAACACACAAGTAAAGTTCAGGTCCTGCTTGTGGGGATACTGCTGGCAATCCTTCTTATTTTTATTCTTATCGGTTCTCATTCCGTTAAGGCTTTCAGGTTCTCGAATTTTACGGATAAAGGCTGGCTTAAGGTACTTTCAACCGCCGGCCTTGTTTTTATCAGTTACGGCGGTTTAACTAAGGTTGCGAGTGTGGCTGAGGAGGTGAAGAATCCCGGCAGAAACCTGCCTTTAGGAATGATACTCGCCTGGTTTGTAGTTTCTTTATTTTACATCGGTGTGGTTGTTGTTACTGTAGGCGTCGTGGACGGGCAGGAATTGGCGGAAAGTTATGTCCCTATATCGCTGGCGGCTGAAAAATTCATGGGTTTACCCGGATTTGCATTGCTTGGTGTCGCCGCAATAGCTGCTTTTGTCACTACTGCCAACGGCGGCATTCTTGCCGCGTCAAGATCACCTATGGCGATGAGCCGTGACGGGTTGCTGCCTTCGGTTTTAGCTCAGGTCAATTCCCGCTTCGAGACGCCGCATCTGAGTATTCTGCTGACCGGCGGATTCATGATTGCGGCGATCGTTTTTCTGGATATAGAATCTCTGGTCAAAACGGCCTCAACGCTGATGATTATCCTTTTCATTCTTGATAACGCCAGCGTAATCATTATGCGGGAAAGCCGGATACAGAGCTATCGTCCCCAGTTTAAATCGCCTTTATATCCCTTCATTCATATTTTTGCTATTCTTGTGTACGGTTTTCTTATTATCGACATGGGCAAAATTCCCCTGCTTATTACCTCGGCCTTTTTTGCTCTGAGCGTTCTTTGGTATTATTTTTATGTATCCAAACGCGTCAGCCGCGCCTCTGCGGCGATGCATATTGTCGAACGTGTCACCGCCAAGGACCTCAAGACCGTCACTCTTGAAAACGAGCTTCGGGATATTTTGCTTGAGCGGGACGAGATCATCGAGGACAGGTTCGACAAGCTGATTAAAGAATGTGAAATCATGGATATGGAAGGCAGAAAAACGGCGGAGGAAGTCTTTCGCATTGTTTCCGAGATACTTGCCAAGAGACTGGACGTTAACGAGTATGTCCTTTTCGAGAAGTTTTTGCATAGAGAGGCTGAAGGCGGCACGGTTATACAGCCGGGTTTTGCAATTCCGCATATTGTGGTTGACGGTGACGGCAAATTCGATGTGTTGCTCGTTCGCGCGCGAGACGGGATTATCTTTTCTCATACACCGGATCCGGTCAGAATTATGTTCATCCTGGCCGGCAGCAGAGACGAGCGAAACTACCACCTGCGTGCGTTAATGGCTATAGCCCAGATTGCACAGGAAAAGCAATTCGAGGATCGCTGGTTTGCCGCAAGAGATACTGAGGCGATACGGAATCTTATCCTGTTATCAACGAGAAGAAGAGATAGCAATGTTTGACCTGACTCGAATTAAGTGACACCAAATGAAAATTGCCAGCTTTAATGTCAATTCCCTTCGTGCCCGGCTGCCGATAGTACTGCGTTGGCTCGAAGAAAATGAACCGGATGTGCTATGTGTTCAGGAAACAAAGGTTCAGGATGCCGACTTCCCCGTCGAAGCTTTCGATAACAGCGGATACGAGTACGTATTCAAAGGGCAGAAAAGTTATAACGGCGTGGCGATTTTCAGCAGCAGTAAAATCGAGGACGTCCATTGTGGTTTCAATGAGGAGCCGAAGGACGAGCCTCGTTTGATCAAGGTTCGAATCGATGGTATAACAATCGTCAATACTTACGTCCCGCAGGGATATTTGCCGGAATCGGAAAAGTTCGATTATAAATTAAACTGGTTTGAAAGACTGTTTGATTACTTCGAGCGTAATTTCGAGCCGACAGAGCCGCTGATATGGGTGGGGGATTTGAATGTCGCTCCTGAGCCGATAGACGTTTATGATCCCGTGACTTTATTGGGACATGTATGTTTTCATCCGGATGTTCATAAAGCTTTGAAAAAAGTAATGAGCTGGGGATTGGTGGATGTTTTTAGAATGCACTGTAAAGAGCCCGGCCAATATACATTCTGGGACTATCGAATGAGAAACACCTTCAAAGCCAATCGTGGCTGGCGATTGGACCATATTATGGCCACCCGGCCGCTGGCAGAAAAAAGCACCGTTTGTTATATAGACAAAAATCCCCGCATCGCACAACGCCCAAGCGACCATACTCCTGTCGTTGCCGAATTTAACTGGGAAAAATAACATCTTTATCGGGATTCAGAATCGATGGTTTTTATTGAAATCCGGCTTAAATTTTAGTTTGCTTGATACGAGGTGAATATTAAAATAACGGCCGTTTCGTCACGTAAAACATATAGATTCTTCGAAATGGAGAACATCAATGAAACGGATAATATTTACAACCATTCTTACTATTCATATCTTATTGCCGGCCGGTTGCGGGACAATGATTTCCTCTGAATATCAAAATATGCCGGTTACTTCGGATCCGAACGAGGGGATCCTGGAGAATCGAGCAGAAAAAGAAGAAAACAGCGAATTTATTAAAACTCCGGTTTCCGATGACCAGCTAAAAGAGAAATTATCCGCCTCAAAATCCTTATTGGTACAGGACGAATCATTTGCTATCGAGGCTGGATTGCATAGGCACGCCTGGGAAATGGGTTCGGAAATGTACTATTTTAGATATTTAGAGCCGCATATCATGGAGGATAACGGTGTGTTTTACGGAACGATGTTGGGCTATACATATCGTAGCTGGGTGCCCGTTTCGCCGGGGCAATCTTTCTCTGAAGGGAAGGGATTATTACGGCTTGAAGGAAGATTTGCCTCCGGGCAGGTGGATTATGAAGGTTCGCTTTCGGATGGTACACCATATAATATTGATAATATTGATGATTTTGCCGTTGAGACGAGGCTGTTGTTTGGGGTAGAAGAGCTGGATGAAGATTGGCTGGCTTCGCTATATACGGGTATTGGATACAGGTATCTCTATGATGACACCTCTTTCGACCAGTACGGTTATGAAAGAGAATCTAATTATCTGTATATTCCTTTTGGATATCAGCTTGACGGCAGTTTCCCCAACAGATGGTCATGGGGTTGCAGGTTGGAAACGGATTTCCTGATTCAAGGTACGCAGAAAAGTCATCTCAGTGATATCGGCTATTTGGATATTGAAAATCATCAGAGAAGTGGATACGGTTTAAGGGCGTCACTAAGGCTCCGAAATTATAGCGATAGAGGGATTTTTGTTTTCGAGCCTTTTATTCGATACTGGAATATCGATGAATCGGATCCATCATATACCGGTTATGGTCTTTATGGAGTTGAGCCTGAGAACAGAACAACTGAGTACGGTGTTCAGTTTGTTTGGATGTTTTAAAGTACTTATCAAATCCATCAAATGGGACTTGCTCTCAAAAATCATTGTCGCTGCTGCCGGGAGAGCCGCCGATAATTGTGCCGGCCTGCCATGAATTCTTTTCGCCCCAGCTATCCGGGTCGGGATTTGCCGGATTTAATATTACCAGAGAAAAACCCTCACCGTCGGTATCGTCGTACTAGCCGTCTTTGTAGCTGAAATCCAGAATGGTTTGCCCGGCGGCATCTGCGAGCCGAATTCTCTCGCCGGCGTTGTCTAATTTGCCGGAGTATTGTCCGGCGATATTTATGCCGCTGCCGTACTTTGTCTCGAAAGCCTCTTTGTCCTGGACGACTACGGTATATTCGCCGGGGGCGAGCTCGATGTTCGGGAAGGTAAAGTTTATGCCTTTTGTAAATTTGACCAAGTTCAGGTTAATTGTTTCGGAGCCGATGTTCGTCAGTTCGATAAATTCTTCGTTCGGGTCGTTCGGTTCGGCGGGATTTTGCGGGTGATACATAATTTCGGTGATACGCAGATTTTCCGCCACAGGCCCTATTGCATAAGTCGCTTCGTTCAACGCACTCCATGTATTGCCGCTTAATACCCTTGATTTGATATGAACACTTTCGGTCAGTGTTATTGGTCCGGCATATTCATGAGAATTTGATGCAGGCCCTTCGCCGGAATTAGAACTGCTTTCTAAGACGACCAGCTCTGCGGATATGAGAAAGTCCGAGCTTGAAGAAGATTCGTTAAGACCGTGAATGGCCAGGATGTTTTCGCCGGAATCGATTGTATGAAGATATGAAGATAGGTCGATATTTTCGAAATTGACGGCCAGAGAATCGGAATGGGTCGTGTCGGCGCTGGAGTTGAAGCTCGGTGTCCCGTTGAAATTGCGGCGGGCGATTTCTACGCCGTTGAGATATGCTATAAAACCGTCGTCATAACGTATTCTGAGGGTCATTGTCTCGAACAGGTTGTTTTGTGTGACGTTAAAAGGTATCCGGATGTAGCAACTTGTCCGGCCCTGGTACATCTGATTATACAGATCGATATCGAAAAGGTCCCTGTATTGAGAGCCGGTATCATAACCGACTCCTCCCGAGCCTGAGATCCATGACGAATCATTGTAATTTATGCTGGTTCTCCAGTACGAACTGATTTGAACGGTTGGTACTAAAACCCGTTTGGATGCGTTTTCAGGTATTAATATTGTCTGTTTACCGGAACCACTTGTACTTGGCAGCCGTGGGTCGGTGCCATCGAGTGAATAAAATATTGTTCCCGTTCCGTTGGTTATCGAGAACGAGCTGCCCGAAGTCACATGGCCCCCGTGTTGATACGAACCGTTAATATTAAAGACAGGTGCATCTATACTGGGATACATGCCACGATTGCGAAATACTTTAGTTAACGCTTTAATTGTTCGAATTGGTAAATAGCTGTTAGTTATGTAATTATTTTCAGGAATCCAGAAGTCGTTTTTCGTATATAAATAGTATGGGCCGGAGCTGTATGAGTGAACATCTCTTCGATAATCTCCCCACCGTGCGGACTCGGCAATTACGGCTAACTGAACCTGGTCGGAGAGCTTTGTCCAGCGGTCGATGTTTTTTTGTGTCGTAAGGGCTCCATTGTTAAATAAGTGTTTGTGAACACGGTCGCCGAGAAGAATATTAAATTCTTCTATATCATCGAGGTAGTTAAACAGACTTGTCGGATCATCTACGCCTATCGTGGTTTGCTCGACATTTTCAAAAATGTGCTCGGCGTCCCAGCTATAGAATCGCCAGGGCCTGCGTTGCGGCCCGCCGCCGGCCGCACGCCAGTTTGTGCCGCGCTTGATATCGGTGTTACCCTCGAAATAATTTAGAATCGTCCAGTCGATAAAATTGTTTACATCGAGTACCCGGCAGATTGCATCCCAGTTTCGAGAAGCAACGATGTCTTTTAATTCGTGCCATGCATCTATCGTTCCGTCTGAAACCGAGCCAGTATTCAGAGGATCATTAATTATATAATCTGGATCGCCGTTTGTGGCGTCGATCTCATCTGCATTACCGCCGTTATATGCGGCGTAATGGTCGGCATCGGGTCGCTCATGGAGATTGTATATGCCCCAATATATGCCATTCAGGTACAAGTGAATCATTATCCCCTGCAAAGCGTCCTCGTGTCCCATTTCAGTCATTGCGTCTCTGGCCCACTGGTCGTGTGTATATTGTGCTCGTTCTCGCTGGTCGGGGCCCCAGTGGGTCCATGCGTTGTTGAAAAAGCCGCGAAGCTGGAGCGAATCGAAAGATTTTACGGGCCAGTCGTCGCCGAATAAAGGATAATCGAGACTTGTCGGCCCGTAGATATCTCTGAATCGAAGACTGAAGGAGTGCTTCGGTGATTTAACGGGTTTTCGCGAGTGTCCTCCCTGCAATCTTATGCCGCAATTAATCTGAAATTCCATTGAGCCGTCCTGGCAGAATAATTCCGCCGAAGTCGGCCGTTCCCACTCAAGGTTGTCCCCTTCTTCTTCCGGATTAGTGTAAATGCCCGTCGAAGGATTGAACAGGTAATCTTTATCCGTAGCGATTGATAGAGTCGGAATTGACAACATCGCATCGGCCATCTGGTCGCTGTAATCGGGGTCGTTATATACTTCCGGATCCATTGCATAATCGGCCGGGTATCCGGTCCATGAGCCGGGGTAACCGGCAATTAGTGCCTTTTGCTGACTTTGTGTGATAACATCGTCGATGAAAATATAGGTCTGTGTGTCCACATTCGTCGGTATCCAGCCTGTTTTATATGCCATCGCTCGCAGGCAGGTTGTCGTGGAAATCTGAATCGGGCCGGTATAAGTTCTGCCGTATGTTTCGCTTGGTGTACTGCCGTCGGTCGTGTAACGTATTGTCGCCCCGGGCGTTTCGGTGGTTATTGTCACCGGAAACGACGTATCGTAAAAACCGCGGTTCTGGCTGAATTTAGTGTCTGCCACAATGCCGGAATAGCCGCCCTGGTTTTCTTCGCCGGGACTGGGAAATGCGAAAAACCGCCATTCGTTATCACCGTCAGGATATCTACCATAAGACATATCGGCTGTCTGCTCGGGAAAAGTTACGCTGTCTATCGGGGTTATCCCGTCATCATCGTATAAAGCGACTTGCTCGCCGTCGGCGTCGAGCTTGAAATTCGCGTGCAGCCCTGGGTTGGTCGTATCGTTGTCGGCCCATATCAGCAGGTAGCCTCCCGCCGGGATGGTCGTCGAGTTGGGAATCTGCCACTTTGTGCGAATGGAAGAATCATCCGTCAGGTACATACCTCCGAGATCGACGGTATTTGTGCCGTAGTTGTAAAACTCGATCCAGTCATCGTATTGGCCCTGCGGGTCCTGGATACAATTGCTGTTGGATGCCATCAGCTCGTTGATAACAACAGTGGTGTACGCCTGTGTGGAGCCGATCGAGGAAATAACGAATATCAAACTCAGAAGCGGCGTTTTTATATATTTTAGCATTTTGGTACCTTAAACAAAGCAATCAGGAACAACCGCCCCTCCTTGGAAAGCAGCCTCTTTGATTTGCACGAAATTACGATATATTCTGCCGAATCAATCCGGTTATCGATTTTAACTGAGCCTATAATGCTCTTTCTATTTTATTATACACGAAAAGCCCGGATTTGTGAAAGAAATTCCAGGATAAAACGGACAGAGCTTGTCTTTGCTACGAAAAAGAGGCTATTTATGTAAATGTTCGGCTAATCCGGATTTAATCCGGTTGAGACCTGCATAGTATAAGGCGATTTATTTCTGCCGCAAGATTTTTATTTTCTCATTCAGCTCGTCGATGCTGAATTTATCGGTGACGACAACTTGTTCTTTATCGGTTAAAATCAGCCAGGGCAGGGACCTGACGCCCCAGTTGAGAAGTATTTCTTCTTTGCCTGTCCCGAGCTCGGACGAGGTATCTTCCCAGTTCATTCCGACGGGAAAATCGATATTGTTCTGCTTGACCCACTCATCGAGCTTCACTCGTTCGACCTTGGATGCCTGAACGGCGATAACAGTAATATCTTTTGCCTTTAGCTCTTGTGCTCTTTTGTTCAGTTGTTGAATGCAATTTCTCGACGGTTGCTGCTGGTAATCGAAAAAGCATAAAAGAATCGCCTTATCAGTAGCATCGAGTGCCGATAGCACAATCCCGAATTCGTAAAGTTCCGGCAAAGGCTTGTTCCTTAAAAATCTGGTACTATATGCCGGCATAATGATTCTGGGCTCTGCCTTTTGTTTTTTTATTGCCCCGGCCTTGCTTTTTTCTTTTGAGAGCAGCTCGACGGGAAACATTCCATGATCAACGAACAGGTATTTGTTCTCGTAAGAAGGGTAATATATTGAAATCTTGGATTCCCTGTTTTTGAGTTGTTCGAGTTCGGTATCCGTCAAATAAGCAGTGAAATATCCCTCACGGTCGATAATAGCCGGGATCTCACCGAGCTGTGACGACGGCAATTTCACATAAGTCCTCGCTCCAGGCCATGGCGGCGAATCTATATAAGCGGCCTTGCCGTCATCGAAAAGAACGCGACCGTAATAGGCTTTCTTTTCAAAGACCTGGCATGTGAGATTTGTTGTTTTATTGTTTTCGAGGGTGACTTCCTGTGGTTTGGGGAATTCATAGCGGTCCCATTTCTGAGGGTGTAAAACTGTGATTTTATATGTTCCGGCGGGAAGGTCATTGATATCGAATTTCCCGTCGCTCGAAGAAAAAGGCAGCAAATATCCGTAATCGACGAGAAGTAAGCCGGAGAAGTTATTCCAGTCCACTTTCTTATGAATTCGGACGGTGAAATTTTGAAATGGCTTTCCATGTTGATCTGTCACACGGCCGCTTAAATTTGCCGAGCCTGTCGGAAAAGCACCTATCTTAAAATCTAATTTTTGACTGCTATCGAAAACTTTGTTCCGGCGTAGATATTGAAGTTTTCGACCTCCTTTCACGGAAGTTTTTTGATCCCAGGCTACCCCGACGGTGTATGGCCATTCAATCTTTGAATATTCATAGCGGCCGCTCTTGTCGGTTTGTACATAAGCAGTTTCGATATTCTTTGTAAAGGGATTGTTTTGTTTAATCTCAACTTTGGCGCCGGCGACCGGCTGGCCCTGCGCATCGGAAATTACGCCGGAGCAGGTCATCATTTTTTCCTGGGCCGTTATAGAGCCGGTCAATGTCATCAAAATACTAAGGCATAAGATTCCCCCATTTATCACCCGCATAGTAATTCTCCTTCTTTATTGATTATCGATTTCTATTATTTTTTTCATCCAACTCATCGATATTAAATCCCTCGGCGATAACAACGTGCTCTTTGTCGGTCAAAATCAACCAAGGCAAAGAATTGACACCCCAGTTGAAGCGCGTTTTTTCAGAATCGCCTTCAATTATTCCAACAGAGAAGTCTATGTCATTTTCCTTTATCCATTCATCGAGCTTTTCCTGTTCGACTTTCGATGCCTGCACGGCAACAATTTCTACATCTTTTTCCTTTAGCTCCTGTTCCCTTTTGCTCAATTGTAGAATGCAATTTCTTGACGGCCGCTGCTGAATATCGAAGAAACATACCAACATTGATTTATTGTTGACATCGATTGGTAAGGGATCAATTCCAATATCTTTCAAATTCGGTAATGGTTTGCCTAAAAGCGATACTGGTTCGATGTTTATAGGTACAATTTTACCGTTTTGCCATTCATATAAAAGTCCTCTATAATCAAAATCCTTAATAGGAGTACCATTTGGTATGTTACCCATTTTAAAAGCACCCAGTTTTTCAAAATCCGGATTAAATTCGATTTGTGTCCTTTTATACGTTGTTTTTACTTCATTTAGAATATTTCCTTCAGAATCTTTCGTTACCATATTACTACTTACTGACATAGGCAGCCAAATATCTTCAACTTGCTGTATTTGTATGTCATCAATTACAACTTCTGATATATTGGTATCTTCTTTTTTGTTTATAATAATTTTGCGTATATTAAATCCTGTGTTTGGATCTATCCATACTCTCACATGACCTTTCTCTGTCGTTCCTTCCAGAACATAACATTCATGGTCATCTATTTTTTCTTTTTGCTCTTTAACAATTAAATCTGAGGAATTTCTTAGTAAATCGACAAAACCTTCTTCCGAACGTCCATAACTGTATAAGTATGTTCCAAAACTTCTTTTTTGAAACATAAAATCATTGGCTTTTTTACTTATACCTACAATATTAATGTACTGTTCTTGTGATGGAGCAATAGAGACTTGTTTTCTTAATTCTTGTTTTCCATCCCATATTACCCTAATAGAGTTTGTTGGCACTTTTTCATTATCTATAAGTTTATAATCATTAGAAATATAATCACTTTTACTTCCATCCCAATGGGAAATACATTCAGTTATCGACACACCACTCCCCTCCGGTCTTTCCCATGTCATTGTTTTTGTATAACTTGCAGAAAAGGGAGACAGTAAGTTATTCTGAAATATCACTGAGTCAAGAATACTCTCAGTTGTAGGATTTTCCTGGCTTTGTGCCTGAAGCGGATTCAATATGTTGAATCCTTGCGACATAAACACGAATATTAAAATGGTAATTTTTGCATAGGAAACTTTTAACTTATTTTTATATAGCTTCATAATAGCTCCTTTTATATAACCGTGAAATATCTGTTTTTATCGTGGTATCCGAGCAACGTCTCACCCGATTTTATCTGTCATTTTAACCTATCATTCTTAATGATACTTTTAAAATCGTGAAGAAAATCTTTTGCTTTTAGCTTTTCTGCTCTTTTGCTTAATTGAATAATGCAGTTTCTCGACGGCCGCTGCTGAATATCGAAAAAGCATACCAAAATCGATTTATCGTTTACATCGGATGGCGAGAGGTTTATACCGAAGTCTTTCATATCCGGCAAAGATTTATCAAAGAGCGAGGGTGGCTGTGCCGGTTTTACCGAACTGGCGTAAATCTCGCAGTCCGGCAAAGCTTCATCAAGATTTTCTAATTCGTCTTCGGGCACCTCACTCAAACCTAAATTGCTCAGTCCCGTCATTTCTTTGAGATGCCTAAAGCCCTCTTTGTT
>JAFGBG010000126.1 GCA_016933295.1 Sedimentisphaerales bacterium | reverse complement strand
GATATTTATGTCGAAATAATCTGAGTACTCTGTGCCGGTATCGTAGCCGATTCCGCCGTACCCGGATATCCAGCCTCTGTCGTTAAAATACTTACTGCTTCTCCAAGCAGTACTAACAAACTCAGTAGGTACGAGTGCTCGCTTTTCCGCATCCTCGGATACCAAAGTAATATTTTCGCTTGATCCCATGATAGTATCCGGTAAAAGCGGGTCGGAACCATCGATGGTAAACCATATTGTCCCTTCCTGTTTTACAATCGAGATTGTGCCGCTCGAGCCTGTATATCCGCCGTGTTGATACTGGCCGTTAAAATAAAAGGAGGGAGCCGAGACATTTGGATAAAAGCCCGCCTGTCTGAGCTGACTAATGACAGTCTCCGTTCTGCCTGAGAAGAACTGATTGACTAAGCGGTCAATCTCCCTCTCCCAATCCTCACGGGTGTAGGGCTGTGAACGTTTGACGTCTCCCCATCGCGCAGACTCACCCACAATAGCTCCATAGATCTCGTTGGTCCTTGTAATATAGCGATCATTAACCTTATCCCTTGTCAGGGGACCTTCATTGTAGAATTGTCTGTGAATACGGTCTGCCAGGAGCATCCTGTACCTGTCATTAATTGCTAATTTGGCCATCAGATAATGAGGTTGCCAGACTCCCACTATACCGACCCGATTCTCCTGGGGATTCTCCAGACACCACTCCACATCCCAGGGCACGAACAGGAAAGGTCCTTCCGATTCCCTGGAACGAAGAGCGTAGAAGTTTCTGGGAGTACGCTGATCCCCTAAGAAGACGGGGGCGTCCCTGCTGCCGACATAGTAAATCATCAGCATATAGTCTATCATGGCAGGCAGGTCCAGATACTGCAGGAATGCCTCATACACGATAGCATTTGTCAAATCCGAATCTGCCAGTGCGAACAAAGTATCCCAAGCCTCCAAAGCGGTAGTTTCATCACCTGAAGCCACCTTCATGTTGGTACTTCCACCCTGGTTACTAGGTGCTTCCAGCACATCATAATCCTCCTTGTCGCCCCCCAGATGGTCTGCAGCAAAATCGTTGTCGATCCGTTCGGTCATAATATACAGACCCCAGTAGAGACCGTTGATATAAACCTGGACGGGTCTGCCGTAAGGCGTGAGACGGCCCATGTCTCGTACGGTGTCGCGGCAGAAAGTATCACGCAGGTAGTCCGCACCGTAACCACCGCTATCTCCAATCCACGAGTAGTTCCAAATCTCGCGTAGAGCCAGCCGATCAAATTCCAGGACATCCGTATCCGGAAAGAGCGGGTATTCCAATTTGGACAGGCCGTATTCGCCCCTGAAGAAAAATTGCAGACCGCTCTTGGGATTTGTTAACCTGCCTCTGGCATAATCCCCACCCTGTATTCGCAGACCTGCGTTAACACCGAAGTGCTCGCCGGTACCGGGATCGATCCACTCCATAGAAGCTTCTCGCTCCCAATTGTCTCCCTTTTGCGTGGGATTGGCGTAAATTCCATTATCTCCGAAGAAGTCGTCATTTGGAATTACAATACAAACCGAAGGAGTAGATAGCAGGTCATCTTTTATTTCGCCGCTGTATGACGGATCTTCTACAATATCCTTGTCCATGGCGTAATCCACGACCCGATTGCCCCAACGGGTTGGAAAACCTTCCGGAGACGGGGATTGTCTTATGACATCATCTAAAAAAACGTACGTATGTGTTTTAACTTCCGACGGCTTCCAGCCCGATTTAATCGCTATCGCCCGCAGAGGTGTAGTTGTAGATATATGAATCGGGCCGAGATAAATTCGACCGGACGTCTTCGTCGGGACACTACCGTCCGTAGTATAACGTATAACGGCACCTTTAGTTTCGGATGCCATTGTCAGGTAAAAGGATTCATCGTAAAAACCCCGACTATGACTAAACTCAGGGGCTTCAACCTCACCTAAATAACCGTCTTGATTTTGTGCCGCAGGACTGGGATTATTAAAAAATCGCCAATCTTGGGCCGCATCCGGATACCTGCCATAAGAAAAATCGGTAGTCTGCGCAGGAAAAACGACGCTATCGATCAAAGTTTTGCCGTCATCTTCAAAGAGTCCGATTTCCTCACCTTCGACGTCGAGCTTAAAATCCGCATGCAAACCCGTATCGTCGATGTCACCATCAGCCCATATTAAGAGGTATCCTCTCGCCGATATTGTAGTACCGTCGGGAATCGGCCATTTATTCGGATTCGAAAGATTATCCGTCAGGTAGAATCCGCCGATATTGATTTCATCGGAGCCGTAATTATAGATTTCGATCCAATCATCAAATTGGAGCTGCGGATCCGGTTTGGTATTGTTGTTTGATGCCATCATCTCGTTGATTACGACAGTTATATCCGACTGGTTTTGATATAAGAAAGCGGTGTCCGCCTGTACAATACCTGCCAAAGAAATTACTAAAAGTACATGGAATAGAGAGATTTTCATTTTTTGAGCACCCTTTATAACTACCTCATCTCCGAATCGGCGGACTATAATACAAAAAAGTGTTTTTTCAACCTGAAAACTTATATTTGTTGCATCTATTATTAATTCTATCAAAAAAGGCCCTTATAGTCAATTTACATGTGTAAATTGTAATTATATATTGTATCTTTTACAAAATTGCTGATATTCTAACTTTTAATATATCGAGATCATAACAGGTACATAACCGACAATGAGGATAAGATAATGAAGGCAATGGTACTTCATAAAACGGCACACATTGAGAGCAAACCTTTAAAACTTGAGGATTTGCCGATCCCCATGCCGGCCGACAAACAAATAAGGATAAAAGTCTCCACGTGCGGAATCTGCCACACTGAGATTGATGAGATCGAAGGAAGACTCAAACCAAAATTACCAATAATATTAGGTCACGAGGTCGTCGGAAGAGTGGAAAGCCTCGGTCCAGGTGCGAGTAAATTCAAGCCGGGGGATCGTGTTGGAATAGCATGGATAAACTCGGCCTGCGGAAACTGCGATTTCTGCCTTTCAGGTAACGAGAATTTATGCCACGATTTTATCGGCACCGGCTGCGACGCAAACGGCGGTTACGCTCAATACACCGTTGTTCCGGAAGATTTCGCTTATTTGATTCCGGACATTTTTTCCGACCTCACCGCGGCCCCCCTGCTTTGTGCCGGAGCTATCGGATACAGGGCTTTCAAATTAACCGGACTTCGTGACGGTCAAATTCTCGGCTTATTCGGTTTCGGTGCTTCAAATCATATTGTCATTCAGATAGTTAAACACAAATGTCCGCGTTCCAGAGTGTTTGTATTTACCAGGCCCGGCCAAACTGACCACCAGGCCCTTGCGGCAAAACTTGGCGCCGACTGGGTCGGAGCAACCGGAGAAATTCCGCCGGAAAAAATAAACTGCGCAATCGATTGTACACCCGCATGGAAACCGATAGTCGAGGCCCTGAAAGTACTGGAAAAAGGCGGAAGAATTGTAATCAATGCCATCCGAAAGGAAAACAAAGATAAGGAATCTCTGCTGGAAATCGATTACCAGAGTCACCTTTGGCAGGAAAAGGAAATTAAAAGTGTCGCGAATATTACACGAATCGACGCAGAGGAATTTCTGCCGTTAGCGGCCGAGATTCCAATTATCCCGGAAGTACAGGAATTCGAGTTTGAAGAAATCAATGAAGCTTTGATTATGTTAAAGCAGGGAAAAATCCAGGGAGCTGGGGTCTTAAGGATACCGCAATAAATAACGGCAACACAAAATGAGCTCAAGTTCAAGTAAAATATTTTTAATCAGCCTCCTTATAATATCGGGGCTTTTCCTGCCGCGTTTTGCATTTGCCGCCGCCAACACTACTGACATAGGTAATTACAATAAGAGCTGGATATTTATAGACGCATCGAACGATAATAAGCAGCTTGTCTCAGGTCAATCATGGCAGGTCCCGGTGGAATATTATCTCGATCCATCGGAACATTCCGGAACAACTTTTCTTTATCTCTGGGGCACAGGCCCATGGATAGATACTCCCGACGGGAAATATACGACACGCCGAAGACATATCGACTATCCGAATATGAGCCGTCAGACTATGCTGACCAAACCCGGCAGAGGACGCCATATTTTCACTTTTACAATCCCGGAAGGGCTCGAATTAGTCAAAAAAAATAATCCTGTCATGCTCGTATCAGGCTTCAGAGACTCCGAGAAAAAAAATTGGCCCTGGAGCGTTCGTGCCGGAGCAAGTTTCGTCACCCAGCGTGGTTTCTTCGATATAGAAACCGAAGTCCCGGGCAATCTTTTTACATACGACGAACCTGTGCGGCCGACAATCAAGTTCAAAAACATCAGAAAGCCCGGCGAAAAGAAAACGCTCGACTACAAAATCTTTGATACTCAAGGAACACTCCTTGCCCGGGGACAAAAGGAATTCACCGCCGAAAAAGACGGGCAAAAAATCACTATCGATTTGAATATAGACAAACGCGGCGTTTTTTTGATTGAATTCGATGTCCCCGGCTGGGAAAAACGTCATACAACTTTTGCCCGCATCCCGGACATCAAAGCAATCACAAAAGGCGGCCCGACCCGCTTCGGCATGACAACTTACGAATACGTCCGAAGCAACGAAATCTGGGCGATAGCACAAAGATTAGGTCTGACAACCTGCCGGCGATTCACAGTATGGTATAACGTGCAGCCCGGACCGGATTTTTATAAGCTGGACAAATTAAAAAAGGAACTGGAAGATGCCGACGAATACGGCATAAAAACATGGCTGTGCATCGTCAATCCGCCGCCATTCGCGTTCCAGTCGAAGGCAGAATCAATCAACTACCAGAGCTTCGACTGCAACTGGGCCATCTGGCGCGATTTCGTACAGACAGTGACAACACAGCTCAAAGGCAGACTCTACGGGTGGGAGTGGCTTAATGAGATTACTCCGGGCGGCACTGAAAATCCGGTCGATAATTACTTGAAAATGTGCCGCATCGGCACAGAAACCGCCAAGGCGATAGATCCCAATATCATCTCAATACTGGCCGGGGGATTATATCCAAGAAGCTTCCGGACGCAGGTACTTAAAGCCGGAATTGGGAAATACATCGACGTTTTGCCTGTTCACTATCAAAACGGAGACGGAATAATTGAGGCTCGTCGTGACCTTGACGCCGCCGGATATAACAATATCGCAGTTTGGGATGACGAATCGGCCAAAGGTCTGAACGCATGGGCGGTCCCTCCGCTCGAAGAGCTTCAAAACACCGAACAATGCAAATGGATACTAAATCAGTGGGCCGACGAACTCGCCGCAGGTTGCGAAAAAATCACCTATTTCGGAGGTGAACCTTCAGCAACCGGCAATTTCGGATATATGCTCGACGACCTCAGTCCCCGTCCGGTTGCGGCGACTTTAGCCGTCTTTGTCGGTAAAATGGCACATGCAAAACCACTGGGGACTTTTATGCTCGGCCGGGAAGGATTGTTCCATCTTTTTGAGCAGGATAACAAACCTGTTCTGATTGCATCAACGTACGAACAAAGCGGCGAGAAAGTCAATGTTAATGTCGGTGCCGAAACTGCCCTTATGACCGATTACCAGGGTAATGAAAACTCCATTCCAACTACCGACGGCCGGGCGGAATTTCAACTGAATCCGCTGCCGGTCTTTATCGAGAACGCAGATATAGATGTTTTAAAGGCTTATGTCGTACCACAAATTCTTACCACACGAGTCGGCGCCGGTACGTCTTCCAACGTAGCAACAGCGAAACGAATGAAGCCGCAACTAAATATGATTAAAGGCATGAACGGCAAGCTGCCGGTACAACTGAGCAATTTGTATAACAGAGAGCTTGCCGGAAATATACATATCGACCTCCCGGCGGGCTGGCCTGCAATCGAACCGATAGAATTCCGGCTCGAAGCAGGACAAAAAGAAATCCACGAAATAGAATTCGCCGTCCCGGAAGATATCCCGGATAAAAACTATACTGCCGGGCTTTCCATCAATTTCGACTGGGAAAAACTCCCTCAAATCGATAAGCCGGCTGTATTGTCTGTCGTATCACCGGATGCATTAGGCAACCTGATACCCAACGGTGACTTCGAGAAACCAGATGCAACAGGCAAAGGTCCCGAAGGCTGGAGACTGAACGGAAAAACAACAATCTGGATCGACTCCGAAGGATTAGGAGACGGCCTCGGCGAGCACGTCCTGAAATTCCAGAATACTTCCGGATGGGCATCGGTTAACCGTACGATAAAAGTACGTGGCGGCCAGACATACCTTTATACAGCGTGGATTCGCAACGAGAATATGGGAACCGGCTCGAATATGGGACAGCATTTGGCCGACGGCAGCGAGAGACGTTTATACGATGTCCAGGTATTTTCATGCGGAACCAACAATCCTCACTGGCAAATATTCACGTGCCGCAAGCAGATGCCCGCCGATACCGTGCGCGCCAGCTTTACGCCGGTCGCCAACGGTAAAGGCTGGGCAATGTGGGACAATATCCGTGTAACGGTTTTTGAAGGAACCGATTACGCCGCGGAAGCATATAGCACCAAAGATACGCCGACAATCGACGGTAATCTGAACGAGTGGATCAAAAAATGCCCCATCCCGCTTATAGGAAGCAGCCAGATTACAAATAAAGCGGAAAGCTATACATGGTCACCGGATAATCTCAGTGCCGTCGGATACCTGATGTGGGATACGGAAAATCTCTATGTTGCCTTAAAGGTTCGTGACAACGTGCACTGCACGAAAGGCACAGGTCAATCGGCGGATGAATTCATCAAAGGTGACAGCCTGATTCTTGGAATCGACCCGACTCACCGGGGAACCGACACCGAAACAAAGTCTTTTGCCTACTACATTTCTGCCGAACCGCCGGGCGGCGGCAGCGGCACGCACACGATAATCAGACCGGACCAATACAGCGGCTCTCACAGACCGGGGCATTTGTTCAAAGACTCGTCCATCTATGATATGGCGATTCAAAAAGAGCCGGGTATCTGCATCTACGAACTGAAGATTCCTCTGACGGAACTCGGCGTCACTGGAAACATCGGCACAAAAATCGGGCTGTCCATTCAACTTAACGACAACGACGGTCATGGCCCCCAGGCACAAATGAACTGGGGTGACGGTCTGTTTCCTAAATGGTCACCCGGTAATTTCGGAGTGGTCACATTTATCGAGTAGAATGGTTGTCGCCGGATGGACCGTGTTTAGCCCTGCCGAACAATGCATATCCAATAACGGCAAATAAAACTATCGCCGAGATATGCCCCAGCAAAGAAGTATCCATTTGATGCAGGTGACTTCGTAAAGACGGCCCCAAATCCGGCAATATCGCATCAAGGAGCAAGCCCGCCGCAAGAGCACAAACCATAGTCGTCAAAAGGTAGATTATCGCCGTACGGCGTCCCAGGACCTTCCAAATTGTAGTGAAAGATGCCGCATTGGTAGCTGGGCCGGTCATAAGAAAAACAAGCGCCGCCCCCGGCGTCAAGCCTTTCATTATCAATGCCGCCGCGACGGGCACCGAAGCCGTCGCGCAGACATAAATCGGGATGCCTAACAGCATCATCACAACCATCGCGAAAAATCCGGTCCCCAGCAGCTTCTCGGCGAAAAGGTCGTCCGGTCTGATTGCCGAAATTACTCCCGCAATAAACAGACCTATCAGCATCGGTTTGCCGATATCTCGCGGCAGCGTGATAAAGCCGTATTTTAATCCACGAATAATTTTGCCGTTCTTTTTATCACCGTTGCAGCATTCGTCCGTACATTTTTCTCTTTGGTGTTCTTCGGGATTTTTTGTCTTTTCGAATATGTCAACAAAAGTCCCGCCGGCGATTCCGGTAATTAACGCCGCAATCGGCCGAAAGACGGCAAAGACCGGGCCAAGAAGACTGTAAGTGACGAAAATACTGTCAACACCGGTTTGAGGTGTTGACAACAGAAATGCTATCGTCGAGCCTTTGCTCGCTCCGTGCTTATGAAGTGACATTGAGACGGGAATAACACCACACGAGCATAAAGGCAGAGGAACCCCAAATATAGACGCCTTTAATAGAGGCAAAACTCCCCTGCCGCCGAGATGCTTTTCCACAAAAGCCTGTGAGACAAGAACCGAAAGAGCTCCCGCCACAAAAAAACCAAACAGCAGGTACGGCGACATTTCAGCCACCGTGGCCCAGAAATCCATAATTAGCGATTTTACGAAATTAACAATCATTTTACAGTCCTTAACGGTTTTGCTTAGATTCCTACGCAAATTAATCTGCCGTGTTTGGAAAATAAAAATCCTATGCCGCTAATGCCCCAAATTTATGCTTTTTCGGCGTTTCAGATAATATAGGTCTTCAACCAATTATCATCCGTCGGAACCGTTTTTATCGTAATCACTTTATTTCAAAGAACTTATGCTATTTTACCTAAATTAACATTGGGTTCGTTTTTTCAAATTACTTTGAGTTGATGGGTCTATGCGTTGATGCGTTGATGAGTAATTTTAGCTCATTTACTGATTTACCCTTCAACTGATTCACTCATAAACTGATTTAACGATTTACTCATCTACTGATCCACTGATTAACTAATCTGCTTGTTTTGCCTTATCCGCCATACGCTACTCGCTGTACGCTGTTTACTATTATACCCTCGCCCCGGCGAAATGCGGGCAAATTCCGCAATTTTTCAAAAAATTTTTATAAGCCACCGAGTACACCGAGGGCACAGAGAAAAAGCCGGGCAACGAATAATAATTTGTAAATCACGACCTACAAGCCCCGAGCGACGACCGACGAATTTACCTTTTTTCCTTGCTCTGACCGCTCCTGCTGGATATATTGCCTGTAGCGATGTATTTCCAGATAAAAAGCTATCAGGCGTAAGCTTTCAGCTATCAGTTTTAATTGATGATAAAATGACGGATTTTCATGATATTCAGGTTTGACAAAAGGAAATTTTACATAATTAATATAAATTAGTGTGGTGTCCCCAGATTTAGATAAAAAAAAGGACATAAAAATGGGACAAGAATGTAAAGAAATCGAAAAGCAAATCAAAGAAGGTTGTCTGGTTAACGAGTTAGATTCATGGGAGAATTTCTTGGATTTTGTTAAAGATGAAAGTCAGTGCTGGCCTACTCTGATTTTCCGAGGACAAGCGAATTCAGAATGGAAGCTATTGTCGAGGTTAGATCGCCTTGAAATTAAATATAATACTCAACCAAATCTATCCGGTCATATTCCTCAAAAATTCGAATGTCCGCGAGTTGATAGAAATGTCCATTTGAAACGATTTAGAGAACTTGCCCTTGACAAGATTGGCAAAGATGTGAAAGGTGATGTTCTTTGCACTATAGCTCAACATCATGGGTTAGCCACTTCTTTATTGGATTTCACATACTCACCGCTTGTTGCTTTGTTTTTTGCTTTTGAAGAAGAGAAATGTTGGTGTGAGGAAAATAGTAAAGCTATATTTAAAGAACCTGATAAACGAGCACTATTCGCCTTAACCCATCACCTTTCAGACAAGGGAAAAGTAGACGAGAAGAAAAGCAAACACATCAGAGATTTGGTTAAACCTTTTTCGGCACCAGGATATGGAAATTATCGAGCAGTTAGTCAGGCTGGATTATTTCTTAAAATGCCACAAAAGAAATATCCTGATAAATGGGACTTAGAATCTTATATAAAAGAGAAATACAAAGATGAAACATATAATATTGTTTCAGGAGGTGGTAATGCTCATCCATCACTGATTCTGAGAAAATTTGAAATCAATAATGTTAAAAGAGTTGAATGTCTAAACTTTTTAGATCAAATGAACATTAACCGTGCGACGCTTTTTCCTGACCTTGATGGTTTTGCGAAATACGTAAATGATTTGTGGGAAATTAACTTTGACAAAGCTATTGGATATATAGATCAATTGAAAAACTAAGATTTAATAGAAGATTTAATAGGATTTAATAGGGACGCACCCTATTTAATTTTCTCCC
Source organism: Sedimentisphaerales bacterium (assembly GCA_016933295.1). Taxonomy (GTDB): domain Bacteria; phylum Planctomycetota; class Phycisphaerae; order Sedimentisphaerales; family Anaerobacaceae; genus JAFGPS01. The sequence continues at coordinate 1,513 of JAFGBG010000126.1, read as the reverse complement.
TATTTATTTTTGAGAAACTATTAGAAACTGAGAAACTAAAGAAACTCGGAATAGCCGCCTATTAACGGATGATAACGGCACACAGAAAACGGTAACTGTTCCTAATAAACGATATGTTATATGGAAAAATCAATGATAAATAGCAAAAAGACATTATTGGCATATTTAGACATCTTGGGATATAAAGAAATTATAGAAAATGAACCACCTGGAAAATTCTATAAATCTATTGTCGCGGTATTCGACGATTTAAAGCAACTGTTTGATGGTTTAGTTCCACATGAAATTAGTTCTGATTCAGACCTTGAAAAGCAATGTAATGCTGAAATTGTAAAAGCAATTAAGTTTAACATCATAAGTGACGCGATTATTGTTTCTTTGCGTTACGATGATATAAATCGTATCAATCAGGATTTTTATGAAAAGATTGATAATGACTTTTCAGGGCTTGTACTGTTTTTTTATATTGTGTCAACCTTTGTATTGAGGTTTGTGGCTCAAGTAGGTTTTTTATTGCGAGGAGGTATTTGTCTAGGTGAATTTTACCATGATGTTTTTAATCACAGTTTATTAACCGGCGATTTCGTTTTTAGTAAGACACTTGTCGGAGCATATTTGTTGGAGCAGGAGGCAAAACATCCGCGTATATTAGTTGACAAATCGTTATCTGAACTGTGGAAAACTAAGGTCGAAGAAGTAAGTAAACAGTATTTATTAACTAAAGCACTAGTTGTACAAGACATGGATGGAGAATTTTATATTGATTTTTATGAAATCATGCGTACTAATTCTGTAGAGATGAAGAAAGTCTGGCTTGATGACATAGTAAAAAAGGTCGCTACTATGTTGATTGAAAAAAGTGACAATAAAAATGTGTGGAAGAAATGGTATTGGTTTAAAGAGTATCATAACCAGAAAATCACTACTTTTGCTAAGGAAGAAAATCAAGATTTGAATGACTTTTTAATAAGGTAAACCCGTATAACAAAATGCTCAGAGGAATTAAACGTACCCGGTACAATTTTCGATCTTGTTATTTTCATTGATTACATATACGTCAGCATAGAGTGAAATTAATCCAGACTAAGCTGTTGAGCTATGGCACAGCAAAATAGCAAGTAAGCACATTGACACGGGTAGAATCCGAAGAGTGACTTTGCTGGTGTCTCTATGCTGACATTATATTAAGAAAAACAAGGGATAGCCACGAACGGCGGGAATTAAAAAAGAAGGGTAAAGAGTGAGGTGTGAGGAAAGAGAAAACTCAACTATTAATTGATGGTAACGGCAATTATACCTATTAATCCTTAGTATTAAGAAATTAATATGGCAAAAAATCTTTACCAAACTGCTATAGAATATGTTAAGATTTTAGAAAAGATTGAAACTACCAGTGATACTAAGAAGTTACAGAATCTGGAAGAGAAGAGAGTAGATATTCATTGGCAATTTATGGAGTTGTTAAAACAACAGGGTATCAAATACAAAGATCGAGATCATGCTACAAGAATAG
>JAFGBG010000015.1 GCA_016933295.1 Sedimentisphaerales bacterium | reverse complement strand
CATCGGATTGCTCAGGTTAGAGTGCTGATGAAGAATCTTAAGGTTAAGCTGGTTCGGCCACCAGTCCCGATTGGAGGTGCCAGCACCAGCAACAGATTTGCTGGATTTTCCCGTTACCGGGCATTTGCTTTCTTCTTTCATTTCTATTCCTCCCAGAATAGATGCACATTTGTATTACGTATTCGAGTTTTGTGCCGGTGGTGTAAATACTCTTTGTCCCAATTCACGATCGAGCATAAACATTCCGCCCGGAGCATTCTCCATCATTTTCAATTGCTGGACTTTTTCATCGGCGGAAGCTTCTTCCTCGACCTGCTCATTGATAAACCACTGCAAAAAGCTATTCGTTGCATGATCTTTTTCCTTGATTGCCAGATCTACAAGGTCGTTTATCAGAGACGTGACTTTTTGCTCATGTTTGGAAACAGCCTCGAAGACCGCCAGGGGAGAATCCCATTTCGTTTGTGGACCTTCAATCGCCTTTAGCAAAATTCTGCCGCCGCGTTCACTAATGAAATCGTATATCTTCATGGCGTGCATCATCTCTTCCTGTGTTTGCACTCTCATCCAGTTGGCAAAGCCGTTCAAGTTCAGTGACTTAAAATAGGATTCCATCGACAGATACAAATATGCCGAATACATCTCGGCATTTATCTGGGCGTTCAGAGCCTTTTCCATTTTTTTGCTTATCATATGTCATCCTTTCCACAAACCGTGAACATTGCAATGTTCTCTTGCGCTTACTTTAGCAGCATCGATTTTAAATACGGCTTCCGCCGGTTTGCCCGGCTGGAGAAATTGCCTGTATGCCTTGCCGTCGGCCAATAGTTCGATCCACTCGATATAATGCTTCTCTTCCATCGGGTGAGGCACACTGCCGACCTTGACCTTGTATCCGCCGTCGATTTTCTCGATGACAGGCACATGCTTTTCCGTAGTAGCATCAGCCGTTTTTTCGTCCAGAAGCTCCATAGGCTCGCCGCAGCAAACCAGCTCACCGGCGCCGCCGTGAAGTACCTCTACAATGTTGCCGCATATATTACATTTATAGACCTGAAGTTTTGTTGCCATAATTTTCCCCTTTCAAGCTATTTGATTATTTTTAGTTCTTTGTGTTTTGCCAATATATTATCTGCAAGTTTATCTAACGCGTCAAAATCATTCTCTTTCGGATGCCCTTTTATGACAACCGGTTCCAAAATTTCAGCTTTGAGATTCGGCATCAAAGAAGTCAACTGCTCGACCATTCTGCCGCCCCAGCCGAAAGAGCCTATAACTGAGGCAAACTTGAGTTTAGGCCTCAACGCGTTAGCCAAAAATGCGGCATAAGCCGCACAGGGATGAGCTCCCGTCAATACCGTAGGCGAACCGATTACCACGGTCGCGGCGTCAACTAATGCTATCGCGAGTTTTCCCACGTCCATTGAGGCAAGCTCGAATTGTTTTACGGTAATGCCCCGCTGAATCAATGCATCGACAAAATACGAAACCATTGCGGCAACGCTTCCGTGCATCGAGACATAAGGTATAATCACTTCGTTTTTAACATTATCCGAAGCCCAGTCTTTGTACGCGTTAACGATAAATTCGGGCCGATTATGAACGGGGCCGTGACTGGGGGCGATGATTTCAATGTCTCTACCTTCGAGCTTTGCTATATTAGCGTTAACCTGTTTCCTGAACGGCATCATGATTTCGGCGTAGTACCTTTTCGCCGATTCATAAACAGTAGCCTCGTCATCTACAAAAAGACTGCTCGCTGCAAGATGCGAACCGAAGAAATCGCATGAGAACAATATCCTATCTTCTCTCAAATAAGTTCCAAAAGTCTCCGGCCAGTGTACCCACGGCAGATATATAAATTCCAGGATTTTGTCACCCAGCGAAAGCGTCTCGCCATCTTCGACGGTCATGATAGTCTCGTCTTTAAGTTCGAGCAGATCGATGAGCATCTGTTTGCATTTCGGATTTGTCACGACTTTTGCATCCGGAAACATCAACAGAACATCCGGCAGACTACCGGAATGGTCCTGTTCACCGTGATGGCTGATGATATAGTCGATTTTATCCACGCCGCATCGGATAAGATTATCCAGCAGAACAGACGTCTTTGCCGGATCGACGGTATCAATCAAGGCCGTTTTGTCACTGCCTTTGATAAGATAGGAATTGTAGCTCGTGCCGTCAGGCAGGGGGATGAGCCTGTCAAAAAGCCTGGCATCCCAATCAATCGCCCCGACAGAAATGATATTATCCTTAATTGTTCTCATCAATCAATACCTTTCAAAGCCTCGATAGCTTCCTCATAATCAGGTTCGTTAGTCAATTCATCTACAATTTGAACATATCTTATTTTACCATGGGAATCCACGATAAAAACTGCACGTGCAAGCAGCCGCAACTCTTCAATGAAGACACCAAAGGCCTTGCCGAATTCAGCTTTACGGTGGTCTGAAAGTGTTTGAACATTCTCGACTCCGGCGGCTCCACACCATCGCTGCTGGGCAAAAGGAAGATCCATACTAATCGTCAGGATAACTATGTTATCGCTTAAGGATTTGGCCTTCTCGTTGAATGTTTTCGTTTGAATATCGCAAACACTCGTATCCAGGGATGGAACGGATGAAATCAAACAAACCTTTCCGGCAAAAGATGACAGTTTCACCGGAGATAAGTCCGTAGCAAGAACCTCAAAATCCGCAGCTTTATCGCCGACTTTAACCGGATTGCCCGTCAGGTGCAGAGGATTGCCCTTCATTGTCACTACTCTTTTATCTTCCATGATACAACTCCTTTCTCCTCAATTCTGTGATAATTCGATTCCCTGTTTTTCAGAAGTTTGTTGCTTCCAGTTCATAATAACTCAGGGGATGCGCGCAGGCCGGGCAGACACTCGGCGGCTCAATTCCTTCGTGCACATAGCCGCAGTTTCGGCAAACCCATCTGACCGGCTTTTCGCGTTTGAATACTTTGCCGTCATTGATGTTCTTGGCAAGAGCAAGATACCTCTGCTCATGGCGTTTTTCGGCGATGCCGATGCTGCGAAAAACTTCCGCTATTTCCGAAAATCCCTCCTTGTCCGCTACCTTTGCGAAGTCCGGATACATTTCGGTCGTCTCGTAATGTTCCCCGGCCGCGGCTTCTTTTAAATTATCGATAGTTTTACCGATTACGCCGGCGGGAAACGCTGCCGTAATTTCCACCTCACCTCCCTTGAGAAATTTGAATTCACGCTTGGCATGCTCTTTCTCCTGATTGGCCGTTTCTTCAAAAATCGCCGCAATCTGCTCGTATCCTTCCTTTTTTGCCTGGCTGGCAAAATATGTATATCGATTCCTTGCCTGCGACTCGCCTGCAAAAGCCGCCAATAAATTCTTTTCAGTCTGACTTCCTTTTAAATCCATTTGTTACCTCTCTTTCTTATAGTATCGATTGTAGCTTTATCTTATTTGTCGCATAAATCACATATTCCCTCGATATAAACCGTTTTCCGCAGTACTTTGAATTTGTCATTAATATATGCCGGAATCTTGATATCGTCAAATGGCTTATGGTGAAAATCAATTATTCTTCTGCACTTTATACACTTAAAATGCTGATGCTTATCCGAACCTGCATCGTAGCGCTTGGCATCGCCGGAGCCTTCGACTACAAAGGCGGCACCTATCTCGCTGAGCGTTACAAGCGTTCTGTTGACCGTATCCAGCGATATACTCGGAAATATTTGTTTTACCTTTTGGTATAGTATCTCCGCCGAAGGATGCTCGTTTGTCTTGAGAAGCTCCTGATAAACGGCAATTCTCTGAGGCGTAACTTTCAAGCCGGCCCGCCTGCAGTGAGTTACAAACCATTCGGTTTTACTTTTCAGTTCTTTGCCGTCGATTTCGTTTTCTATATTTTTCATGGCAGCTACTATATAGTAGCTGCTCCTATTTGCCAAAGGCTTTTTTTAAAAATTTTCTATATTTCAACTGCTATAGATAACTATTTTCCTATTCATTTGACATAAAAGAACATATGTCAATTTGCCTCCGGCAAATTGGCTTCGTTTTGCATTTTTTTTTGCCACAGAGCACACAGAGGTATATTGAAAGTGCAAAGGCACATAGGTCCAAAGGCACACAGGCACATAGGTTTAGAGGCACAAAGGCACATAGGCACATAGGTTTAGAGGCACATAGGTATAGAGGCACATAGGCACAAAGCTCCAAAGGCACATAGGCACAAAGTGAATTGATAGATTTGTCCTTTATTTTCATAACAAGTCAGTGTTTTTTTGCTTTCACAAGCCAAAAAGCTGGTTCGGATAGCCAATAATGCTAATTTTAAATTGAGATTCTTCATAAGTCTTATCTTTCTCCAACAAGACAGGCCGCAATTTTTACTTTTTCACTGTGGTTTTACGTTTTTGGTTTTACACCCATTCGGCTACGCTCAAGGCGTGCTTTTACACTGCCGAGGCGTCCGCTCGGCGGTATTTCTTCGTGAAAAGTCGTGTTTTTGCCGGGATTGCGGGCTTGTTTTGGCGGTTTTTGGCCCCAAAAAAGCGGAAATTGAGCTG
>JAFGBG010000125.1 GCA_016933295.1 Sedimentisphaerales bacterium | reverse complement strand
GGGACATAATCGACGGTGAGTTTGGAGCTTCTTAATGTTACCAGCCAGAACTCGGTACCCAGTGAGTCGATATCCATCATGATATTTAGGGTTCCGTCCGCCAGAGCCGCCAATGCCGCCGCGTCGAGGTTGAACGTAGTGGTGTGCCAGGCTTTGGTATAACCGGTATCCAGGTTTCCCAAATTGAGTCCGTCGGCTTTGATTACGTCAATCTCATCCGGTCTGTCACCACCGGCGTCTACGTCCCAGGCTTCAATCTCCAGGGTCGCCGAAACGATGATTGGTGACGGGATACTGAATGATACTGTATGCGTCCATCCCCAGTCTTCGTTGTATTGCCGATAGTAGGGCGAAAGGCTATAGCCGGATTCCCCGACGTACGGATCGGCATCATCCGGTATGAACCAGTTGCCCCAGTTGGTCGCATCCTGAATGTCAACGGTAGTCAACGCATAAGTGTTGCCGCAGAATGCCAGGATTGTACAAGCTAATCCAAAAATTTTCAATATTTTTGCCATTCTTATCCTCCTCTCTTTCGTTGTCAAAATTTTTCTATAAGTCCGTTCTTATTTATCTCACAGATCAACCGCCTTTTGATCTGCAATCAATTTTGTTTCATAATATAATCCTCCACAAAGCCTCTAAAGTAGATTCCTGCAATGTACCGCCTCTTGCCCAATCCAGAATAATGCTCAATATGCTGATTTTTCTGCACAAGAGGATACTTTCGTGAGCAAAAAAACGGAAACATCTCCTTTTGCATACACAATATTCGTATGTCGTTCCATATTCACTTGCAGACGCTTAAGAGATGCTATGATAATAAAAACATTCTCTGCGTAATCCTGTCTCTTTAGTGCAAGTTTATTTAGTGGATTTTCGCGGGAAAAATAAGACTTTCAGCCGATTATGACAAGCTGTTTAAAATAAATCTTTCTCACTACTCCTCCGATACTTTTATATGCATCAGTTGAGAAGATGCATGTGTTATCTTAAATACCCATTTTACCTAATTGAACGACTTTTGTCTATTGTGGTAACTACGTATTTTTAAAGGTAAAAACTGGATTTTTAGGCTATAAATGAGGGTGGAATAATATTTTACATTTTCTTTTTTTTTTATACTTGAACTGTTCCTGATTGTTCTTTTTCCGGTGTATTCAAGGCAATAAAAGGCATTAAAATATCGTTAATGCATCTATAGGAGGTTAATTCTGCCGTTTTCTGTACGTTTCCGATGTATTTCGACAGAATTTGCCGTTTATGGGATTATTTACATGAATCTAAGGCTTAATCACTGCCCGGTTATTTTTACCATCGCCAGTATAATTAACAATCCGAATACAAGCAATGCCGCTCTTAATATTCTCATGGATTGCGTTTTTGGTTTTATAAATCTCCAAATACAAAACCAGCAGGAGCCGATGAGGCATATTCTCAATATAAAAGATATGGCATTAGTCAACATGACTTGATTATACTCTATTTTAACGCTTGATGTCAAGGCTATTTAGCCCAATTTTACATTGGTTGGCACATTTCATGGTTATGAAGTTCCAGTTGATTTAAAAATCCTCTTATACTTGTTTAGACAGCTTTCCTGTTGACTCGGTATATGGGATGTAAACAGAGATAATATATGAAGAAATGAAAAATTATTTTTATGCCGACAAATACATACGTATTTCTGCCGCAACTTTGTCAGGTACTTAGAGACTGCCCTATTAATACTGAAAATTCAATTAATTTATAGATTTTGTAAACATATATAAATAAGAGCCTATTCAAGTGCGGCAAAAGAACATCTAATCTGAAGATAAAGATTAAAGAAAAGTAAAAACGTAGGCCGAACAAAGTTTCTGGATGTAAATAATGTTGCCGTTTAATTACAGTTTTTTTAGGAGAGTATATCATGCGTTATCTGGAAGAAGTAAAAAAATGGTTAGGTGAGATCACTGAGATAGCTTTGTTGCTTATTGGACTTGGGATTGCCTTTCAAATCCTTTTTGCACCCGAAGGAGGCGAGGTTCTTTTCTTCGGGGCCATTACTCAGAACCTGACAGGCCTATTGAGTCAGTTGGGCGAAAACGGTCTTGCCGGCCTGATAGCTCTGGGCATAATTTTCTACCTGTTCAGTAAAAAGAAATTTACAACACAGAACCAGTAACCAAAAACATAAATGTCACAGTCCGGACTAAAAGTATTTCCAAAAAAATTGTATTCGTTGATTTTATTCCGGGCTTTTTAAACAATGTCTTTGGTGGTATCACTATCCGGGTGAGCGTAGCGCAGGCAAACAATGCCACGACTTGTAAAAACAATGAGATTCATGATGTGCTACGCTCTCCTGGTAGAGCGTTTCGGAAAATTAAACCTTCTTTTGGTATTTCTACTTAAAACACTTCGAGACTATAAAAATCGTTAAAATATTTCCCATTTAGCCGTTAAGAATAATGGCCTGAATCATCTCTATGCCTTTTAGGCAGCCTGCAATTGGACGTATTTCCAAAATAAGTTCTGAACAATACCGCGCTTGCCATATATATATAGTATAAGATATACTACTATCAAATTCATTCAACTATAAATATGAGGCTATATGGTGCCAAAACACTTTAAGTTAGTATCATTTGGATGTAATATTTTTGCCGTTTTGTGCTTTTTTGCGAATATCTTTCCGTTGAATAGTGCACTCTATGGACAGCCGGCACAATCCGAACTTCAGATAAGCAAAATTCCTTCGCCATCTTCTGAGATTAATCTTAAAGAAATTCCTTTCAGAATCGTATATGAGAGTTTCCGTGAAACTGACGGCAAACAAAACTGGGAAATTTGCATGATAAATGCCGATGGTTCCGACATGATAAATCTGACTCAAACTTCCGGCCTTGACGAGATGTATCCACACGCATCCCCAGACGGCAAAAAATTGTGCTTCGTAGTCGACGAAGGGACGAATCGAAGGAATAAAGTCCGAAGCGTCTATTATATGGATATCGATGGAGGCAATCGTATTTTGGTCGCTCGTAACGCCCGACAGCCCTGCTGGAGCCCGGACGGAAAAAAAATCGCTTATCTCAAGGGCGAATTCGATCGCTATAACACCAGCGAGTATGCGACTTCGGGGCTTGTGATTTACGATTTGCAGACGGGTCGGCACAGACCTCATCCCAATACATCACTGCATCATCTTTATGCTATCTGCTGGTCACCGGATAATAACTGGTTTCTCGGTGTCGTAAAGGGTAATACTCGCTACAGTGACGCCATACTGGTTTTCGAGGCTAACGGTATCAGAGTATTCGATCTGGCTCGGTGGGGCGTGAAGGGATGCAGGCCGGATTTTTGCCTTGACGGCAAAAATATGACCTGGGGCGAAACCGATTGGGATTTGTGTATAGGCGATATTAATCTGAATTCCCCGGAGCCGTCGGTTGGCGATATTCGTAAAATCGTTCAGTGCCGGCAAAACTATAAAATCTACCATGTGGATTTCTCTCCCGACGGCAAATATGTTGCATTCAGCTACGGCTCGTCGCGAGGCGGTCAGCAGGTAGGCGGCCAGGCGAGAGGCTGGAACATCTGCGTTACGGACCTTTCCGGGAAATGGGTAAAAGTCACTACGGACGGCAAGCACAACAAAGAACCTGACTGGGTTCCGATTTCCGGTTCCGATTCGGCCCTGAATTAACTTCGTAGAGGAGGCTATGTGCTCGAAATGTATGAGGCTGTGATAAACAAAATATTTAAGACAAATCCGGTTTTTATCTTCGTTTTATTCAGTCTGTTGTTAATTAATCGGGCTGACTGCAAACAAAAGCCGCCTGAGGAACAATATCTGCCGAAATTGCCGTCGCAGTCGCTGGAAGTTGATCTGAAGGATATTCCTTATAAAATCGTTTATGAAACATTTCGAGAAACCGATGGCAAAGAAAACTGGGAACTGTACATGATGAATGCGGACGGCTCGGACAAGGTCAATCTGACAAAAACGCCGGACCTGGATGAAATGTATCCCCACGCCTCTCCCGACGGCACTAAGCTTTGTTTCGTAGTCGATGAGGGGACAAACAGAAGAAATAAAACAAGAAGCGTTTATTATATGAATATCGACGGCAGTAACCGCAGGTTGGTTGCGAGGGACGCCCGGCAACCATGCTGGAGCCCGGACGGCAAAAAAATCGTTTATCTGTTGCCGGAGTACGATACCTACAGCACAAGAGAATATGCGACTTCTGAGCTTATGATTTACAGTCTTGACACCGGCCGGCACGAACAGCATCCTAATACGACTCTGCGTCATGTTTACGCTCTCTGCTGGTCGCCCGACGGCAACTGGTTTATGGGGGTAGTGCAGGGACACAGCGAATATAGCGATACGATTCTTGTTATTGAAGCCGAGGGAACCGGAGTTTACGATCTGGAAAAATGGGGTGTCAAGGGGTGCCGGCCGGATATTCGTTATGACGGCAAAAAAATAACCTGGGGCGAGACCGACTGGGATTTATGTCTCGGTGATATTGATTTCAATGCTTCTGAGCCGCGGGTGGATAATGTTCACAAAATTGTCAGGTGCTATGAAACAGCGAAAATTTATCACGTTGATTTTTCTCCCGACGGTAAATACATTGCGTTTAGTTACGGTCCTTCGGCCGGCGGCCAGCAGGTCGGCGGAAAAGCAAAAGGATGGAACATCTGCGTTACGGATCTTTCGGGAAAGTGGGTAAAAATCACAACCGACGGCAACCATAATAAAGAACCTGATTGGATTCCACTTTCGAAAACTGCTTTAGTCCGGGAAATTCCGCCGGAAAGTGCCACCTCGCTTACTGCCGAAGAATCCCGGAAACAGGATAACCTTGCCGCAAAGTAAAAAAGTAGTAATTCTATGGGTGTACATTTTACTCAAATAAGAAATGCCGTTTTTTGCCTTTCTATAATATTACCAATTGTCTGCAATTGCCGACGTACCGATGACACCAAAAATTTGCCGGAGGTAATTACGACAAAGACAGGCATCGAAATGGTTGTAATTCCCGAAGGCTGGTTCGAGATGGGCGGCGAAAAAGGCGAACCGGATGAAAGACCCGTCCACAAGGTTTGGATCAGCTCTTTTTTGATGGACAAATACGAAGTGCCGCAGGAGGAATTTAGGCGGCAGAAAATTTCCGACCCGTCCCGTTTCAAAAATCCTCGAAATCCCTTAGAGAAAATAAACTGGACGGATGCGGCGATGTATTGCAATGACCGCTCGTATGCAGAAGGCCTTGAAGAATGTTATGATGAAGAAACATGGCAGTGCAATTTCCAGGCGAACGGATACAGACTTCCCACCGAAGCAGAATGGGAATACGCATGTCGCGCCGGCACAAACACCGAATACGCCTTCGGCAATAACACAAGGCACCTGTCAGCGTATGCCTGGTACTCGGATAATTCTTCGAAAAAGACTCACCTCATCGGACAAAAGAAGCCGAATCTGTGGGGGCTTTATGACATGCACGGCAACGTTTCCGAATGGTGCAACGATTGGTATGCCGCCAATTATTACGAACAAAGCCCTCAGCGTGACCCGAAAGGTCCGCCGTCCGGCAAAGAAAGAGTGCTCCGGGGAGGCGCCTGGAATTCCGGCAAAGATAGCTGCCGCAGTGCCTATCGCTCGAGCGATCCTTCCCTGAATGATACATGCCTGTCCAAGGATTACATCGGTTTCAGGTGTGTAAGAAATAATCCATCCCGGCAAAATGTAAACATATCAGACATAAATTCCGCGGAGGTAAATATGGCAAGTCAAAATCAGCCCGCCGTTCCGGCAAAAACCGGCTTCGTCTATAACGATATATATCTCGAGCATAAAACGACTCCAGGTCACCCGGAAAGTCCTCAGAGACTCATTGCGATAACTGATAATCTCAAAGCAAAAGGTTTATACCCGGAATTGCTTCAGATTGCTCCTTCGCCGGTCGATATGCAATGGCTTACGAAAATTCACAGCGGTTCATATATATCGCGGGCAAAAAGAAGCTGCGAAGAAGACGCCGGCTATCTTGACACTCTGGATGTCCCTATATCGCCGAAATCGTATGAAACAGCATTAATGGCCGCTGGCGGAGTGCTTGCGGCGGTCGATTCCGTCATGGAAGGTAAAGCCAGGAACGCTTTTTGTGCCGTTCGCCCACCGGGCCACCATGCGACCGAAGATCAGGCAATGGGTTTTTGCATATTTAATAATATCGCGATCGCGACGCGATACATCCAGGAAAAATACAAACTTCGCAAAGTGCTAATCGTGGATTTTGATGTCCACCACGGAAATGGAACACAAGCGGCGTTTTACGATGATCCCAACGTGTTATATTTCAGCGTTCACCGGTTCCCGTTCTATCCGGGCACGGGGACAGCAGCCGAAAAAGGTGCCGGAGAGGGCCTGAGTTATACCATCAACGTGCCGCTGCCCGCTGGTGTGGCGGACGAAGATTTCTTAGCGGCCTTTCACGAGAAACTCGAACCGGCGGCGTTTTCTTTTTCGCCGGACTTCGTGCTGATTTCCGCCGGTTTCGACGCCCACAAAGACGACCCTCTCGGCGGCATGGAAGTCAGCGAGCAGGGATATATCGAAATGACGCGGATTGTTAAAAATATCGCCGATAAATGTTGCCGCTCGCGGCTGGTAAGCGTTCTCGAAGGAGGTTATAATCTGCAGGCGCTGGCCTCTTCGGTCGAAGCGCATATCCGGGTTTTAATGGAATAAAGGTCGCGAAATGCTGTTTCACAGCTTGCCATTTGTATTTTTTTTTATTGTTGTATATCCGGCTTACCTGCTTTTGCGGAAGACCAGGTTCGGCGATTTCTTTCTTTTGGCGGTTTCATACTTTTTCTACGGGTGGATAAATCCACTCTATCTTATTTTGATTTTCTACGTAACTTCGGTCGATTACATCGCCGCGGCGAGAATGGAAAAGAGCAAACGCAGGAAGTTCTGGCTTATAATAAGCGTGGCGAATAATGTCTTTCTGCTCGGCTTTTTCAAGTTTGCCGGTCCCGTAATCGCCGGTCTCAACAGCCTGCTGGCTTCGCTTAATGTCCCGTATGAGATTGTCTCTCCGGGCTTGCTGCTTCACGTAGTTGGCATATCGTTTTACGTATTCCAGTCGTTGAGCTATACTATCGATGTTTATCGCGGCAATATCGAGAGGGAAAAGAGCTTTATCAAATACGCCGTCTTTGTTTCGTTCTTCCCGCGATTGCTCGCCGGGCCTATTGAAAGAGCCGGGAACTTTCTGCCTCAATTATATAAAAAATCAGCCTTCTCGTGGCAGAATCTCGCAGACGGCCTTTCTCTTTTTGTCGTAGGGCTTTTCAAAAAAATCGCACTTGCGGATTACTTGAAGCTTTATGTTGACATGATATACAATAATCCCGAGCAGTTTCAGTCGCCTGCGCTGGTACTGGCGACGTTCCTGTTTGCGTGGCAGATTTACTTCGATTTCAGCGGCTACACCGACATGGCCCGGGGCGTCGCGAGAATGATAGGCTTTCGCCTGACGCTGAATTTCAACAATCCCTATCTTGCGACCGGCCTCAGTGACTTCTGGCGGAGATGGCACATCAGTCTGTCATCCTGGTTAAGAGATTATGTTTATATACCGTTAGGAGGAAATCGCCGGGGCTCGTTCAACACCTACCGAAATATATTTCTGACCATGCTGATCTCCGGCCTGTGGCATGCGGGAGTATTCACCGGAGCGGCAGTAAATTTTCTCGTCTGGGGCCTTGTGCACGCTCTCGGCAGTTGCTTTACCCGCGGCATGGAAAGGTCTTCGTTCTATCGGGAAAAAGTGCCGACATTTGCAAAGCGGCTATTTGTTTTTACCTTTGTCACTTTCGCGTGGATATTTTTCAAAGCTCACAGCGTCACCGACTCATGGATTATCATATCGAGAATATTCACCTCGGGTTTCGCGGATCC
>JAFGBG010000124.1 GCA_016933295.1 Sedimentisphaerales bacterium | reverse complement strand
CGCATAGCGTCCGAGATATTCGCTTCGGTAATGCGGCCCCGGCCGGATAAAGAACGGAACACGGAATTAAATTTTTCTGTTAACGACTCAAACACGGCAAATCACAGAGCTTTTTCGCTGTTTTTCGACCTTAATAAAGGATTTAGAAAACATTTCTTCACAATAAACCGAAAAGTATAAAACTTTTTTGGCTCTTTTGCAAGGTTAAAATCCTTCTGAGATTATTTTGATATAAATACGGAATCGATAATTTTAACCCCAAACGGAAAGGTTGCCTGCGCCGGTATAAAGAAACACCCCGGCCTGTTCCGAGTAAGGACAGGTCGGGGTGAGAATTGCAATTAAGAAAGTTTAATCCTACCAGAAGAAGTATGGCGTGTTGTCACCGCCGACGCGCCCAACGGCAAGCTCACCATCCATTTCCGGATCAAAACCTCTCCATTCGCCGTGCTGATCCAGATACCAGACGTTTCCTCCGTACGGCTCGTATTCATTCTTCAAATGGCTGGTCGTGTCATATATCTGATTATTTTGATATATTCCACCGGCAACCTTGGCAAAATCATATCCGTAAGCCGAACCGGGTACTCGCGTTGCAGCCATGATCGAATCGACAATCAACTCTCTCGAAGCGGCCTGCGATTCCTGGATAGTCCTGATCCATATAGGCTTTAAAGCGTCCCTCTGGTAACGTACGATATCCCGACTTCTGCCACCCGGGGTATCCAGGATGAAACAATATCCGGAAACGATATAGTTCCTTTCATCCGTAAATCTTTGTAATCTGGCGTCCCATGAATTGTTTGTAAGTTCCCAGAAATAATCGTTGTATTTCTGGTGCGTGTGGTTCGAGGGGCAATAGAACATCTCCCGAGTCATTCCGCTTGCGAGCAGATAATTTGTCGTTTTGACCGAGATATCCTGCATCCAGGCGCCGCCGGTATTTGTTAAAGGCAGCCTTGAGTTGTTTTCATTGGCATAAAGCTCCAAAGCCAAACCCTGCTGCTTTATACGTGCCAGACAGGTCTGCCGTCTTGCCTGCTCCTTTACCATAGTCAAAGCCGGCATGAGAATACCCATTAACAACGCAATAATGGCAATCACGACCAGTAACTCAATTAGTGTGAAACCTTTATGTTTATTCATTTTTTCATCCATCCATTCAAAAAAATATTATTTACCAACATACATAAAATACTACATCTTCCCGTCGTAAAAATCAAGAAAAAACAATTTTCTTCTGCATTTTGAGAATTTTTCGGCTCAGATATGCTCCTGCTCCTTTCCGGCAAGCGTTTACCATATCAGATATACTTAAAATTCCGCCGCCCTAACCGATAATCGCATCTATCAGGTAAAAAATAATGCCTGTTACATATAATCACCGTCGGATGCCGGGAAAGATGAAGCTTCCATGACAAAAAAAGACCCCGACCTGTTCCGGTTAACGACAGTTCGGGGCTGGAATTGTACTTAATAAATTATAATCCTACCAGAAGAAGTACGGCACACCGATGCCACCATAGCGTCCCACTGCAAGATCACCTTCCATATCCGGCTCGAACGATCTCCATTCGCCGTGCTGATCCAGATACCAGACATTCCCTCCGGACGGCTCGAATTCATTTTTCAAATGGCTGGATGTGTCATACACCTGCGACTGGCCAAATATACCACCCTGAACCTTGGCAAAATTATATCCGTAAACCGAACCGGGTACTCGCGTTGCGGCCATGATAGAATCGATAACCACCTCCCTTGAGGCCGCCTGCGATTCCTGGGTGGTCCTGAGCCATTTCGGTTCTACGCTATCCCTCTGATAACGCACGATATCTTGACTTCTGCCCTTTGGGAGATCCAGGAGGAAGCAATATCCGGAGACAATAAATCCGTTATTATTCGTGAATCTTTGTAATCTGCTATCCCATGATTTATTATTATATTCCCAGAAAAGATCGTTGTATTTCTGGTGCGTGTGGTTCGAGGGGCAGTAGAACATCTCCCGAGTCATTCCATTGTCGAGCATGAAGTGTACCGTATTGACCGCGACATCCTGCAGCCAGGCTCCACCGGTGTTTGGCAATGGCAGCTTGGTGTCGTTTTCGTTGGCATAAAGCTCCAAAGCCAGTCCCTGCTGCTTTATGCGTGCCAGACATGTCTGCCGTCTTGCCTGTTCTTTTACCATAGTCAAAGCCGGCATGAGAATACCCATTAGCAGCGCAATGATGGCAATCACAACAAGCAATTCTATTAACGTGAAACCTTTATATTTATTCATTGTTTCGCCCTTCCATTCAAAACAAATTTATCATACACAAACATAGAGAATTCTACATCTTACCGGCGTAAAAATCAAGTAGAAACTAATATCTTGAGTATTACAAGCATTTGTGAAGTTTCGATATACTCCTGAGCCTTTTCGGCAAGTGTTTACCATATCAGTCATATCTAAAATTCCGCCGGCCCGGCCGGTCATGGAATCCATCAGACAAAGTATAATAACTGTGATATAGAATTATTGTTTGAAGCCGGGAAGGATGAAACTTCAACGATAAAAAAATACCCCGACCTGTTCCGAGTAAGGACAGATCGGGGCTCAAACTGCTTTTAACAAAGTTTAATCTTACCAGAAGAAGGATGGTGAATTACCACCACCATAGCGTCCCACCGCACGTGTTCCATCCATATCCGGCTCGAAACCTCTCCATTCGCCGTGCTGATCCAGATACCAGACATTCCCTCCGGCCGGCTCGTATTGACCTTTCAAATGGCTGGATGTGTCATATACCTGTGCCTGGCCAAATATACCACCTTGAATATTTTGAAAATCATACCCGTAAGGCGTATTGGAGACTTGTCTTTGAGCCATAATCGAATCGACAATCAGCTCACGCGAGGCCGCCTGCGATTCAGAAGTAGTCCTTATCCATTTCGGCTCCAGGGGATCTCTCTCATAACGTACAATAGCTTGTTCTTCACTGCGGCCTCTTCGAGTATCCAGGATGAAGCAATACCCCGAACAGATATAGTTCCTTTCATCCGTAAATCTTTGTGTTCTGGAGTCCCATGATTGGTTTGCGTATTCCCAAAAAAGCTCGTTGTATTTCTGGTGTGTATGGTTCGATGGACAGTAGAACATCTCGCGTGTCATTCCATTGTCGAGCAGGAAATTCACCGTACTGACATCAAGATCCTGCAACCAGTAAAAAGCATTGCCGGGCAGGGGTAACCTTCCGTTATTTTCGTTGGCATAAAGCACCAAGGATAGTCCCTGCTGTTTTATACGTGCCAGACAGGTCTGCCGTCTTGCTTGTTCCTTTACCATAGTCAAAGCCGGCATGAGAATACCCATTAGCAACGCAATAATGGCAATCACGACCAGCAACTCGATTAGCGTGAAACCTTTTTTCTTATTCATTGTTTCGCCCATCCATTCAAAACAAAATTATTCATATACCGTCATAATATTTTATATTCTATCGAGTTAAAAATCAAGAAAAAACCAAATTTTTTTAATTTTTTGGCTTTTTTATAGGGAGTTTACTTAACGGGGCGTTATTTTAAGAAAAGATTGTTTTTCGAAAAACTGTAAATATAGGTAATTACTCAGTTTCCGGCGATAGCTCTTAAAAATGCCGCGTTCAAGACAAAAATCAAAGAACAGACGTATTGGGATTCGGCTCGTTTAAATTGCGATAAGCCCAACTAACATTTGAGATTATGAACGTTCGTTTTTTAAGGCGGCAGGTAAATCAATAATATTGGTAATTTGTAGAAAAATTTTCTCGCAGATACGAAAAAACGGGGTTATACTCCGAACATATATTTAATGGATTGGAGGTTAATATGAAAAGGACACTCATTCTCGGCTCTGCATTAATCATTCTTCTTGTCGTCGCTATAATTTGGATAATAGTAAGCGGGTCAAACAACCCGCCGGTAGCGGAAAACATTACCATAACAACAGAGGAAGACACGCCTGTCTCGATAGACCTGGTCGGCAGCGATCCGGACGGGGACATGTTGAGTTTTATTGTTCAGTCGAAACCGAGCCACGGCAGCCTTAGCGGCACGGAACCGAACCTGATTTATGCTCCGGAGAAAAACTTTAACGGCCCGGACTCTCTGACATTCAAGATTAGTGACGGCTCGTTGGAAAGCGCCGAAGCAACCGTCTCAGTTTCCGTAACAGCTATCAACGACCCGCCGGCGGCCGTGGACGATGAGATTAGCACTGTCGAGGATACGCCGATTGTCGTTATCGATGTTTTGGCAAACGATACGGATGTGGACAATGACCGGCTTATTATTCTCGGTGTGACGCAGGGCAAAAACGGCTCGGTCACCATTAACACCAACAACATGCTGACTTATACCGCAAAGAAAAACTTCTGCGGCGGCGATTCGTTCGGCTACACCGTAAGTGACGGCAAAGGCGGCACGGATACGGCCACGGTCGAGTTGACTGTAACGGCGACGAACGACCCGCCCGTAATAACATCGAAACCCGTAAAGACCACCAGAGTTTGGGGAACATATAGTTACGATGTTGACGCCGAAGATCCCGATGCAGGCGATAAGCTTACTTTCAGCCTGATCGAAAAACCCTACGGCATGGAAATCGATTCCGAGACGGGACTGATAGAATGGAAACCGAATAATACCCAGGCGGGAGATCACAATGTGACCGTAAAAGTCGAAGACGCCAATAATGTCCCGGCGTCGGCGACCCAGTCGTTCTCAGTTACCGTCGCCTCGCTCAGCTCGCCACTGACGACGGAGATGACCGTGCAGAATGGTTATAATCACCGCAGCGGCGAAAAATTATCGTCGCAGGAAAAGGCCGCTGTTGCCGAGGCCGGCGATGACAACTTCTGTGAAATCGATGCCGGCTCGTCGGTGTCCTTCGATTTTTCGGATGCCGAGATACCCGAGGGGGCCAGGATTGTTTCGGTTACGGTTTTTCTCGAGCACTTCGAGGACCGGCAGTTTCCCGCCGGAAAACTGCAATGGAACATAGGCAGAAACTGGCCGAAAAATCCGGATGTTTGGGCCTCAATCGATCCTCCTGTACGTGCCGGGCAATCGAATAAGACGATGGATTCGTGGGATATTACAAGCATAGTCGATACGTCCGAAAAAATCGATTCTCTTCAACTTAATATCAAAAATAATAACAACATAGCCATGAGAAGAGTATTTGTTGACTACATCCGGATTATGGTTCGCTGGTATTGATTTATTAAAAACGAGGTTACTTAAGATTTGTATTTTGCAAGTAGAGAAAAATCAGTTATACTTTATTTAGAGCAATAAAGGTCGAAGAAAGGGACCAAGGGGGGCGAAAACTCCCGAATACATCGAACGGATAAGAGTTTCGTATTCGGAGTTTTTTGGATGAAAACGGGCCGAAAGGGGGAAACAGGTTTCGGCTGACATCATAATACTCCTTTCTTCTAATGGGGGGCTGGTCATGGCCTGGTCAGCCCCATTTTTTTTGCGCTTTTCCGTAGTTCAGCCCATCTCGCGCCAACCGCAGCCGTTCGCATCTTAATTTCCGCCGCAACAAATACTGCCCAATCGCAAAAGACGCATCCCGAAAGAAGTCAATCATTCGGTCTTCGGATTGATCATGCAATACCGCATGACAGCCGAATAGATTTTCGTGTCCTTCGAATTTTCATCGCGGCATTTTTTTCAGACAATCCGAAAAAATAAATCGATATGCGTGAAAAAAACGGAACTTTTTCTTTCGTCGACAATCGCTTTGGTCCTAAAATAATTTTGTTTTAGGGACTCAGGGACATACACGGGGACAAAACCTTACAATCTCGAATATCTCCGTTAAAAATTCTTGACTTTCGGCCTCTAATGCGATAAACTTACTTCTATGAGTCGTCCTCAGGGCGGCAAAAAATGGGGGGTTCTCAACATTATCATATTTGAGCACCCAGGTTAATCCGATTTATTGTCCGAGCATGCAGATTCGATTGCATGATTAAGTTTAACAATCGATCGGCTTCTGTACGGTTGTTGAACCGGCGGTTGACTTGAATCGGGAAAAACAAGAATTTCACTCGCCGTGGTTTGTCTGCGGCGATGAAGGTAATGTTGCAGGTTGTTTTTTGGGGGGGCAGAATGATGAATTTAAATCTGCTGAAGAAATCCGCAATTCTCTTTGTCCTTGTAGCTCTCGTCCTGCCGGGCGTGACACAAGCCACTACCTTGGGTACCGTGGACATTTCAATGACCGGTTTCTATGCGTACGACATTATGGAAATATGGGCGGGAGGCTATTACAACGGGACCACTCATTCCGGAGTCACGATGCTTGAGAAGACGGGCGGTTACGGCGATGCAGACTACTGGGCGAACGGCCCGATTGCCGCCGTCTGCGCCGAGCAGTACGAGTCGCCCTCGAATGAATTGCTGGAATACAGTGTGCTTATGCCAGAGGATACTTACGTGCGGTCCGGTACAAGCGGAATAGGTCTGATGGGTACGGCCAAAGCCGATTATCTGCGGGAATTATGGGGCAGATACTATGACTCGTCCTGGACCAGCGGCTCATATACCGAGACGCAAAAGATATTTGCGGCGGCTTTTTCCGCGGCGGTCAAAGAGATTATTCACGAGGACCTGCCGGAATCCACGTATGAATGGGACGTGACTAATGGAACTTTCTATATCGATTATGATTATTCGAGCATTGCTAACCTGATGTTGTACTCTCTGGACGGCACAGGCCCGTCGGCGAATCTGAGGGTCTTTTCGTATGACGGCGCTCAGGACTATATCGTGGAAGTCCCCGAGCCGGCAACGATGGTTCTGCTTGGCTGTGGAGGTGTTCTGGGGCTGCTGCGAAGAAGAAGAATGGCAACCAAATAAGAAGATATAACGGGGCCGGAATTGTAAATATCCCGATCCCGAATTATTTGCCGCAAGGCGTAAAACTTCGGAAAGCATTAATAATATCATGGTTTGTGTTTTGGTAAATATGGCAACTATAAAAAGCCGGCTATAACTGAAACCGGCGGAAAGGGGGTGCCAACAGAAGCAGATTCATTATTGAATTATGCCTGATAGATTCGGCACCAATGGTTACGGAGCACGATTCAATACAGATGCGGCAGTCCGCGGCCTAAAGAATAAGACAAAACTAAATATGTAGGAAATTTTGGGGGGCTTTTACATGATAAAAAGATTACTAATTTTCTGGGTACTGACGATGTGTCTGAGTGTGCCGGCCATGGCAACGACGACCGTCGAATTCAGTCCCGACTCGTCCACCGGCGGAAGCTGGTATTACGACGGTGCTGGGACATTGAGTTTCAACCAGGAGATTTGCGTCGATAGAGGAATGGGCAGCAATTATGACGCTCTTGTCGGCTCACTGGTGTATATACCCGCATTCAAGGTAAGTCCAGATATGTATGGCACGTATAAACTCACACCGTACGGCACGACGACCATATCGATCAAAAGCGCCGACGGCGGCACTACCTATATGACGGGAAATCTGCTGTCCGGCGACCTGGTTCCGGTCGGAACAATAGGAGCGGCATACACCCAGTTCCAGGCGGATATCACCAATCTGGTCGTGACTTCCGCCGGTCAATCGCTCGGCTCGGCGGCGCTGGACGCCATCGTAAAGTCGGGCACTATCGCGCTTGATTTCGAGCTGTCCTTACAGGGCGGCAGCGGCACAAATTACCGCACCCTGACAGAAATGTTGGCGGGCGGATACTCGGGCGGCAACGGCTTCAGCGGAGCCATGTCGATCCCGGAGCCTATGACTATCACTTTGCTGGGTCTCGGCTCATTGGCTTTACTCAGAAAACGCAGGGCATAAAATAAAAATTCAGTTTGTTTTTTACTACCTTCCGGGGCTGTAAGTGTATGCTTGCAGCCTTTTTTTTATGCCGCATTCGGCAAAATCTAAATTCCGAGTCCGAATATTTATCCCCGAGGGATTTCATCTCCGGCGGAATTCGCTCGGATCAAATGTTCCAGTCTTTTGATTTCTTGACAAACTGATTCTGTATCAAGACGCCGATTGCCGTTGGAACTATCAACGCCGCGGATATGAACCATTTATGATTTAATACGAGATTTTCGACGTCGGTCGAGGTTTTCGGAAAAAGATTTAAAAGCGCAAGCGCTCCGACAACTACCAGGCCGCTGCCCCATAGACTGGTAAACAACATTACCGCCACCCTGAAAACGATAAAGGAAATCATCCCACCGGCGACAAAACCGACGAGCGCCCCGGCCCAGATGTAATGTTCCGTCAGGCCGCTGGCGTACCAGGCTCCGGAAGTAATTATCGCCCCGGCCACAGCCCCTAAAATGCTGATCGCCCATCGCATCAGCGGCACGGAAAGGACGGCCAGCAATCCCATACATATCAGCCCGCCGGCAAGCTCGTTGTCGAGGCCGTTGATTCTTTTGACAATTTCCATCCCGAGAACCAGGCCCGCAAGCCCGAAGTTGATGACTACCAGTATCTTAAAGACCCGCCAGCCGTAGAACAGACAAATCGTGCCGAAAGAAAGAAAAGTCAACGCTTCCGGTATGCTTTGAATACTGGTGATTTGTTCCCAGATCGCCTGAATCGGAACAATTCCTTCCTCGGCAGTACCGGTAGCCGTGGTGGTAGTCTGTGCAAGAATATCAAAACAATTCATTCTACTCTCCTTGTATTATCAAAATAAGCAGGAACCGGGCGGCGGAAACAGCGAAAACGCCAAAAATCGCCAGCCTCAAAATCCTATATCATTTATCGGCCTGTCGCCATGATTTTCGTTAAATAGTTGAATATCTGTTGATTTCATGGCAGTTAGAAAACGAAAAACCGGCGTTGTTGTTTCAACTTACTTCCAAATCTATTCAGATTTGCAGGGCACAAGGATTCAAAGTCACATTGGCACAAAGAAGCTTTACGGATTATTATTAACATAACTAACTTAAAATTAAGCATTTAAAAACTATACGCTGTCCGCTACCCGCTACCCCCTAACAAAATTGGCTTCGTTTTCCATTTTTTTGCCACAGAGCACACAGGCACACAGAGGTGTTTTGAAGGCACAAAAGAGCATAAGAGCATAGGCACAAAGTAGGTCGTATGTGGTATGTCGTATGTAGTATGTTGCGTTACACATAGCCTTGTTTTAT
>JAFGBG010000014.1 GCA_016933295.1 Sedimentisphaerales bacterium | reverse complement strand
GCCGCCAAGGCCGATTCTATCCACTGGTTCGCGAAGCAGTCCCCGGCGGATATTAGCCCAGAAACGCTTGGCGTCTCGTGACGGATCACCGCCTTCCATGAAAGTTGGTTCACCTTTCAAGCCGGTCGGAAAAAGGTAAGGATGCAAACGCAGTTCTTTTGTTTTAACACCCTTCACGCCGGCACATAATCGAGCCTCGAAGGCATTAAACACACATTTAATCAGGCCGTCGAAGCCAAAGTCTTTGAATCTCTCTCCGTACGGTTCTGTGCCTACCCAGTGGTCGTCGTAGAACATGTAGGCCTGCTTGCCTGCGGCATGAACCTTCTCGATGCACTTTCTGCCGAAACTTGTGACAAATTCGTTCATAAAGTCCATCCAGTCGAGCAGACGCCGGGACGGCACGTTATGACTGGAACAGTAAGAACCGTTATTAATGAAGTCTTCGCTTGTCAGTTCGTATCCCTTAGCCTCGGCGAACATACGCATAGCTAAGGGGCTGACCGTCATCTCGTAGGAGCCCCAGTCCGCGTAAGTGAAACGCAACTCGGCAGAGTCGCCCCAGAACCATGCGAAGTTATAGAACATCGAGGTAAAGCGTACGATTTTTGTCCTGGGATGGTTTTCGAGCCATTTTTCCAGATAACTTAGGATAAATTCCTGTGTCTGGGGATATATCGGATCAATCACCATCAGATGTTCCCTGTCACCCCAGTTGTTGGTGATATGATTATACATCGAAATGGCTTCCCAGATTCGATAGGCTAAGAAATTGACGGTATATTTATGCCACTTCTGAGCCTTTTTTATAGTTACAGTTCCACTCTCCGAATCAAAATTCCATTGTTCGACGGGAATTTCTTTACCGGAGGTTCTGTCGAATACCTGCCACCATTTTTGGGGATCATCGTTGGTATTGATTTTGAATTGTTCTCTGAAAAAGCCGTTTAATGGATCTATTTTCACGATATTGCTTTCTGCAACAACAGGATAGCTCATCAGGTAATTTTGCTGGAGCTTGTCCATGTTCGCTTTTGCCCATTTGTTATCGATGCGAAC
The DNA here is from genome assembly GCA_016933295.1 of Sedimentisphaerales bacterium. Classification (GTDB taxonomy): domain Bacteria; phylum Planctomycetota; class Phycisphaerae; order Sedimentisphaerales; family Anaerobacaceae; genus JAFGPS01. The sequence continues at coordinate 18,836 of JAFGBG010000014.1, read as the reverse complement.
GAGGCAAATCGTGGAATAGATATCGAATCCCGTAGAAATTATTTTATCCGACAATACGGTGCCGTCACTATCTCGTATGGCGTCGGCTCCCCATTTTCCGGCAAGCTCTAATGTCAAATCCTCGTAACCAGCCTCACCCGGCAGGGTAAAATTTCCCTTATTCAATGTATTATCAGTCATATCAACCTCTCAATTAAGAATTGTGGACATAATTAACTATAGATCACTCCTTACTTTTTCTCTCTTTAAGGTCAATTTCTATCTTTTCGAGTAATTTATTATTTATGGGATAGAAGAACAATACAACACCACAAACCAAAATAATGGACGCGGGAATAAGACTGAATAATAGTTTGATTCCGTGCGTTGCCCTCAGTATCTGCGGTACATTGGCCACATAGCCAAATCTACCCAGTGCCTGCAGGTTCAGAAAGCCCCCGATTGCAACCCCCATCTTTATTGCAAACATAATACCGGCAATGACAAGCCCCGTTGCTCGCCGTCCGAATTTCCATTCGTGAAAATCCGTCGCATCAGAAAACATGGCAAACATAAATACCGGCATGGCGCCCGCAACCAACGACCAGATAAAATTGAACAATAACAGCAGCATTAAGTTAAATGCGCTATCGTTTTCGTTCCAGACAATTTTACTGTCCGCTGCCGAAGCCGAAAGAACATCCGTGTCACCATCCACATCCAGATCTGCCGCAAAAAATAATCTCGCATAATCGGCTTTGGTTGTCATTAGTTTCTGGTTGGCGAATAAACCGCCGTCCGCGTCGGTAGTGATTACTCTTTGCTTGAAGAATTCGACTTCTGCTATTTTATTTATTGCTTCGTTTTCTTCGTTTCTTTCTTCTTTGATTTCTGTGATATTTTCATACCAGGCGATCTTTCCGTTGGTATTCGAAATTAATATAACGTCCGGGTCTTTATCCGAGTCCAAGTCCGTCACGTAAATTGATTTTATGCCGTCGGCATCCGTAGCAATTATTTTCCGATCGGAGAAATTGCCATTGCCGTCGTTTTCATACCAGGCAATTCTGTTGTCGCCGGCCGAACCTGATATTACGTCAGCATCACCGTCCGAGTCGATGTCCGCCGCGCAAACCGAACATGCGCCTTCGGCTTCAGTGGAGATTATTTTTGGGTCGGAAAAATTTCCTGTACCGTCGTTTTCATACCATGCGATCTTGTTGTCGTTTGACGAGGCTGATAACACATCCAGATCGCCATCTGCATCCAAATCTGCGGCAAAAACGAATGCAGCTCCGTCAGCTTCTGTTGTAATCAACTTTTGATCGGAGAAACTGCCGAAGCCATCGTTTTGATACCATGCGATTTTGTCGTCTTCTGCCGAAGCCGATAATATATCCGGATCGCCATCGGCATCTATGTCAGCGGCATAAACCGATTCGGCTCCTTCGGCCTCGGTTGTAATCACCTTTTGAGCGGAGAAATTACCGAAGCCATCGTTTTGATACCATGCTATCTTGTCATCCTCCGCCGAAGCCGATAATGCGTCCAGGTCGCCGTCGGCGTCAATATCCGCCGCGTAAACCGAACGTACTCCGTTAACCTCGGAGGTAATTATTTTTTGTTTGGACAAGTTGTATTGAGGCAGAACATAGAATGCACCACCAAGAATCACACTGGCCAGGGAGAAGAAAATCATAAGTGGTTTTTTACCGAAATATTTTTTGAGCGGTGTACTGAGGAAAACACCGGCCATCATGCCCAGGGTGCCGACTGTTAAAAATACAGTGGTCTGATCAAAGTCTAAGACCATAGGCCCCAATTTCCAGGTGAACATGTTATTGCCGCCATTGCAATATACGTAATCAAAATAATATATACCTGCGCCGTTGCGTATTACGTTATGGGTTACCCAAAAAATGCATCCGATGAATAGAATAATCCAAGGAGGATTTCTCAAAACATCTTTAAGGTCTTGACCGAATTTACTTTTCTGCTCTTTCGGTGGCTTGACCCGCTCTCTTGTAGTCAGGAAAGTAATTATCAGCAAAATAATGGCTATTGCACCGAATACGCCCATAGTTATTTGGTAGCCAAGTGCTTTGCTGTATCCTAATTCCGCGTCGTAGCCGGGATGAGAGGGGTTGGCCCCGAAGAATTTGGCCAATGGCAGTGTGAAGGTAGTAATCAACATCGCCCCGACAAATGCAAAGAAAAAACGATATTGTGACAGGGTTGTCCGTTCTTTCGGGTCCGGTGTCATAACGGCCATCAGGGAGGAGTAGGGAATGTTGATTGCCGTATATGCCATAGTTGCCAGAATGTAGGTAACATAGGCATAGACGACCTTCATATTCTGGCTCCAGTCGGGTGTGATGAACATCGCACATGCAAGAATCCCGTAAGGAACGGCCATCCAAAGCAGGTAGGGGCGGAACTTGCCCCATCGCGTATTGGTACGATCGGCAATCATACCCATCATCGGATCGTTAATCATATCCCATACGCGTGTAACAAGAAACATGAAGCTCGCCACTTTTGGATCGATCCCGAAAACATCCGTATAGAAGATCGTTAGAAAGAAACTCCAGGCCTGGTAGAGAATATTGGATGCGGTATCTCCCAGACCATAGCCTATTTTTTCATATAAGGGTAGCTTTCCGCCCAAATCGACTGAAGCCGGATTTGTGGTGACTTCGGGAGTAGAATTATCGGATTCCATTGTGACTTGTTCCTCTCAAAGACTTCATATTATCATTGGTTTTGACTGACACATTCTATATTGTTTTCTATTCCAAGACGCGGTTCGAATGTGAGTCATTTAACAAAAAATACCCCATATCTGCAAGATTAAATTCAAAAAGAAATAAAATCCGGCTGCGTATTCCCAAAGCTTTCCCGAAATGGTATAGTTAACCTTGATAAAAAATACCCTATAGTAACATTTTAATTAAAACGAGGCGATTTCTATTAAGAATCATCGACTCTACCAAATTTAAGGTTTGCGATACGGGAGAAAAATATGCAACTTCACGCCATCGATATTTCAATCATTATTCTTTACCTTGTTTCAACAGTTGTAGTCGGATTTCTTATTTCGAAAAGAGCTTCGAAGAATATGGATTCGTATTTTCTCGGCGGCAAGAGTATCCCCTGGTATATACTCGGTGTATCGAATGCCTCCGGAATGTTCGATATAACCGGGACAATGTGGCTGGTATATCTGCTTTTTGTTTACGGCCTGAAAGGCGTTTTCGTGCCCTGGCTGTGGCCTGTTTTTAACCAGATATTTTTGATGATGTATTTATCCTGTTGGCTGCGGCGTTCTAATGTGATGACCGGCGCCGAGTGGATGAAAACAAGATTTGGTACCGGAACCGGCTCACAGTTATCACATATTATTATTGTTATATTTGCGATTGTCAGCGTCATTGGTTTTCTGGCTTACGGTTTCAAAGGAATCGGCAAGTTCTCTTCGGAATTTCTGCCGTGGGATCTAACGCCCAATCAATACGGATTGATCTTTATGGGTATAACCACTTTATACGTTGTAAAAGGAGGAATGCACAGTGTTGTTTTAACCGAGTTAATACAGTTTGGAATAATGACCATTGCGTCAATTGCTGTCGGTATAATCGCTATGAACCAGGTTACAAAGGGGCAGGTTCTTGATTTAGTGCCTCAGGGATGGGAACAGTTACGTATCGGCTGGAAGCTGAATTTAGACTGGGGCGGAATTTTTAATATAGTAAACTACAAAATTGGGAAAGATGGTTATAGTTTGTTCACCTGTTTTATGATGATGATTCTCTTTAAGGGTTTCCTGGTCAGCGTAGCCGGCCCTGCCCCCAACTATGATATGCAGCGAATCCTCGCAACGAAAAGTCCGAAAGAGGCTTCCAAAATGAGTGGCTTTGTATCAGTGGCTCTGTTTTTCCCGAGGTATATGTTGATTGCAGGTTTGGTTGTTTTGGCCCTTGTACATCTTATGCCGGATCTAAAGGCTATGGGAGACGCCGAAGGTACTGAAGCTCGAGTTATTGAATTAACAAGTTCCGAGATGGGTATCGATATATCCGAAGTAACACGTGAAACCTCGCTATTAAAGGCGCAGAATGCCGGCTCACAGAATACGGTTGAACTCGTCAAAAAAATTGCAGGCGAATTCGATATGGATATTAAGGACCAGGAGGCAGGACAAATACGAAACGTTGGTTCGGCAGTTGATTATATCGTAGATAAAAAAACCGATTTAGAAATGATTTTGCCGATGGCAATGAGAAGATTTGTACCCACCGGTTTATTGGGTGTACTTATGGCCGGCCTGATTGCGGCGTTTATGTCAACTTTTGCCGCAACGGTCAATGCGGCACCTGCTTATATTGTCAACGATATATATAAACGCTATATAAATCCCGGTGCTACCGACAAGCAATATGTAAAAATGAGCATGCTAATTTCTCTTGCAGTTGTTGTTGTCGGAATTTCTTTTGGGATATTCGTTGTAGAATCCATCGATTCGGTGACACAATGGATTGTTTCTGCATTATGGGGCGGGTATGCAGCGGCCAATGTCCTGAAGTGGCACTGGTGGAGATATAATGGTTATGGCTATTTCTGGGGAATGATCACCGGCCTGATTGCGTCTCTGACTCTGCCGTCGTTTATGGCATTACCCGATTTTTACATATTCCCGTTTATTTTAGTCATCTCTTTGGTAGGTTGTTTTGCCGGGACATTGCTGACCAAACCGGAAAGCGATGAAGTTCTTAAATCATTCTATAAAACGGTGCGGCCGTGGGGTTTCTGGAAGCCGATACATGAAAAAGTTATTCAGGAAAACCCCGATTTTCAGGGCAATAAAGATTTCAAGAAAGACATGTTCAACGTTGTTATAGGAATCATCTGGCAGACGTCACTCGTGGTTATTCCGATATATCTGATTATTAAAGAAAACGTTTCTTTAGTAACAGCAATAATTATCCTCGCGATTACTTCGTTTATTCTTAAAAAGAACTGGTATGAAAAATTAACCGATTAGTTGTATCAGTTGATATGGTTTTCTTTTTTTTAGTACCTGGTTTTATTGTGTTGAAACAAACAGTTTCTTGGTATTATGTTTCTGAGGAAGGAAATGTTATTACCTATTTTATAAATTTTCGAGTAATTAAGAAGTGCCGTGTGTTTTTTCGGCGATCCTTTTATCTAAAATTATTTGTTTAGCCGTATAAGGCTGATTTGTTTCGGTAGAGCTTGTTTCCTGCCTTATGACTTTTTTCGCAAGCCGCAGCAGTTGGGATCGGATTTGTATTTTAGCTTCCTTTGCGGCGATCATGTTGATTTCAAATCGGACCTTATTTTCCTCCATCAACAGATTAATAATGCCCCCGGAGTCGAGAAAACCTTCTGTGTCTGCAACCGTCAAAACTGTGTGGTTTTTTACCAGCTTTAGAATTTCTTCGATGTTTTTCTTTTCGGAAGGGGAGATAAAAAGCAAATGTGAATGCTGAATAGCTTCTATTTGAGGGGATGTTTCCGGTTTATTGTTAGTACTTTTTTGCTTAAGTTCCAACATTCCTTTGAGGTGTTTTATAGTAACTTTTCTGCCTTCTATCGTTTTGTCTTTGATATTGTCGAAGGCGCCGTTAAAAACATCCTTACCTATAATCGCGATAATAATAGGTGCATTGCTATCACCGACCTTGTCTTCGGGCCATTCTACGAACTTAAGAAAATTGTACAGGAACGCAGCTTTAATTTGGTATTCCTTATCAGTTGCGTCATCGGCCCGGGCATGCTGTGTGGTCAGCAATAAAAACAATAAAATGAAATATAGGTAAGTTTTTCTATTCATTTGTATTCTTTATTTATGTATCTAATGATTAAATCGTCAATATTTGTTTTAAAACTTTAAAAGCAGACTGACAAAAAATGTTCTTCCCGGTACTTCATGTCCCGCATATGTATTACTTTCTCTGACAGGATCGAGTGTTTTATCGAGTAAATCTCTTACACCGACCATTATTTCTCCCTTTTCCTTATTCAAGGTCTTAGAAATATTAAAATCCAGACGGTGTGAGGCATTTACATCATTATTACCTGTCGCTGGATTACCCGGTGTTGTATCTGTATAAGCATAGTTTGCGTTAAAAGTCCAGTCGGGCTGTATGCGATATTGGTATCGCATACCGGCTTTGTGTTTTGCGGGAAGAAAAGCTGAAATATCCTGATTTGAAGTATCCGGCTCAAATTTATTATAGCTGTACCAGCTTGATATTCTACCCCATTTTTTATCGAGAGTTAGTTCGAGTTCACCGCCCCATGCGTAGGCACCATCGATATTGTCTGCAGTGGCAAAAATCTGGCCAAGAAAATTTGTAGTTCGTTTATAACCTATGAGTTTATCTAATTTTTGATAATATGCATCGGCACGTAATGATAATGTTTTTGATAGCATTGTGGTATAGCCGGTTTCGAGAGAGAAAATCTCCTCGTTTTCAAGGCTTTCTGGGGCGGTTACGTTTAACATATACAGGCCAGACCCCATAGGTAATAGGGACATGGATGCCTCTCTTAGTTCGGCTAAAGGTGCACTGAAAGCTTTTGCCGCACTGAATCGAAAGATATCTTTACTCGCTTTATTAGGCTTATAAAAGCCGGTTAGTCGACCGGACCAATCGGTACTTGTGCCCGAATAATAATCACCGCGAAGCTGACTTTCAAGTTCCCATTGATCGTTCAATTCCCATCTGTCGATGGCGAACAGACCCACATTGTATTCGTCCAGAGGCTCATCATCAAAACGTACTTGTTGTGCTGTATCGATACCGGAATTAATATGATCCCATCTAAAGCTGGTTCCTACACATGAATTGTGTCCCTCTTTAAAACTGAAATTATATTGTGCTTCCAGTTCATGACGTTGCATCGAAAATCGTCCCGCCATGGGCCAGTTCATGTTCCAGAATTCGCCGGCCCACTGCAGGTAACCGGTGTTACCATTTTCAAAATTATGGTCGAGCTTCATATATGTTCGTGCATCATCTTCCCGAATATTCACTCTTGGAAAATAACCCCCGAGTTCATAATCTCCCGCATCGATATGTGTATAGCCGATACCTGCAGATAGTTTTGTCGATTCTGTTATCTCGAAAAAAGCTTCGGTATCGATTCGGCTGTTGCGAGTAAAATCTCTGGCTTCGAATGTACTGAATCCTATCAGGGGATTAAGTGCCGGATTAGCGGATTCAAAGTCGGTCGTTCCATCGATTACATCTTCGGAACTCTTGATATCCTCGTACCCAACTGATATTTTCCAACTCAAGCCCGTTTCTTTTTCGGCCCATCGAAAGTGTGTATAGCTGTCACCGAATTCAGTTATTGTTGTTTTAGCCATTCCACCAAGTATATCCGAAGGTTTTTTTGTGACTATATTGACTACGCCGGTAAGAGCATTGGCACCCCATGCGGCACTTGCGGGACTGCGAACAATCTCGATTCTTTCGATATCCTCCACTAGAAAAGGCAAAGCCTGGAAATGAGGTCCTCCGTAAACAGGATTGTCTGCCGGCCGTCCGTTAACTAACAGCGTTGTCCTATCCGAAAAGGTTTCGTGCAAACCGTGAATGCCGATGGCATACTTTCTGCGGTCGATCTGAAGCACATCTACACCGCAGAAAAACTGCAGTATTTCAGGAATGCTTGTCAGGCCGCTGTTGCGGATGTCTTGGGCTGTGATGATAGTAACGGGGCTCGATTGTTCTGTAGTTTTTTGGGTTAGTCTTGAAGCGGCTGTGACGACAGAGACCTCTAAAAGTTCCTCAATGGACATGTCAAAATAATCCATTGTCTCATTGCTATTTGGCTGTTGTGCGAATATCCTGAGATTGAGAACTATTACAAGCAACAGTGTTGGGAATATTACTAATTTTCGTAGCATTATTATATTTTTTCGAACAGGGGTTCTATTTTTATAACTCAACGGGCTTTTATATTTCTCATAGCTTAGTCGTAGTCCTATTGAATAGTCCGTTAAATATATACTTTATCGTGAGATATATATTTGAGAATTAATGAAAATCCTTATAGTAATTTTCGAGTAAGGATATAGATAGAAATCTTGGTACTTCTTTTTCGATTTATGGGACCTGTTATTTGTCGCATAGTGCATACTGGCTTAAGAAGATGGAAAATATCACATTCTATAAAAATTTTTGATCTTTATGAAACAGAAGAAAAGTAACTGCTCTGATTGAAGAATGTCCGATAAAGTTTAAATCTGATACACAGTATTTGACGGATATAGCTTAATAAACAAATTTACTTGAAGATAGGAATTCTGAAATTTAATATGTAATATGCTTCTATTTAAAGCTCTAAAGGTTTCTTTTGTAAAATATTATAAAAGTATATTATAAAAAGTTACGGTTGGTTATTAGTAGCGGCAGCTAAACTGTAAGGAGAATAAATGTCGGTTTATTTTATTGTGGAAATTGAGAAAATAATTGATCTGAGTGCATATTCAGAATATGTAAATCAAGTGACGAGCATTATCGGGAAGTATGGCGGCAAATATCTTGCGAGAGGCGGCAGGATTTCCTCCATTTCAGGAAGTTGGCAACCGGCTAAAATTGTCATAATCAGATTTGACGGGATTGAACAATTGCGAAATTGTTTTAATTCGCCGGAATATCATGCAATAGCTCCGTTGCGTGAGAAATCTACCAAAGGAAAGGCTATTGTGGTTGAGGGTGTTGGGTAGAAAAAGCGAATGAAAGATAATAATACAATTCACGCATTGAGAATCCCGTTTAAGATTCGGGCCGCTTCGAATTTGATTATAGAACGGTTTGTATATGTATATCTTATTTTTGGCGAAAGGATCTATCTTATCGATTCAGGTTTTGCAGGCTCCGAAAAGGTTATTTATGAATATATAAAAACACAGGATAGAAAACCAGAAGAAATTGCCGCGATAATCCTGACACATTCTCATCCGGATCATATAGGTTCGGCAAAAAGTATCAAACGCACCACAAACTGTAAAATATATGTTCATGAAGCTGAAGCTGTCTGGGTTGAAGATACAAACAGGCAGTTTAAGGAAAGACCTGTGCCGGATTTTCATAATCTCGTAGAAGGTTCGGTTTCTGTGGATGGTTTTTTGCAGGACGGTGGTTTTGCAAATTTAGAAGAAGATTTATCTCTGGAAATAATTCACACACCGGGTCATTCGGAGGGTTCTGTTTCCATTCTTTATAAGAATGAGTCGACTTTATTTACCGGCGATTGTTTGATTGCACCTGGTGATTTACCAATTTATGAAAATATCGCCGATGTGGCCGAATCGATCCACAAACTACAAAAAATCGATGACATAGAATTTCTTCTGTCATCATGGGAATCACCGATACAAGGCCGAAGCAATATTTCACGAAGAATGACCGAAAGTCTGAAGTACCTCAACCAGATTCATCAGTTAATTCTTCGAATCAGCGGGGCAGGGCCGGTCGAGCCGATGGAATTGTGCAAGCTGGTTATTGAAAGTCTGGGGCTTCCACCGGCGGCGGTTAATCCACTCGTTGCAAAAGGATTTGCATCAAATCTTGCATACTCCGGGAAAATCCTGTAATCTCTTTCTTTCCGTTAGGGCCGTTTATTTCAGGATATGAAAATGGAAAAACCGTCACATGAATATGTACATGGCTATTCGGCCAGAGAAAACCGAAGGCTGATGGACCAGGCAATGACACTGACTGAGCTTTTGCATCTTGATACGAAATATCCCGCCGGTGCTTTGGTCTTGGAGGCTGGCTGCGGAGTCGGGGCCCAGACGATTACTCTCGTCCAAAATAATCCCGATGCGAATTTCGTATGTATAGATGTTTCACAGGAATCTCTCGTTGCGGCGAAGAATCGCATAACCTCGGCGGGTTTCCATAATGTGACCTTTCAACAGGCGGATATTTTTAATTTGCCTTTTCCGAAGGATCACTTTGACCACATATTTGTTTGTTTCGTTCTCGAACATCTCAATAACCCGCTGGACGCTTTACTTCACCTCAAAGTAACGCTCAAAAAAGGCGGCACAATCACGGTTATCGAAGGCGATCACGGCTCGACTTATTTTCATCCCGACAGCAGGGCGGCATGGGATACAATCCAGTGCCTGATTGATTTGCAGGCCCGAAATGGCGGCGACTCGCTCATCGGCCGAAGGCTCTTTCCGCTGGTACAAGATGCCGGTTTTAGCAATGTCACTGTTTCACCGAGAATGGTTTATGTCGATTCGAGCAGACCAGAATACGTGGAAGGTTTTACGAAAAATACGTTCATTGCAATGGTCGAAGGCGTCCGCGACGAGGCGATTAATTCCGGATTGATAAAACAGTCTGATTGGGATAAGGGAATCAAGGACCTCTATCGAACAACGGCAGAAGATGGAACTTTCTGCTATACATTTTTTAAAGCTCTTGCATATAAGTAGCATAACCTGACGCGATATTTTAAATGGAAGCTATTCTTATGATTCAAAGAAAAAAGAGAAAGGCACGCGACATCGAAAAAGATTATCCCGCCCGACAATTCGTTGCCAAGCTTCGCCGACTCGCCGATTGTATCGAGCAGAAGACAAGATTTCGGATACAGGTAGCCGGTGAACGTGTCTCCATCCCGCCCGATGCGATTATTAATATCGAACATGAACGGGAAGACGGCAATGAAGAAATAGAGTTTCAGCTCAAGTGGACAATTCCGGATTAGGAAATTTTTTTAGGAGTAAATAAAATGAAAGTGGTCGTCATAAACGGCAGCCCGAAAGGCGATAAAGGCAACACGGCGTTAATATTGACACCTTTCATCGAAGGAATGAAGGAGGCCGGAGCGGAAGTCAAAATATTTTATCCGGTCCAAATGGATATAAAAACCTGCCGGGGGGAATATAACTGCTGGTTCAGGACGCCCGGTAAATGTTTTCAGGACGATGACATGCAGAAGTTTTTGCCGGAATTGACGGATATGGAAATCTTCGTTCTGGCAACACCGCTTTATGTCGATGGAATGTCCGGGCCGCTGAAAAACATGCTGGATCGTGTTATTCCGATTGCCGAGCCGGTAATCGAGCTTCGGGACGGCCATTGCCGCCACCCCGGCCGGATTAATGTCAAAAACGGGAAACTCGTTCTGGTTTCCAATTGCGGCTTTTGGGAGATGGATAATTTCGATGCTCTCCTCTCGCATGTTCGTGCGATCGGAAGGAATATAAACATGGAATTTGTCGGTGCGCTTCTGCGGCCGCACGGGCCGGTTCTGGAAGGGATGATGAAACAGGGGATGGATATGAGTGATATTTTCGATGCGGCGAAAGATGCCGGAAGGCAATTGGTTCGGGACGGGAAAATGTCACCTGATACTCTAAAAACCATCGGTCGGGACCTGCTTTCGAAAGAACAATATTTGACGATTGTCAATCAGTTCATTAAAAATGCATTATCACAGCATAACAGTTGAAAAGACAGGAGTTGTATCTTGATGAATAATCTCAAAACACCGGTGATTATTTTGGTTTTTTTATTGATTGCAGGGGTCGTTTTCGCAAAGGACCTGCCGGTTGTAAAGCCGGAAGAGGTGGGGCTTTCCTCGCAGCGGCTGGTACGGCTCGATAAAGTTATGAACGATTATGTCCAACGAGGCAAATTGCCAGGCGCCGTGACATTAATAGCTCGGCGTGGGAAAGTCGTCCGTTTTCAAGCATATGGGATGATGGATATATACGCTGGGAAGGAAATGCAAAAAGACACGATGTTCCGTATAGCTTCTATGTCTAAAGCTATTACTTCTGTTGCCGTAATGATATTATATGAGGAGGGACATTTTCTTCTGACTGATCCTGTCTCAAAATTCATCCCGGAATTCGAAAATCCCAAGGTGCTCCAAATCGATCCCGATACGGGAATCCGTACGCCTGTCCCCGCCAGACGGGATATCACAATTCGCAATCTGCTTAATCATACATCGGGAATCACATACGGTGATGGAGCTTTGGCAAAATATTACAATAATGCTGGTATGACCGTTGGTCTGACGCCGACCGAAGGGACTATCGAACAGATGATAAAAAAGTTGGGCGGCCTGCCGCTGATTTCTCATCCCGGCGAAGAATTTCATTACGGGATGTCTGTCGATGTACTCGGATATCTGGTGGAAGTCGTATCCGGCATGACTTTCGACGAGTTCCTGAGGCAGCGGATATTTTCGCCTTTAGAAATGAACGACACGCACATGATTTTACCGAAAGAGAAACTGCCGCGTCTGGCAAAAACATACAAGTATATAGACGGCAAAATGCTTGAAAGCGATATCGATCTTTCCTATCTGACAACACAAACGTATTTTTCCGGCGGTGCGGGTATTGTCTCGACGCCTTCGGATTACTTCCGGTTTGCGCAGATGTTGCTTAATAAGGGACAGCTCGACGGCGTTCGTATTCTGAGTCGCAAGACGGTCGAGATGATGACATCAAATTCGATAGGGGATTTATATATATGGGAACCGTTCGAGCATAACGGTATAATGGGTGACAAATTCGGTCTTGGTTTCGGTATACGCACCGAACGCGGCAAATATGACCAGCTCGAATCGTTAGGCATGTTCGGCTGGGACGGAGCGTTTTATACGCGTTTCTGGGTTGATCCCGAAGAAGAACTGGTCGGAATCTTTATGTCACAAGTAGATAATTACTGGAAGGAAACATTAATCGGCAAATTCAGAGTTCTGACATATCAGGCTATCGCAGACTAACTGTTGTTAATTATAAATGAAAAATAGAGATAAGAGTCTAAGTGCAGATATTGTTCGTATTCCATATCAACAGATGGAAGCGGAGTTTTTGCTTGTTCTCAAAAAGAAAGGATTTTCTGACGACAAAGCTAAGACCTGCGCCAGCATTTTCGCACAAAACAGTCTTGACGGTGTTTACTCGCACGGCGTGAATCGTTTTGCCCTCTTCGTGAAATTCGTTGAGAAGAGATATATCCGGATAGATAACGAACCGGAACTGAAAGGTAGTTCCGCTGCCATCGAGCAGTGGGATGGAAGATTGGGTCCGGGGCCGATCAATGCTTTGATTTGCACCGAAAGGGCAATGGAACTGTCTCGGGAATATGGAATAGGTTGCGTGGGACTGTCGAATACTAACCACTGGATGCGGGGTGGAACTTACGGCTGGAAGGCCGCCAAGGCGGGTTTCGCGTTCATCGGCTGGACAAATACGATTCCAAATATGCCCGCCTGGGGCGCGGTGGATTGCCGTTTGGGGAATAATCCTATGATTTTTGCCGTACCTTATAACAATGAGGCGATTGTGCTTGATATGGCGATGTCGCAGTTTTCTTACGGCACGATGGAATCCTATAAGCTCAAAAAGCAGCAATTACCTTTATCGGGAGGTTACGACAAGAAAGGGCAGTTAACAACCGATCCCTCGGCGATTATTGAAACTCAGCGTTCGCTTCCTGTCGGATACTGGAAGGGAGCGGGATTGTCGCTTTTGTTAAACATAATGGCGGCTGTATTATCAGGTGGAGAAGCCACTCACGAAATAGGCAGGCATGAGGATGACTTCGGCGTTTCGCAGGTCTATATTGCAATCGATATATCGAAATTGGACAATTACCGGATGATTGTCGGTATTGTGAATGAAATAATTGATGACTATCATGATTCCGTAACCGAATCGGATTCCATGAAAATAGTCTATCCCGGCGAACGGGCATTGAATACAAGAAAAGAAAATTTATCCGAGGGAATACCGGTTGAAAGAAATGTTTGGAACCAGATAAAAAGCTTATAGCTTCAAATAAAAAAATTAAAGAGAAAATTTGGATGCTAAATAAGTCTCTCTAAAAAATGATTTTATTTATTGCCATATGACAATATAATACTGATATATGATAAATTTAAGATGCACATTAATTATTAACACGAACATAGGAGATAAACATGCTGCGTAAATCACAGGTAACGGTGTTATTTTTTGTTGTAATATTACTTGGGCAGATTTCACAAGCAGCGGTGAAAAATGTTGTTCTCATGATTGGCGATGGGATGGGATTCGAACATGTTAAAGCTGCTTCATTTTATGGCTATGGCGAGGATGGGAAATTGTCATTTGAAAAATATTACCGCGGCGAGGTAACAACCCATTCGGCAAATTCTTATAGGCAGAGTAATCACGCAACGGATTCAGCGGCATCGGCTACGGCAATGGCTACCGGACAGAAAGTGAATAATGATGTCATCAGTGAAAGATATCGAGAGCCGATAAAAACCATCCTTGAGTATTTGCAGGAGAAAGGCAAAGCAACGGGTTTGGTTACTACAGTACCTATAACTCATGCAACACCGGCAGGATTCGGAGCTCATGTAAATAATCGAGATAATTATAGAGATATCGCAAATGATTACCTTACTCAAACTCGGCCGAACGTGCTCTTCGGGGCTTTTTATCGAAATGGAAGAGGTATGACGATTCAAAAAGCTGCACAGGGTGAATATTCTGTGGTGACAACAAGAAAGCAGATGATGGATGTAGTCAGTCAAATCGATCAGAATTCCACAGAGGTTTTCTATTTAGCTGGCTTGTTTTATCCTGAGGAAATGCCTTGGGAGTATGATTATTATTGGGGGCCAAAAATTCCGATACCCCTGAATAAGGAAGAAAGTGGAGATGTACCCGATTATGATACGATACCTCACCTTTCTGAAATGACCTCGGCGGCGCTTATGGCATTGGATAATGATCCTAATGGCTTCTTTCTGATGGTCGAAGGCGGTAAGATTGATAAGGCCGCACATGATAATATTATTGAGCGAAATATATATGAGACATTAGAATTCGATAATTCGTTTCGAGCGGTTTTGGCCTGGGCCGGGGACAGGGATGATACTCTGATTATAGTGACGGCTGACCACGAATGTGGCGGTTTGAAAGTAGTAAAAAATAACAGAAGAGGATCTATGCCGGATGTTTTTTGGGGTTCTACCAGTCATACCGGATCGAATGTTCCGATGTACGCCGTAGGGCAGGGGGCAAGAGAGTTCGTTGGTGTTATCGATAATACTGATATTTTTCGTATAATTATGAAACTCACGAGTGAACCTTCAGTTTCCTCCTCTGAGCAAGAGAAGTTGGATTAATTTATTCTTGTTACTGTCCAGGATGAATCTACCCATAAGCCGATAATCTGTTTATCCGGATATTTATCCGACAGCCATTGTATTGCAGATTCGAGCTGTTCGAGTTGTTCGGCTTTTTCGACGGGATTACCGGCACAATCGTGATGAGCTACAATCGCTACGGATTTAGAGCCATGCTTACCTGCCGAAATGTCGATCCTTTTGAGAATGGATTGAGTTTCCTGCGATTTCTGTTGTTCTGCTAAGATGCGAACAGGGCCTGCTTCTGTGATTGTATCAACGAATTGAACATCGAGTTCCCGCCGAAGGTATTCGTTGACCGGCAGTTGAGTTCTCCCATCCATACAATTGATTACGGTACAAAATGACATTATTTTCCCTTTCTATCCATTGATTATATTTGGTAATATTACCACGATGATAATTTGAGCACAATTACAAAAAAAATGAGACAGTGATATTCGGTTTATATTGCCGTCAATGTCGTATTCTTCTAACTTGTTCTGATATCGAGATTCTTGGAAATGTAGGCAATGGTATGTGTTTTTATTTCAGAGCTCGAATAAGAAGCCATGTATGAAGAGCATGAAAATTTATTTATTGAGTTATCTTTTCTGTAAAACTGGTTAAAAATAATGATCGAAACGATAATCACCGAACTTCGTCGGGCGATTGAAAAACTTACAGGATGCCGTAAGCCCAAGCCTGAAAGGCGCTTTCATAAACACGACGAGTTTCTTTCGTATTCCTTGAAAGCGCCGGATTTTCATAGATTGATGAAGGAATTTACACCGAGATTTCTTGGGCTTGGACTTTCCGATCGCCTGAATCTGGCCGCTAAGCTTCTCAATAAACATGTTGGTGAGATGGGACATGCCGGAATATTTATTCTTATTCTGAGCGTTGAACAATTACGACCGCGGCACTTTCGGCGATTGGATGTGATGGTGGAAGATTTTAGAAGTTGGTCTCATGTCGATTATTTCGGTATCGAGGTGATGGGGCCCTTATTATTAAGATATCGTGATGAGACTCTTGCTCTCCTGGAAGGGTGGAATTGCTCGCCAAACCGATTTAAACGCCGGGCCAGCGTAGTGGTATTCACGCGTGATGTGGCCAAATCGGCTCGCTTTACAGAAGATGCTATAAGGTTGTGTGACAATCTGATTTGGGACAATGAGGATATTGTTCGTAAGGGTGTTGGATGGGCGCTTAAAGATAATATGCGTTCATCGCCGGAACAGATACTTGTTTATGTTAAGAACCTTCGTCGGCGCGGTGTTTCATCAACTATCACTCTCTATGCAATTCGAGATTTAAATCCGGCTCAGAGAAAAGAAGTTCTTGCTATTAAAAGAGAATAAATCGCTTTCCATTTTTTATTTTCCGAAGTGGATAAAGAATTTGCCTTTATATTTGCCGGAAGCCTGATTCATCTGACCTTGTGGGCCGAGTGATTCGGCTCTCTGGCCTTTCGTGCCGATGGCCGGAATGCCGTGCAAAAAAGAAATCCCTGTCTCAGGCACATTTACTCTTGTCCTCATTGGGGATTCTCCGTTATTAGGGCGATATACTCCGAGAAACGAATCATCGGTACCATTGACGATTGTAATGTCACCTTCTTCAGTTTTGAATACCACCCATCGCCAATCCTGGTAATAGCCTTTGAATTCGGGATAATCCCATGTTGCTCCCGGTATGTGGTTTTTATAGTTGTTGCTGAATACGTCCAGCCGACCACCCTGCAAACGATTCTTCCAGACACGGTATGGTCCGCGGCCCAGCCATTTCATCGCCCGCATTTTGCTCTCCGGGTAATCAAAGTTTATTCCAAATTTATAAAATCGACCTTCAAGCTCAAGCTCATACTCCAGCTCTATCCATTTGGTCGGATAAATTGTCCAGCGTGCATAACTAATGTCGCTCGTACTTTCGGCTGTAAGAACTATTTTGTTCTCAATTTGTTTGCATGTAACTTTCGGTTTTTTCGCAGTACCGCCGATAAGTTTGGGGCCGCCGGAAAACGATATTGGCTTTTCGTTTACAGTGATATCAATGAGTTCTCCGCTGTCTGCATCAAAGTTCATTACCATATCACTCATTTCAATAAGAATTTTATTGTTCTTTAGGAATGCTGTGGTTTTGGTGTTCTCGGAAGCCTTTGTCTCAATGTCCTTTTCATAATACTTCCATCCCTGTATGTCCCATGACCATGTCCAGATTTCATCGCCATCCGGATCCCTGGCAGTCAAATACATAACCTGCGACAGACGCCAGTTCTCCGGCAGTGACAAATACAGATGACCCGAATTGTGCGGTTCAACGTCCGGCCCGGCAAAATTCCTGATATAATTGTTACGAGCTTCCGTCAATTTTCCCAGTGGCCCGGGAAGATTGACAAGCTGTAATTCAAACACACAATCGCTCAGGTTCGTAAAGTCATAGCGATTTTCAATTTCGAGAATCCCGTTAAAATCTTCCGTCAGCTTTTTCAAAGCTATTTGCACCGGCGAGAAAATTTCTTTTATTGCATAAAAACTCGCTTCTTTCTCGTGGTAGGGCCCGACTATACCATCGGGTGCCTGGTTGCCGGCGACATCAACCCGGCCGATTCTGTCCGTTCGCACGACGCCTTCGTCGGCAAATGCCCACAAGAATCCGCCGGCACACATCGGTGAAGCGTACATTGCGTCCCAGTAGTCTTTAAGACCGGCGCCGTGACCGCCATCATAGAGGCCGTGTAAAAATTCGGTCGGCATAAAAAGTGTCTGGCCGCTTAGTTTTTGTATAGTGCTTTCATAACTTTCATAATGGTCGGTATCGATACCACCGAAAGTTTCCCATGGGTGAAGCACTGTCCGTTTCTGAGGGTCGTAGAGGGCGAATTCTTCGTCCAGTTCGGTATTCCAGCCGCCTTCGTTGCCGTTGTCCCAGAATAAAATGCATGGGTGACTCACATCACGAGTCACCAATTCCTTAACGAGCTTTTTGCCGATATCGGTATCGTACGGCGGCTGCTGCCATCCGGCCAGCTCGTCCAGCACGTAAAGACCCAGTTCATCACACGCTTCCAGAAAATGCACATCCGGCGGATAATGAGACATTCTGACGGCGTTCATGTTCATCTGTTTTATCAATTTTACATCGTCGTAATTAATCTTGCGGCTTAGGCATCTCCCCGAGTCCGGCCAGAAGCTGTGCCGATTTACGCCTTTGAGACGGGTTTTCCGTCCGTTCAAATACAATCCGTCGCCCGAACGAACCTCAAACGTCCTGAAGCCGAATTTTCCCGCGATGGTATGAATATCCATACGTTTTTTATTAAGTAATACCACGTGCACCAAATATAGATTCGGTGTCTCCGCCGTCCACAACCTCGGGTCGTTGATTTTCGTATTGAGTGTCACCTTTTCCTGGCCCGGATCGAGCGTTGCTTCGAATGGCTCGCAAATAACTTTTCCGTTTGACTCGGAAATTACTGCTCTTGCATAAGTGCCGTTTTGTAATCCATTGAGATGAACATCAATGGAAAATGTGCCGTCGGCACGGGCATCGACCGCCGTCCATTCTATAAATTCCCTCGGTACGCCTTCCAGATACACGGGCCGGTAAATACCTCCGAACACCCAGTAATCGGCCTGCCGCTCTGCCTGCTCGACACT
>JAFGBG010000123.1 GCA_016933295.1 Sedimentisphaerales bacterium | reverse complement strand
TTCGGCCCGGAAGTTGTTCTGGACAAGCTGAATCTCAAGCTTCATCCGAAAGAAAAGGTCGGCATGGTAGGGGTGAACGGTTCCGGAAAGAGCACAATCCTCAAGCTGATAATCGGGCAGGTTGAGCCTGATATCGGCAGGGTGGTTACAAAAAAAAACCTGCGAATCGGTTATCTGCCGCAGGAGGCGACCTTCAGCGGCAGGCGTACGGTCCTCGAAGAAATGCACGCAGGCGTGGACGATTTACTCAAACTTCAACAGACAATCCATGATGTTTCACATGAGATGGAAAAATTGAGCGGCTCGGATTTAATAGGCAAAATGAAACAATACGACCGACTCTGCCACGATTTCGAGATTGCCGGCGGATACGCATACGAAAACAGGATACAGATTACTCTGACGGGTTTGGGATTCGAGCCGGATATGCATCACGTGAAAACGTCCGCACTCAGCGGCGGACAGTTATCGAGGCTCGGCCTGGCCCAGGTTCTGATGCAGCAAAGCGACCTTTTGCTTTTAGACGAGCCGACGAATCATCTCGATATGCAGGCGACCGAATGGCTGGAAAAATTCCTGATCGGCTACGACGGGGCCGCCGTCATTATCAGTCATGACAGATGCCTGCTTGACAAGGTGGCGTGCAAAATTATTGAAGTCGATAATAGACGGGCAAAAGTCTGGAAAGGCAATTACAGCAATTACGTTCAGACCAGAGAAACATTGCGGCTGCAACAGGAACGCGAGCACATCAGGCGGGTAGAGATGGTCGAGCGGACACGGGATTTTATCGCGCGCAATAAAGACCAGGAGGGGATGCGTAAAACAGCCCGCGGCAGAAAAACGCAGTTGAATCGCCTGCTCAAAGAAAATCCCGATTACCTGGAAAAACCATCCATGCAAAAAACCATCAATTTCTCGTTCGGCAAAAAAGAATACGGCAGTGATTTGGTGCTGAGATGCGAGAACCTGAATAAATCTTTCGACGAGCTGGTCCTCTTCGAGAATCTTACCTTTGATTTGCTCCGCGGCGAAAGATTTGGCATTACCGGCCCGAACGGCACAGGAAAAAGTACTTTCCTTCGATTGGCCCTGGGTGAGCTGGAACCGTCGGCCGGCAGCATTCGTATGGGTAAAAACCTCCGTATCGGTTACCTTGACCAGCACGGTAATGTCCTTGAGCCGTCAAAGACCGTTCTGGATGAAGCTCAGAGCATCAATCCGGCACTTTCTTCGGAACAGGTGCGAAGTCGTTTGGGTGCGTTTTTATTTACGGGTGACGATGTGTTCAAGCTGTGCGGCCAGTTGAGCGGCGGGCAGCGCAACCGCCTGATGTTGTGCAAGCTGGTATTGGCCGAACCGGATGTGCTGGTAATGGACGAGCCGACAAACCATCTCGATATTGCCAGTCGCGAAACATTAGAGGCTGCGTTGGACAATTACAAAGGAACTATGATCGTCGTCAGCCATGACCGATACTTTTTAGATAGAATTATAGATAAATTAATAGTTATAGGCCTGGATGAGTTCGGACGCCGTTGCATGGGGCAAACGGAATTCGTAAATATCAAACCTGTGTATTCCAGTTATGTATCTCTAATCAGCAAACGTGAAGAAGCCCGGCAGGAAATGAAATCCAAATCGGCGGGGCGTAATCGCTCATCTTCCGGCACTAAAGAAAGCCGAATTAATACGCCGGAAGAGCTTAAGCGATTTAATAAATATTCGGCGGAACAACTCGAGGAAATGATAACCTCGCTTGAGCGGGAGATAGCCGAGATGAAAGAGCGATTCGGCGATGCAGCGATCTATAAAAATCCGGAACAATTTTCAGAACTTCAGCAGAAGTACGACGAAAAAGCGGCAGAATTAGATCTGCTGTATCAGGCATACGAACGCCGGGCCGGATGAACGGCTTGCTTGATAAGTTATTCTTAATGATAAAAATATCGTTAGGCAGTAAAATGGCATTTAATTTTTGAAAAACATGAGGAATCAGATAATGAAAATCAGATTAATCCGTCCGCTTAAGAAGCTAATCTTACTTATGACCTTAATCCTGCTTTCGATAAGTTCGAGCAAAGTTTTTGCCGAGTTGAAACTGCCGGCTTTAATAAGTGACGGCATGGTTTTGCAGCGAGATAAAGAAGTAGTCATCTGGGGCTGGGCGGAGCCGGGTGAGCTGATTACCATCAACGGTAGCTGGCAAAACGAGGAAATGATAGCTACCACTGATATGGATGGTGAATGGATGTTGAAAATGGACCCCCATGAAGCGGGGGGGCCTTATGAATTAACAATAAGCGGTGAAAGCACAATTAAAATAAAAAATATTATGTTCGGCGAAGTATGGGTATGCTCCGGCCAGTCGAATATGGAATGGATTGTGAAAAACTCGGCCGATGCCGAAAAAGAAATTGCCGCAGCGGATTATCCCGATATACGGATGTTTACCGTCACAAAAAAAGTTGCCGAAGAACCTCAGGCCGATTGCCAGGGAAAATGGGACGTATGCAGTCCGCAAACAGTGCCGGGATTTTCAGCGGTTGGATATTTCTTCGGAAGGCAACTTCATAAAGAACTGAAGGTACCCATCGGTTTGATCCACACATCGTGGGGAGGAACTCCCGCCGAAGCCTGGACAAAACGTGAGATAGTTGAAAAAATGCCGGAATGCGCACCGATCTTAGAACGTTATGACAAGGCTGCTGAACAAGTTCAACAACTACAAAAAGAATATGAGGTTAAGTTGGAGCAATGGAAACAAAGTGCAGATTCTGAAGGACAAGAGCCTCCTGAGAAACCTCAGATTCCTCTTAGTCTCAGGTACCAGATGATAACATTTAGTTTATATAACGGCATGATTGCCCCACTAATCAAATACCGGATACAGGGAGCGATATGGTATCAGGGCGAGAGCAACGCCGACAGGGCGTACCAGTATCGTACACTTTTCCCTGCTATGATTCGGAATTGGCGTGAAGACTGGAAGCAGGGAGATTTTCCCTTTATTTTTGTGCAGTTGGCCAACTACATGGAAGTCAAGCCGGAACCGTCCGAAAGCGCCTGGGCCGAATTGCGCGAGGCACAGCTTAGAACGCTGGATTTACCGAATACCGGTATGGCGGTAATTATAGATATCGGCGAGGCAAAAAACATACATCCGAAAAACAAGCAGGATGTCGGAAAGCGCCTGGCATTATGGGCTTTGGCAAATACCTATGGGAAAAAGATTGTTTATTCAGGCCCGATTTATAAATCTATGAAGGTCGAAGGTAATAAGATTATTTTGCAATTCGAGCATGTCGGCGGGGGACTTACAACCGCAGGTGATGGACAATTGAAAGGATTTGCCGTTGCCGGAGAAGATCGAAAGTTTGTATGGGCCGATGCCGAAATAGTCGGAAATACGGTTGTTCTCGGCAGCGAGAAAGTCTCGAAGCCTGAAGCGGTACGTTACGGATGGGCGGATAATCCCCAATGCAATCTCTATAATAAAGAAGGCCTGCCGGCTTCTCCGTTTCGCACGGACAATTGGCCCGGCATAACAGTTAAAAAAAGGTAAAAGGTATAAATCCCTTTTTATTATATTAATAATTCTGCGATTTTTGGCCTATTTGGGGCAAAAAATGGTTTTTAGCCGGAATTTTGTTGAAAAAAACTTGTGAAACAAAAGTTGCCGCATTAATATTCTCTTTTTTTGCAGTAGCGACAGAGCATCTAAATATAAGTATAGTTGTTTTTCCTGCCCGGCTGTGTTTCTTTCAGCTGTCTTGAAATAATATTATATTTTTAAGCGTGATAATGATTTAATAATTACTTTATTACTGTTAATACAAGCAAATTTCAATGTTTAAGGAATACACACAATGAAACTGGCGGATGTTTTGAACAAAGAATGCATAGCCGTCAATGCGGCAATGAACAACAAAGCCGAAGTGCTTATGGAAGTTGCCAAGCTCGCCGGAAAAAGCAGCGTGCTTAAAGGTATCGATGAAAAGAAGATACTTGCGGGGCTTGAAGCACGTGAATCGTTAGGCTCGACAGGTGTCGGTAAAGGTGTAGCCATTCCCCATTGCCGTCTCAAATCTGTCACGGAATTCGTCGTAGGAATTATTACGATACCTTCGGGTGTCGATTTCGAAGCCTTGGACGGCGAAAAGGTCCGGCTTGTTGTTTTTATTATTGCTCCTGAAGCGGTATCAAACAAACATGTAAGATTGCTGTCGGTTATATCTCAAAAGCTTTTAGCACCGAAGGTTCTGGAGTCAATTCTTGCCGAACAGACACCGGAAGGTGTATATAGTGTATTTCTTGGAGGCAGAGACGAGGAGATAAACGGCAGAGAGCGAATAGCTAAAAGTCTAATAAACGTTTTCATTCAAAACGAGGAACTTTTCAGGGATGTATTGCAGGTTTTAGCCGGCGTTGAATCGTGCTCTCTTGTTGTTGCCGGAGTGGAAAACGCAAGCGTATATCTTTCGAGGATGCCTCTTTTCGCGAGTTTCTGGTCAGATGAGCCGACCGATTTCAGTAGAATAATTATCGCTGTAGTAGATAAAAACCTTACCAATGAAACACTAAGACGTATCGAGAGCATTACCGGTGACCTTAATAAAAGCATCGATATTATGGTAACCGTCCAGGAAGTTTCATATGCAGCAGGCTCGCTGAGTACGTAATTTTGAGAGCATCGAATATGGAAATTTTAGCGATAACAACCGATTTGTCTTTTCTCGACATTTCCAAACTGACACTTTTGGGCATGTCAACAATTATTGCTTTTTATGTGGGAAGGCTGGCCCGCCTTATAAAACTGCCGTCACTCATAGGCTATATGATCGTCGGAGTCATTCTCGGCCCGTCAATCCTCCATCTTTTCAATGAAGCTTCCCTGGAAGATTTTTCCTTTATAACGGAGATAGCACTTGGTTTTGTTGCTTTTAGTATCGGCTCTGAACTGAATTTGTCCTCACTAAAACGTCTTGGCGGGGGGATAATATCCATTATTTTGGCGGAATCTTTCGGCGCATTTATCGTGGTTACCGTCCTTATATATTTGACGACCAGGGATTTGCCGATGTCGCTGATTTTCGGTGCGATGGCTCCTGCCAGTGCACCGGCAGGTACTGTTGCCGTTATCCATGAGTATAAGGCAAAGGGCAGCCTTACGAAGACACTCTATGCGGTTGTCGGATTCGACGACGGACTTGCCATTATAATTTTCGGTTTTGCCGCAGCATTGGCAAAGAACCTTCTGATTGCAGAGGCTTCGGAGGCGTCAGAAAGTATCTTAATGGCTCTTTGGGAACCGGCCAAAGAGATACTTCTAAGTTTCGTCGTCGGGGGAATTGCCGGACTGGTATTTTTCCGTTTGGTTCGCAAGTTGCAGAATTCAAGAGACATTCTTATTATCGTTTTCGGTTTCATATTGCTATGTACGGGACTGTCCATCAGTTTCCATTCTTCTCTTATTTTAACCAATATGGTAGTTGGTTTCGTTCTGGCTAACACGCGGCACGAATCGCTCCTGCACCGCGTAACGAGTCCGCTTATGGAAGTTATGCCGCTGTTATTCGTATTATTTTTCTGCCTTGCCGGCGCTCATTTGGAGCTGTCGAGTTTGCCCTCGCTCGGAATCATAGGCGTAGTGTACATTATCGGCAGGTCGGCCGGTCTGATTGGGGGCGCCCGTTTGGGAGCAATATTCGGCCATGTGGAGGACAAGGTCAAGAAATATGTGGGGCTTGGCATTTTATCTCAGGCCGGCGTGGCAATCGGTTTGTCACTGATTGTCAAACACGAGTTTGTTCTTCTCGATAATGAATATGGTATTCCCGACGCTCTCAGGATAGGTTCATCTGTTCTTGCGACTATTACCGCCACGTGTATTTTCTTCGAAATAATCGGCCCGATTCTCACCAAAATCGCCCTGAAAAAGGCCGGTGAGATACCTGATGCTTAAGCAGACTAAACATAAAACGCAAAAAAAGAGGATCAAAAGTATCTTGAAAAGGCTCACTTTACCAAAAAAGAAAAGACTTTTCAGCAACGACCAGTTTAGAACGATAATGGATAACGGCCGTAATGCCTGTAATGGATTTCTTATCCTATATATGGCCGAAAACAATTGTGGTTTTGTAAGATTGGGCGTCTCTGTCGGTAAAATACAGGGCAATGCAGTTACACGTAATCGTTTGAAAAGATTGCTGCGGGAAGTTTTCAGGCAAAACCAGGAAAAGATACCCGGCGGTTTTGATTACCTTCTAATGCCGTCTCGCAGAAAAAGAGCTGAAAATTCACCAACATTCGCTGAAGTAGAAAAATCCTTCTTGACCCTGGTTGATACGATATCGAAAAACCGCATATCAAGAGGCAAATAATGCGGCACAAATTATTTTAGCCGTTTATTAACAAATTCGCCCTGATAACTTCCGCCACACTCCATGCCTGGGCGAAACATCCCTTGGGCTTATGCGGAGGTTCGGCATCGAATATTTCCGATATACTCTCAAGACAGCCGTCTTCGTCGAAATGACGCAGCAAAGGCTCAAGAAATTCAGATGCCCGTTTTTTACTTTCAGGACTGAATTTATTGATCTTCAGATAACCTTCGATAAACGGCCCGATTAAATACGGCCATACAGTACCCTGATGATAGGCCCCGTCACGTTCACTCTGCGGCCCGGTATATACGGCTTTATATTTATCCGATGACGGATCCAGTGTTCGAAGACCGTAAGGCGTCAGAAGTTTTTCCTTAATAACATCTACAACGGATTGCTGCTGATTCGGCGATAAGGGTGAAAATTCCAATGAAACCGCAAATATCTGATTCGGACGAAGGATTTCGTCGGCAGAACCGTCGGGCAAAATGCAATCGTTCAAATAACCTTTAGTATTATTCCAGAAAAGCTCACAAAAACTCTTTTCGACCTGATTAGCCAAAGATTCATATTTCTGTGCTTTTTCGACATCATTATTTGCATGAAATTCGGCTAAAAAACGAAGGCAGTTATACCAAAGAGCGTTAACTTCGACTGCCTTTCCGTACCTGGGTGTAAATGCAACACCATCATATTTGGCATCCATCCAGGTCAATTGAGTATGCTCATTGCCGGCGGAAATAAGCCCATCGGAGTCGGCATGAATATCGAACCGCGTGCCGTTCCGATAAGAATCAACAATCCAATGGATTGTCGGCAGGAGCTCTTCGGTGAATGCCTTTATGTCGTTACCGGCCCGGAGATAGTGAAAAGCCGCAATGATAAACCAAAGAGAAGCGTCAACGCTGTTAAAACACGCCGTGCTGTTGTTATCATCAAAACGTGACGGAATCATGCCTTTATCCGCCGCAGCTGCGAAAGTTTTAAGTACCGAATATGCTTCCTCCAATCTGCCGGTTAACAATAACAAGCCCGGCAGAGAGATAAAAGCATCTCTGCCCCAGTCCGCAAACCAGGGATATCCGGCCAGAATAGAGTATCTGTAACTTCCGTTGACCTGCTTTCTTACGATAAACTGGTCGGCGGCCACGGACAATTCCTCGTGCATTCTTCTGACTTTCTCATGGCAATCCGATAGTTCAAAAAGCCGGGAATTATTTCCTTTTTGTATTATGTATTCCTGATGTTTGCGGAGATCTTCAAAAACTGTTTCAATATCGGTACCGATCAATTGTTCCGGATTAAAATCTGCCGCACATACATGAAGATTGGCCCAAAAAATTATTTTTGCCGGTGAGTCGATTCTGCATTTGAAAAAGCCGGGTGACCACAAATCTTCCGTATGATTTTGCCCTCTTTCCTTGTCGTTGCGATAGACAAAATTAAACCACCATTGTTTGTCGTTTTCGAATTTTGCACCCGGGCAGCTTAAAAACAATCGGCAACCGTCGGAAGAATTGTGCCGAATCAACAAACCTTTTTCAAGTTGCTCTGAACACAAAGGGGCATAAGATTTTTGAAGAGAGTGGAAATCCCTGAGACCAACAAGAGGTCTTATAACAAATTCGATCGGCTTATTTATATTCTGAAAATCATATACCAGAGCGACAGTATCGGTATCCCTGAGCAGGTATACCGATTTCGTGAGAGATATATTCTCTACCTCGTAATTGAAATGCACACCGATATCCCGGGTGAATCTCTTTTGAAAACAAAAACCGGAAGGAGCGAATTTATCACTGAATTCGAAAGTGGAAAGATTAATCACCTTGTCCCTGGATATCAACATTTCCAGGCAGTTTGCAAGCGCCATCACTCTGTTAACCGGCGGATTAAGCGAGCCGATGAGCAGCCCGTGATATCCCCTTGTATTACAACCCGAGATTGTAGAAGAAGAGTAACTCCCGCGGCCGTTTGTCAGCAGCCATTCTCTGGTCAATAAATTCTCAATTGGTTGATTGGCGGTTGATACCGAAATAGCTATCGAATCTTCGGCTTTCTGCAATGTTAGCACAGTCTTACTCCAAACAGCTATATAATTATATAGCTAAAGCCCCGTTGAATTATTTTCGCATATTATTACATAACGATACAATTTCTGAAATGCATTCAACAGAAACTGTTTTAGGTAATACGAACTAAGTTATTTGATCTGCCGGTTGCAAGTCGGGTGGATTTTTACCCTGCGGTTTCACACCCAAAATACAATTCGTTTTATCCTGCTTCTTCGCAGAATCTGCGCCCCCAGCTACTTTCTCAGAACAACGACTGTGGAGACTATCAAGAACATTCATAAAGTTAATATAAGAATCGTATGGTGAGTCATAAGGATTAAAATATTTATGTACATCGCCGTCTGCAAAGTATTTCGTACACATGTAATAAAAATGGTCGGATACCTGTAATTTTCGCCAGTCGGATATAATTTCTTCGTTGCCGGTTTGCTTGATTTTCTTTTCGAGACGATAAAGCTCGTGTATTGCATTTGATTGCATTGCATTACCGAGCCAGGCTGAAAGATCTCTTTCGGTATCCGCCCAGCTTATGATGTGTGGAACATCAATGATACCGACACTGTCGTAGTGTTTTGCTACTTCACCCGGTGTTTTAAAATTGTTGTCCGGATGTTTCAGTATCTCTTCCGGCAGATGCCGCATGAAATCAAAGATACCCGTATCCTCCCACTGATGTTCGCCGAACGTTTCATAGTCCATAAACAGATTAACCACGTTACCGTTACCATTGACGTTATGTACCCATTTTGCGAATTTATCGGCAGTCAAAGGCCACTGAGCCCAGGAACGGTTGGAAAATCTGAATGCAATATCATCGCTTAATGAATAGTTTTTAAGCAGCAGTTTCAATTTATCACAACCCTGCGGTTTGTAGACAAAGTTGGGACTTCTAAAGCCCAGGATATGATCCGCTCCCTCGGTTATAATGGCATCGAACATATCCATAGACTCAATCAGCTGGGCCAGTTCGTTGTTGTATATCAATTCCGTATTTCTAAACACACGCGGAGTTTGGCCGAAATAAAATTTTATGGCATCGATGTGTTTGTGTATTTGCTCTGTAAATTCATCCCGCGAATACAAAAAACTGAGGCTATGATAATATGTCTCAGCTAAAAACTCGACACATCCGGTTCGAGCCAGAGCATCGAAAGTGCTCATTACTTCCGGAGAATATTCCTGGAGCTGCTCCAGAAGAATTCCGGTAATACTATATGCTATTTTGAATCTTCCTTCAAAACGGCGTATTATATCCAGAAGCAAACGATTTGCGGGAAGATAGCACTTATTTGCGACTTTTCGGCAAATTGAGCTGTTTTTGTAATCATCAAAATAATGGTCATTTTCGTCAAATACAGTATAGTGCCTCAATCTTACAGGCTGATGTACTTGGAAATAGAAACATACAGAAGACATAGTCTTTAATCTCACATGCTATTTTAGCCAGAAAATCCCGGCCGGATGTTGTATTTATTTTTTTCTGAAGAATGCTCAAACTGGAAGCAGCGCATCCTCATAGATTTTTGCGCATTTAGCCGCCGAATCTTTCCAACGTAATTTCCTTACCTCAAAATTTCCATGGCTTCTCAGAGTCATTTGCAATGGTGGGTATTTTAACACCGCTATGATTTTGTTGGCAATTTCGTTGACGTCCCAGAAATCAACTTTAAGAGCGTGCATTAATACTTCAGATACGCCGCTCTGCTTGCTTATTATGACCGGAACATCGTTGTCCAACGCCTCCAGAGGTGCAATTCCAAATGGTTCCGATACCGATGGCATAACATACAAATCGGCCATTTTATATATTTTTTGTACATCCTCGCCGCGTAAAAAGCCCGTAAATAGTACTTTCTGTCCAATTCCAAGCTCCGCCGCCAGCTCAATTGCTCTATGCATGAGATCTCCTGAACCGGCCATAACGAACTTGACATTTTCCATTATTTCCAGAACCTTCTTTGCGGCATGTAAAAAGTATTCCGGCCCTTTCTGCATTGTAATCCGACCCAGGAACAGGACGATTTTCTCGTCTTTTTTTATGCCGGTTTCGGTTAAAGAGGACCAGTTTCCATTACGTTCGACCCCATTATACACAACTTCCACTTTTTCGCCGCTTATACCATACCTGCTTATGATAATATTGCGTGTAAAATGACTGACTGCGATTATTTTGTCGGCTCGCTCCATACCCTGCCGTTCTATATCATATATCATCTGGTTAACATGTTCGCCGCTGCGATCGAATTCAGTAGAATGAACATGTATAACCAGTGGTTTCCCGCTTAAAGCCGAGACGGTGATTCCCGCGGGATACGTCATCCAGTCATGGGCATGAACAATATCAAAGTTATATTGCTCGTATTCGGCCAATTCGGCGGCGATTGCCGCATAACGATGGACCTCGGTGTACATATCGCCGCTGTAGTCGATTGATGATACAAGCTGACTTGCCGAAGTAATCCCGCCAAGTCGCATATCATGTTTTTGCCTTAGGGTTTCTTCAATCAATTTTTGATACGTCTCTGATGTTGTATAAGGTTGAAGGGGGGAGCTTATGGTATGAAATTTAACGTTTCTCAGCTCACTGAATCCGGAAGCCGAAGCGAATTTTTTGGAACCGGGACATAACAATTTGACATGAGTTGTGTATCTACCTTCGACCATTTTGGGTAAAACAAACGTAACTTCCATGCCAAGCTGATCCATAGCTTTAGTAAGACCATAGCAGGCAGTTCCCAGACCTCCACTGATGAATGGTGGAAACTCCCAGCCTAACATGAAAATTCTCATATATTCACCCGTCAATTAAGTCCCATAAGCAATTTTTTTATAAATACTTATGATGGTCTTATATTTGTAAATCAAATTCAACTAATAGAAACTTTTGAAAAAAAACAAGCACCACAATAATAATAAAACCCTCTATCGACAAGAAAACACCTGATCTTTACTTGCATTACAGGAAAATAATGTAATTGCTCCTTTACCTTATATATAAATCGGGCATTTAACGAGTATAAGTTCAAGAAAAATTCCAAAAAAGCTGAATTTTGATGTTAATACACGCCTTTTATGGGTCCGATGTAACCAAAACAAGCCATTCCGCTGCTGAATAAGCGGAATGGCTTGTTCTAATCAGCAATAATATAAACGTAAATAGCTTAAGATAAACAACTTAACGCACATCTTGCCTCCTTGCATGGAAGTAAGAACTCAACCCAAGATTTTGAATAAGTCCTACAAATCCTGTGCTTTAACCGTGCTGCGACGGTTGGCCTTTGTACGTACAATGGCGGCATCAAGTATATTATATACCTGATTGCTAATCGCCTCAAGAGCATCTGATGAGGTCATCATCTTTTTGCTTTTTATGTAAGCCTTGACTTTGCTCGCCACAATCAAAGACTCTTTTTTCTTTGCCATTCGAAAAACCTCCTTATTGAAAAGTAAAGTTATTATAGTAGTCCAGCACCATATCCCTGGCCCGGCACATTGTCTTTTTGTTCTAATTACATTGATATAACCAAGTTTGCAACAAAAAAATTAAGATAAATTCTAATTTTTATTACAAATTAACACAAAATCCGCGGGGCCGTTTTTTTCAAGTGCGTGTAAATATGCTAATTTTTCCCAGTTTTTCTTTTATACATAAAATTTTTAATAATTTGCCTGTTTGAATTTGTCGAAAATATTCTGGCTAATATCAATGAAATGTTTATCCCGGCAGTTTGGGATAATTTATATAAATACTGAGGCAGAAAAAGATGCCTTGAAACAATAAAGACTGTCTTGGAGGAAAAAAATGGCAAGGCGTACCAAAAAAAATCAAAAATCACAAGCAAAATTAGAGGGATATGTCGTCGTTGCATTTGCCGAGGATATTGAGCAGGCCAGAGAATACACAACTTTACTGGAAGCAAACGATATCCATGCCGTGATAAGTGAGCACGAAGAGCAATCAACCGGCTCAAATGAAATTGCCGTGATGGTCCCGGAGGAATACCTTGACGAAGCACATGTTGTAATCGAGTCACAGCAGGCTTATGATGACTTCTACGATTTTGCATTGGATGAGGAAGACGACGTTGATTTTGATGGAGATCTTTTCGACGAAGATATGTAAGATGAATGAAAAAAATAATGACGATTATACCGGCGAGAAAAATCGCAGGCAAAACGTAGTTGACAGACGTCTCGGTCTTGACAGACGGAGAGGGCCCGGCAAAAGATTAACGGATGATCGAAAATCCGCAGAAGAGGGACAACTGTCTGAAGAACAATTTGCATTCCTGATGGCAATTGATGAATACAAAAGAAAAAACACAAGACCGTTTCCAACCTGGACGGAGGTTCTTGAAGTCATCAAAGCTCTTGGGTATCGAAAAGTTGCCGAGCCACAATCATTAGAACAACTCGAAAAAGAAAATATCAGTAAGAACGTATCCTTTGAAAAATGCCTTGACTAAAAAAACTGAGAAATTAAAAATCAGCAATACACAGACATCGATAACTACCGAGGATAAAGCTGCTGTTCAAGCCAGCTATCGGCAAAGAAGGCAAAATCCTTAAAGTCGATTACATTATCGGCGAGCAGGTCCGCCGGTGTAAGAAGCGGATTTTCAAAAATTCCCGTCCCATTAGTCACTATATAAGCTATCTCCGGTTGCGAGAGTGCGTAATTGTAAATTCTAAACTCATCTATCATGCCGTCATAGCCGCCATACCAGCCGAAGCCTATTTGAAATGAAGTGACATCTGAAACAGGCAGGTTCGATCCGTCACGGCGGTCGTATGGAAGACCATTCAAGAAAATCTGCATCTTTCCGTTTGCAGCATCTTTGGTAAACGCCCAGTGATTCCAGCGTCCCTCCCATTCGGCGCTATATCGATGTTTTCCGCTGAGTCTGTTCTCGAAGGACCAGGGAAATCCGCAATCCCAGTTATATCTGCCTGGTTGCCTCCAAAGTCCAAGATTAATCGATATTGTGGGATTATAAGAGTTATATAAATAGTTCGTACAAAAAAGAGTATCCGTATGGTGTGGCGAACTTGTCCCGTTCGCCCAAAAAGCTATGGTAATACCGGTATTTATTTCCGAAAAAACGGCGGCGGCATTCAATACTAAAACGGCATCTCCATAACCATCGAATTTAATCGCCTGTCCATGAACGCCCGGAACAAAAACAGGATTACCTTCGATTTGACCGTCAAGGCCACCTATGCTGTCATCGGCAGTTCCGTCAAATTGATACATGACTAAAGGTTGTCTGGGAGCCAGAATCTCAAACGTTTTGTTTCCGTAATCAAGCCAGTTATCGGTCATTTCTTTGAGGTCTTTGAAATCGACTCTACAATCGCCGTTAAAATCCGCTTTCGGCATGTTTTCTTCAAAGCATCTTGAGCCGTAAAGCTGTATATCGTCTATAAAAACACTCCCGAAACCGGAAGAAGAGCCAGGCAGGTATCCGCTATTATCGAATCCGATTGCGAGAGAGACGATATGTCCAAGATTGACAT
Source organism: Sedimentisphaerales bacterium (assembly GCA_016933295.1). Taxonomy (GTDB): domain Bacteria; phylum Planctomycetota; class Phycisphaerae; order Sedimentisphaerales; family Anaerobacaceae; genus JAFGPS01. The sequence continues at coordinate 11,869 of JAFGBG010000123.1, read as the reverse complement.
TATTGACATTTTGCAGATCGACTCTCCACAATTGCCATATATCTTTTGCAATATCATCTGCCTGGCCATCGTATGGTATAATTTCTTCCGAATTGCCGTCATTCAGAGTTAAAAACATTCGAGATCTTAAATCATTATATCTATTACCGTAAAAATACAGTTCTAACATTTTTGCGGCAATAGAAGTCCAGTCCTGGGGGGAATCAAAGGAACGCTTGACTTCGGTATAATAATTCTCATTGCAAAAATAATTAATTGAAAGTGACTGGGCGGATGAGTTATGTGTGGTATATTCGATAAGCTCCAAATCAGCTTCCGGCACTGTTGACCAGTTTTCATGTATATTCGTGAATGTGTAGGACTCAAAATCATCAAAAACGACATGACTTTTGGTGGTAAATTTCCATATTTCTCCCGTATGTGTATCGCCGCTGTTTTCATCAAGTTCGTCAACTCGCCAATAATAGGTTTTATTCAATGCAAGCAGAGTCGGATCAAAACTATTTACATCCTGTGGCTGTTGCGGGATTTCAACCGGAGCGGCATTAACATCTACTCCGGCGGGAGAATCCCCGAAATATACTACATGTTTTGTCGCATTACAGCCGGGAGTCCAGTTCAGCACTGCGTCGATGGGAACATTTAATACTCCGTCCGGCGGACTCGGATTACAGGCAATATTCCGGCAATTTGTAAGAGTTCTCGCGAGCATATAGGCCAAATCGAATCCCGGTGAGCCACCCCCGAAATCGATTCCAAGAATACGTACCGCACGAGGCTTAAACGGAAGAGATACACCGGCGATATCGAAACCGAGTGTGGTTGGAGCATGTTCCCCCGTATTTAATACAGAAGCTAATCCAAGAAGATATTCCGGACCTGTACCGTCTGTAAGAAAAATAAGGGATTCTTCACCCATAGGGTCCAGTTCAACAAGAAAGAAATCTTTTCCTGAACCATCGACGATTTCTCCCCGAAAAAACATCTCGACCCAATGATCCTGCGGTAAAGTTACACCGGAGACGTTCAACGCCGGAGGCTCGCCGACAAGCAGTTGCTCAGGAAACACCCGGACCGGCCAATGCCCGTCTGGATCCATACCCATCCATGGACCTTCGTCTGGATTATATGAATCATACAAATAATAAGGATATTTAAAGAGGGCGTTTACCGCCAATGATGATTCACAAAGCGTAAAACAACAGATAATAAGAATTACACTTATAAAGTAACTCTTTCGCATTCTAACCCTCCAGCCTGCCAATTACAGACCCTGGAAAACATTAAAAAAAGCCCAACATTCCAAAGGAATTTTAACATTTTAGCATCCATATTGCAAGATTAAAAAGCGTGAACAGATACTGGCGATATCGTCTGCCGTACCTAAGTTTCCGGAAAAAACTTGAAGTTTGGTGGATTGTTGATACACTTCCAAAGACAATTCGTTATATGCCGTCCAAGTGCCGTATTTCTTGGGACGAAATACCAGTATAAAACATTTATTACAATATAAGAGGTGTCAATAATGACTTGTTATTCAATAAGCCCGGCAGGCGAAAAATTTCCAATTCCGGAAGAGAATGATTACATTGCAGAATTCAAACGTGTAGAGTCGTTGGTCGAAGCTGCACGAAACGAAGGCAAGGAAATCGTTGTAGTTATGGGAGTGGGATTTGTGGGTGCGGTAATGGCGGCGATTATTGCCGATACCGTCGATAAGAAAAGCGGCAGGCCGAGCAAATTCGTTATCGGCTGCCAGAGACCCAGCACACGAAGCTATTGGAAGATTCCTTTACTTAGTCGAGGTATATCACCGGTCAAAGCCGAAGATCCCCAGGTCGATCCAATGATCGCCAGATGCGTGCTCGAAAAGAAAACTCTCATAGCCACCTATAATAGCGATTGTCTTAAATTAGCGGATTGTGTAGTTGTGGACGTTCAGTGCGATTACACGAAAAACGACCTTGGTAATATGCGAACCGGCAGGGCGGAAATGGGAGCGTTGGAAGCGACCATGAAAACCATTGCCGAAAAAATACCGGCCGATTGCCTGACATTAATCGAAACGACGGTAGCGCCCGGAACAACCGAGTTCGTGGCCTGGCCAATTATGAAAAAGGCTTTTGCCGCACGCGGCATAAATACAGAACCGATTTTAGCACATAGTTTTGAACGCGTTATGCCCGGCAGACAATATGTTGCTTCTATTCGGGATTTTTGGCGTGTCTGTTCAGGTTGTAATGGCCCGGCGAAAGAAAGAGTTGAGAAGTTCCTGAAAGAGGTATTGAATACAGAAGAATTTCCCCTGACGGTTATGGATCGTCCCATTGAATCCGAGACAACCAAAATTATCGAAAATTCTTATCGTGCCACTACTCTGGCGTTCCTGGATGAATGGAGTCTTTTCGCCGAACGGAATGGAGTGGATTTGATAAAAGTCATCAAGGCAATCAAGGTCCGGCCGACACACAGCAATATTATATTCCCCGGCCCTGGAATCGGAGGGTACTGTCTTCCGAAAGACGGCGGACTTGGATATTGGGCGTATAAACATATTCTCGGATTCTCGGACGAGATTTTTAAAATAACACCAACTGCAATCGATATTAACGACACGCGCAGTCTGCATGTTGCAACTTTAACAAGGGATGCTCTTCGAAATATGGGCCGACAATTAGCCGGTGCGGCGATTCTTCTGTGTGGCGCCAGCTATCGACAGGATGTCGGCGATACTCGCTACAGCGGCTCGGAATTGATTGTTCGAAAGTTAACGGAAATGGGGGCGGAAATGCGTGTCCACGATCCTTATCTCGAACATTGGTACGAGCTGGAAAAACAGGACGAGTATCCGGCGCCCGGTCACTCTCTGGCGAGATTTTTCCGAAACCAGAACGATTTGGTAAATATCAGAATCCAGCACGAGCTTTCGGTTGCACTTGACGGTGTTAAAGCGATAATTTTAGCCGTGCCGCACGAACCTTATTTAGAACTTGAGCCGGAAAAGATCGTTGAATGGGCCAAAGGGCCCCTGGCTGTCATCGATTGCTTCGGTATTTTGGATGATGATAAAATTCGCCGTTATTTCGAGCTTGGTTGTGAGATAAAAGCTTTGGGACGCGGACATATCCAGCGAATAAAGGAAGAAATAAGAAAAAAATAAAACGGTTACATTTCCTGAAATATGACTGACTCGGAACTTAAAAGCAAAAGGATTGCTGTCTTGTCGCCCGTGGCATGGCGAACACCTCCGCGTGCATACGGCGCATGGGAGACCGTTGCCGGCAATATAACAGAAGGGCTAATCGCCCGAGACTGGAAAAACGTCACGCTTTTTGCCACGAAGGATTCCGTAACAAAAGCAAAACTTGTCGGCTGGATCGAAAAAGGTTACGAAGAAGATAAATCGCAAATTCCGATGGTCTCGACATGCCTGCACATCTCGAAAGCCTTACAAAAAGCGGATGAGTTCGACCTGATTCACAACAATTTCGATTATTTACCGCTGACTTATATACCATTTATAAAGACGCCTATGCTGACAACAATCCACGGTTTTTCCGAACAGGATATTCTCCGTGTTTACCATGATCATAAAGACAGTTACTTTGTATCCATCAGTGATTCCGATAGAGATCCGGGCCTGCCGTATATCGCGACCGTATATAATGGTATTGATCTTTCCAATCTGACTTTCCGGGAGAAACCGGGCAACAAGCTCGTTCATTACGGACGAATACACAATGATAAGGGGACACATCTCGCAATAGAAGCGGCAAAAAAATGCGGCATGGATCTGATAATTGCCGGTATAATTCAGGATCAGGAATATTTCGATAATCTTGTCAAGCCGCACATCAACGACTCCTCGATCCGGTTCATAGGGCCGGTTAATCCCGTTCAGCGAGATGAGCTTCTCAAAGAAGCCTATGCGGTTTTACATCTTAATACAATACCAGAACGTTTCGGTCTGGTAATGGCCGAATCCATGGCGGCGGGCGTGCCGGTGATTGCGATGGATTTAGGTTCATGCCGTGAAGTTATCACAGACAAGCAAACAGGCTACCTGGTAAATAATGTGGATGAAGCGGTCGAAGCTATCGGCAAAATAGACCTCATCGACCGCAAAAACTGCCGCAGGCGGGTGGAGAATAACTTTACTATCGACCGCATGGTAGAAAAATACGAACAAGTATATGCGGAAATATTCCAGCAAGAAGATAAGAAGAAGTAATCAATTACATGGATGTGACACAAATGAACAAACCAATTATCACACGTTACGAAGGTAATCCGATTTTGACAAAGGATGATATTCCTTATCAGGTTCAAACAGTTCACAATGCCGGCGTGACGAAATACAACGACCGATATATCATGCTGTTTCGTTCCCACCTCGATACCGGCAGATCCATTATCGGAATAGCCGAAAGCCGGGATGGCTTTAATTTTACCTCAAGGTCAGAACCTTTTATAATTCCGAGCAAAGAACCTTTCTTTGCCGAATACGAGGCTTTCGGCGTTGAGGATCCGCGTATTACATATCTCGAAGGCTCATACTATATAACATATAGTGCGTATTCGACACACGGTGTTCGAATCGGACTTGCTAAAACGAACGATTTTGAATCGGTCGAACGCATGTCATTTATCACAAAGGCGGACTACCGAAATACAGTCCTCTTCCCCGAAAAAATAAACGGCAGATATGTCAAGCTGGATAGACCTCATTCGGATATCAGCCCCTGGTCGATCTGGATTAGCTATTCACCGGATTTACGCTATTGGGGCGATTCGAAGTTGATAATAAAACCGGTTCCTTACCACTGGGATGAAATGAAAATCGGTCCGGGGGCTCCGCCGATACGCACGGACGAAGGTTGGCTGAATATTTATCACGGCGTTTTTCCAACTATGGATGGGCATGTTTATCGGCTTGGTGTTGCCTTGCATAAACTCGATGATCCGGCTCAAATCATCGGAGTATCTGATAGATGGATACTTCAGCCGGAAGATCCCTGGGAGGTGGTAGGTTATGTGCATAATGTCGTATTTACCTGTGGCGCTGTACCGGAAAACGACGGGACACTTAAGCTCTACTGGGGCGGAGCCGACAAGGTAATGTGTGCCGGTACGGGGGTAATCGACGAATTGGTAAACCTTTGCCTGACCAATTCCCGAGCCGCCAGGTAATAAAAATATCGTCTCGAAAAAGCACATCGTTAAAGTGACGGCTCGAAATACAAACCAAAATTGCCGATTGTCGGACAAATACGGCTTTCCGACACACGTATCCGAATTTTGTCGGTGGTTACCGTTTGTATGCGGCAGATGCGCTTGTACCCGACAGTCTGGCCGTCGGTAATCTGCTGCCACTGTCCATCCATAAAAGCATCTACGGCGAATTTCTCAATGCGCTGGCCGAAATCTCTGATATGTTCCTGAATAACAATCCGGTTGAATGTTTTATTTTCCTTCAGAGTGATTGTAATTTCAGCTTCCGTTGTACCATCGGGCGGCATCCAGCTCGTATTTGGATCGCCATCTACGATATTACCGGCGTCGAATTCAGGACCTCGTGTTTTTGATGCCTCCGCCACAGCTTCTTCGGCAAGATTGAGCTCGAAAGTATTTCTGAGCACCTGTCCGACTTCCTGAAGCACCTTACAGTCACGCTCAGGAAACAGACCGTCGCGATTGGGCGGGATGTTTAGCAGAAAAACCGTATTTCCACCAACCGAACGATACCATATATCAAGGATTTCCTCTGTAGTCTTGACATATTGTTGTTCATCACGCCAGAACCAGCCTTTTCTGATTGATGTGTTGGTTTCCGCCGGATACCAGTGCAAATACCCGCCACGACCGACTATCTGCCGAAGTTTTTCTCGGCCGGCAAGGTCTGTATCGGTCATATCGGGCCAATCGAATTTATCCGGTGAAACATTCAGCGGGATAACATTCCATTCGGCGTCACGTGTTTTTCCGTCTTCGTTGCCGCACCAGCGAACATCGGGGCCTTTTCCGAAAATCACTGCTTCCGGTGCAAGCTCGCGTATGAGCTCATACCATTGACTGTATGTGTATGTCTGCCCGCCTTTGCGTTTCGGATGAGCGCCGTCGAACCATACCTCGTGAATTGGGCCGTATTCGGTTAATAGCTCGAAAAGCTGATTCATGAAATATTCGTTATAGTCGTCGAGGCGGCAAGTGAATGTTCGCTTATCCCTGAAAGGTCTGCCCGGAACAGGTCGGGGTATCGTTCGCTCAGTGTAATTGCTGAGGTTGCCATATAATCCGGCTGGATTTTCTATCTGATACAGATCGGCGGGGGACAGATATATACCCACCTTCAGACCATACTTGCGGCAGGAACCCACCAGATCGAGAAGAACATCACCCTTGCCATCGCGCCACGGACTCAATGCTACAGAATGCTCGGTATAGCGGGTTTGCCAAAGGCAGAATCCATCGTGATGTTTGACGGTCAGAATCGCCTCGGTCATTCCGGCGGCTTTCATCATACGACACCATTGGTCGGTATCAAGTTTTTCAGGATTAAAGATTTTGGGATCTTCCATGCCGGTGCCCCATTCACGGGCTGTAAAAGTGTTTACGCCGAAGTGTATAAAACAGATAAACTCACCCTTATGCCATTCCAATTGTCGCGGTGAAGGTAATACATGCGCAGCCTTAAATATTATATCTTCGAACTCATCGTCTGAAGATATCTGAACGGAATTTCCGTAAACCTCATCGCTCCGGCAGATTTTGTCTGTTGAGTAAAAAGAAATAAGAATAAAAACGACGAAAAATGATTTCAGAATATCCATATATCTCATTTTAATACCTTTTTCATTGCATACAGTCTGAGTCATTATGTCTGTAATTATACTTTTTTTATAGCAAAATGATAGGAAAGGTACCAGGAACAATTTTTTAGCAAGTACCGTTATAAATATGGATCTATATTGTAAAAATATTAGATAAAATGTCCTTGTTTTTTTCAAAAGAAAGTTTATTCTATCGTAATTGTTGCAAAGCAATAATTATTCATATTTTTGTTGCAAACAAGGAGGTTTAAATTGGCAAAAAGCGACAATTTGGGGCATTTTTCTTTCAAAAATAACGAAAAAACAGCCGTTGGAAGTGTTCTGTATAATGAGCATTTAAGATTAATAGAAAAGAACCGATTTGCCGAGTTTGCCGGTTATTTAATGCCTCTCTGGTTTTCATCAATAAGCGCCGAACACAACGCCGTCCGCGAATCAGCGGGTTTATTCGATTGTACGCACATGGGAATCCTGGAATTTGCCGGAAAAAACGCCCGGGATTTTCTTAATATCATTGCAACAAACGATACCGGCAAACTTAAAACAGGTTCTGCTCAATACAATTATATTTTGGATGCGGCGGGAAATGTTCTCGACGACATTATCATCTATCGGCTCTCCGAAGATAAATATATGGTGGTTGTTAACGCCGCAAACGAGCCGAAAATAAAAGCTTATCTCGAAGCGTTAATAAATAATGATGCAATTGTCGATATTGAAAAACCTCAACGTAAATTAGACTATAAACCTGCCATTCGTGATATGAGAGACCCTAATAACGGCACCGATTGCAGAGTGGATATTGCACTTCAGGGTCCGAAATCGATGGTATTATTGCTTTCGATGATTAGTAAGGAAAAAGACAGAGAACAACTTGAGAATTTGAAATCCTTTCATTTGTTTGAAACTGAACTCGACGGCTACGACTGCATAATTTCCCGAACAGGCTACACGGGGGCAAAAATCGGCTTCGAATTATTCGTACATCCCGAAAAAGCGGCAGATTTATGGTCTTTGCTTTTAGAAAAGGGAAAATCGCTAGGAATAATTCCCTGCGGTCTCGGCGCTCGCGATAGTTTGAGGATAGAAGCAGGCCTGCCGCTATATGGTCACGAATTAGCCGGAGAATTCAATATCAATCCTTTCGAAGCCGGCTACGGATGGGCGGTAAAACTTGAAAAAGAATTTTTCATCGGGCAAGCCGCTATGCGTAAAAAAGCCGAAGCCCGCAACATGCAGGTTGCAAGAATCGAATTGCCCGGCCAAAAAGGAATTCGCCCCGCAAGAAGTCACGATGGAATTTTAGATGAAAACGGCCTTTGTGTCGGCTGGGTATTAAGTTGTGCCGGTGTCAGCGACAAGCAAATCGCGTTAGTATATATTTCCAGTAAAACGATAGAAAGAAATCCGCCGCTTGGATTATATTACCTTGCGAGAAGCAAAGGGCAGATAGAAAAAGGCAAAAAAGACAAAGCCCGAAAGAACGAGAAATTAGAGCCGGACATTCCGGGTAAGATAATTGAGCGATTCGCAAAATTTTAATTAATGGAGACAGGAAATGGTTATCGAGGGATTGTTTTACACCAAAGAACATGAATGGGCAAAAGTTGACGGCGATACGGCAACTATCGGCATCACAGACTATGCTCAGGAGCAGTTGGGAGAAATTACTTTCGTGGAGCTTCCCGCCGTCGGCAAAGAGGTAAAGCAGAAAGACGAGCTGGCCGTTGTCGAAAGCTCGAAAGCGGCAAGCGATGTATATTCGCCCATGTCAGGTAAAGTCACGCAGGTTAATTCGGATCTGGAATCCACTCCGGAACAGATAAACGACGACTGCTACAATGCAGGCTGGATATGCACGATTGAAATAACCGACGCCAAGGTAATTGACAACCTGATGGACTCCAAACAGTACGAAGAATATTTGAACGGTCTATAGCAATTTCGAAATCGCATTATCGAGGTTTTCATAAGATGCCTTTTATATCGAATACCAAAGAACAGCAAAAAGATATGCTCGCCGATATAGGTCTGACAATGGCCGACCTTTTCGGTGACATTCCACCGGACTTGATGGCTAAAGATTTCAATCTTCCGCCGGGATTAACAGAGCATCAGGTCAGAAATACTTTAGCCGATATCGCGGGTAAAAATTACATAAACCTGACCTGCTTTCTCGGCGGCGGTTTTTACGACCACTTTATACCCGCAGCGGTTTACGCTACCGTCTCACGAAGTGAGTTTTACACCGCATATACTCCCTATCAGCCCGAACTTTCACAGGGTACTCTACAGGCGATATACGAGTACCAATCGGCGATTTGCCGCCTGACGGGCATGGAAGCGGCGAATGCGTCACTGTATGACGGCGGAACCGGAATTTACGAAGCCATGATGATGGCCTTGCGAATAACCGGCAGAAACAAGGTCATCATCGACGACAGCGTCAATCCGATTTATCGTGTTATGATCGATTCGTACACGAAAAATCTGAGCATCCAGCTCGAACAGGTCAAATGCACCGACGGCCAGGCAAACCGGCGGGGTATTTTCAAAAAGCTCGATAACGATACTGCCGCCGTAATTTTACAGAATCCGAATTTTTTCGGCTGCATCGACGACTTCAGTGACGTCGCCGAAGCCGCCCATAAGAAAGGCGCGCTGTTGATAGTTTCCTGCTACCCGATATCTCTTGGGATACTGAAAACTCCCGGAGCTATGGGCGCCGACATCGTTGTCGGAGAAGGGCAAAGCCTCGGTATGCCGATGAGCTTCGGCGGGCCTTACCTCGGCTTCATGTCGAGCCGGATGAAATATGTCCGAAAAATGCCGGGTCGAATCGTCGGCCAGACAAAAGACAGGCTCGGCAGAAGAAGCTTCGTCCTGACCCTTCAGGCGCGTGAGCAGCATATTCGCAGAGACAAGGCGACCTCGAATATATGCTCGAACGAGGCGCTCTGCGCCTTAACGGCTCTCGTGTATCTATCGCTCATGGGCAAAGACGGCCTGAAAGAAACCGCCCAGTTGTGTGCCGATAAGGCCAGTTACGCGTATCACAAACTCACAGCCATTCCCGGAGTCAAGCCGCACTTTAAGAGAAAATGGTTTTTTAACGAATTCGTTCTCGATTTGCCGCGTGAGGCGGCGGACGTCATCGCCAGACTCATCGAGAAAGGTTTCGCCGCGGGTTTTCCGTTAAGCAGGTATTACGAGAACATGGAAAATTCCATCCTTATCTGCGTGACAGAAAAAAGAACCAAGCAACAAATAGGAATGTTGGCCGAATCATTGGAGGCTTGTTTATGAAGCTTGTTTTTGAAAAATCCGTGCCGCAACGCCGGGCCATCAGAATCGACGACAGCGATGTCCCTACAACAATAAACATAAACAGCGACTTCCTTAGAGAAACATCCGCCGAGCTGCCTGAGCTGAGCGAGCTCGACGTGATAAGACATTTTACGGCACTTTCCCGAATGAACTTCGGCGTCGATACCAATTTTTATCCCCTCGGCTCGTGTACGATGAAATATAATCCAAAAGTGGCCGAACGAATCGCTTCCTATCCCGGCTTCGCTCATCTTCATCCTCTGCTGCCTCAGTTGCGAATGGGCGGCATGTTGACCCAGGGGGCACTGCAGGTTATTTACGAGATGGATATTTTCCTCAGAGAAATAACCGGCATGGCGGGTTTTACTATGCAGCCTATGGCGGGTGCTCACGGCGAGCTTACCGGTATTATGATTATGGCCGCATACCACAGAAGCAAAGGCAATAAAAAAACGACCGTACTCGTTCCCGACAGCGCTCACGGCACGAACCCGGCAAGTGCCGCAATCGCCGGTTACAAAGTCGTTCAGGTCCCGAGTGACGATAATGGAGTTATGGACGTCAATGCCGTCAAAAAAATGGTCAACGACGAAGTCGCCGGCCTTATGCTGACCTGCCCGAATACGCTCGGCCTTTTCAATCCGCATATTAAAGAAATCTGCGATCTTATTCATAGTGTTGACGGTCTCGCTTATTACGACGGCGCGAATCTGAACGCGATAGTCGGTAAGGCCCGGCCCGGCGATTTTGGATTCGATATCGTCCATCTGAATCTGCATAAAACTTTCGCCACACCTCACGGCGGCGGGGGCCCCGGCTCCGGCCCGGTAGGGGTCAAAGAAAACCTGGTCGATTTTCTGCCGGTCTCGATTGTCATCAAACGCGATGACGGCACATACGCTCTGGAATACGACAGGCCGAAATCTATCGGCTATATAGCGCCGTTTTACGGCAATTTCGCCATCGTGCTCAGGGCCTACGTCTATATTCTCATGTTGGGCAAAGAAGGCTTAAAAGAAGTAGCGGAAAACGCCGTTCTGAACGCCAACTACATTCGTGCGAAATTATGCCGCCATTACAAAGTCGCGTTCGATCGCGTTTGCAAGCACGAATGCGTTCTCAGTCCGTCCGATGAAATGCTCGAAAACGGCGTACATGCCATAGACGTAGCCAAAGCGCTCATCGACATGGGATTCCATCCACCCACCGTATATTTTCCCACGATTGTCAAAGAAGCTATGATGATAGAGCCGACCGAAACCGAGAGCAAGGAAACTATCGATGCTTTCATAGAAGCGATGATTGAGATAGCCGAGATTGCCAAAACCAAGCCGGAGAAACTCAGGGAATCTCCGAAGACTACGCCGGTATCGCGTCCGGATGAAACCGCCGCCGCCAAGAATCTCGACATCGCCTTTTTGGAATAAAGCGATTCTTCGAGTCTTGTCTCTGTCGTCTTGCCTCTGGAATAATTGGCTTTGATTTCTTGCCTGCAAAATACCCAAAATCTCCAAATATCAGCATAATCCTTTGCTTCAGCTGAGGTTGTACTATATTACCTATTTTAACATTGGCTTCGTTTTCCATTTTTTTTGAGTCACAGAGCACACAGAGGTGTTCTGAAGGCACAAAGGTTCAAAGGCACAAGGGCAAAGAGAATTACTCCAACTCATTATTAACATAACCAACTTAATATCAAACAGTTATATAAC
>JAFGBG010000122.1 GCA_016933295.1 Sedimentisphaerales bacterium | reverse complement strand
GTTATATAACTGTTTGATATTAAGTTGGTTATGTTAATAATGAGTTGGAGTAATTCTCTTTGCCCTTGTGCCTTTGAACCTTTGTGCTTCCAGAACACCTCTGTGTGCTCTGTGGCAAAAAAAATCGAAAACGAACCCAATCCTTCGACAAGCTCAGGATTCTATTTTTATATAAGCTCTTTTATGACAAGTAAATAGATGAATTTGCGGGAGAATTCGGTTTCGCTTGTAGCTTCGACGGGATAAGAAAAACGAAGCCAATTATTCTATTTGGCCGATTTCGTTTGTGGATTGACCGGCGATATTCAACAGGACTCCGACGGCCGCGGCTGATAGTAACATACTTGTTCCGCCGGCACTTACGAACGGCAGCGGTATTCCTTTGGTCGGCAGGACAACGGTTACAACGCCAATATTAATCGCCGCCTGTATCGCGATAGTCAGGATGATTCCGCTCGCCAAGAGCCGCCCGAAGCTGTTCTTGCATCTCCTGACAACTATGATTCCGAGTATGACGAATAACAGAAACAGCAAAATAATGACCGCGTTTCCGGCAAAACCAAGCTCTTCGCCGATAATTGCGAAGATGAAATCCGTCGTATCTTCCGGCAGATGGTCGTATTTGCATATTCCTCTGCCTAATCCCTTGCCCAGCAAACCCCCTGAGCCGAGTGCGATAAGCGACTGGCTGGGCTGGTAGTTGATCGAATCGGTCCATTTTTCGGGATGCAAAAAGGCGGTGATTCGAACCAGCCTGGCGGGAACAAGCCAGACGGCTAAAAAGAATGCGGTAGAGGCAATCGGCAGCGGAGGTAAAATGTGCCACAATTTAACGCCGGCGATAATCAGCATCAAAAAGGCCAAAAGAGAAATCAAGGCCGCCGTGCCGAAGTCTTCAACGATGATCAGCCCGACAACCGCGCCGACCAACAGGCAAACAGGCACGAATCTTTTCCAGAACAGCTTGATATCGTTTCCGAATTTGTCGCAAAGGGCGGCCACGAGAAAAACGGTCATCCATTTTGCCAGCTCCGAAGGCTGGAAACTTATTGTGAATGCTCCGGCGGGGATATTTATCCAGCGGTAGTGATTATGTATAAGGGGAACGAATCCGCCGAATATCGGGTGAAACTTCTGGATTAAAACAATAATGAGCAGGACGATACTCAGGGCTAAAAGATAAACTATCGGATTTCGACGCCAGCCCTTTTCGAGACTGAATCTTCGATAATCGAAACAGGAAGCGGTGTACATAATCAGACAGGCCAGTGGGAAGAACAGGATCTGGCGCAGACTTGTGTAGTTGTAGAATCTTTTCAGGTCGATCTCGAAACCGAGATTGGCACCGGCGGAAAATACGAAAACCGTGCCGATAGCCATCAGCAGGACGACAATCATTGCGATGGATTCGGCAACCGGACTATTTCTGATTGAATGAATCATACAATTGCATTATTCGTTGGTAAAATTTCAACTCGGAAGTCTCGAAGAGTCTTCTTGAATTTATATTCGGCTTTTTTGTGCCTGGAGCAGTAGAAATTATTTGAAGATATAATTATGATGCCGATTTTGTTTGCGGCGCGGGGCCAAAGCTTATAGCTTCGACGGTCCAATTGTAGTTTGAAGATATGGTAATTACATACTTGCGGAGAAAATTTGACCGTCAAAACGAAGGAAATTTTTGCCGGTTTTGAGAAATTTCTTGCCCTTAAATGATGGAATTTCGCTTTTTTTGAGTTTTACCCGTCGCAAGGATTGACAACTTCCGTGGGAAGTGGTTATATTGCAAGCTCTTATAGCCTAATGGGAGTGTAGCTCAGTCGGTAGAGCAACGGCCTTTTAAGCCGTAGGTCCTGGGTTCGAGTCCCAGCACTCTCATTTTTGCTATATTATCCGCGGAGTTTCGAACAGAGCTGTTTTATAATTGCAATCTAAAATCGAGATAAGTTTCCCGTTACCAGTAATCGAGTTGTTGCCTTTCAAATATAGAAAGGCGGCAAAAAATGCTGACTCGAAGAAAAAAAACGAAACAGGCGGCAAAGAGAAACGGGAGGTTAGATAAAATGAGAATGCTAAGATATATAAAGAAATGGATTCAGGAATTAATCGGCTCCGGTGCGGGATTTTCCGCCGGTATTGATTCATATAAATGGGAAAGTAAAATCGAGATTTTGGGCCATTTCGCAGGCGGACATTAGTAACTTGAAAGATGACAATTAACGAATTGCCACAAGGCTATAAGCGATCAGCCGGATTCACACGTAAATCCCATACTGCAATAATTATAAAGGTATAGTTATCACCAATTTTATCCAAAGATAATTCCAATTCTTATTTAGATTCAAACACGCCGGAAATATGGTATAAAAGTAACGGCAAAAAACCTCTCGTGGCTGAAACATCTTTAGTGTATCATATCCGAAATTTGCCGCCGGATGGATTCGAAATATCCGGCACGAAATCGTATGTAAGTGAGAAACTAAACCAAATGAAAAAGTACCTCAGGAAAGCCCTCGGAATAGTTCTGATTATTCTGGGCTTTCTTGCTTTGATAACTCCATGTTCGCCCGGCTCATGGCTTATTCTGGTTGGTCTGGAATTGTTAGGTCTGGGGTTTTTGCTCGAAGACAGGCTGCCTGCTTCCTGGAAAGCAAGTTATAAAAGTATGGTGCAAAAGCTGTTAAAAAAAACGAAGGACGATGCTCCAATGAAACAATCCGGCAAAAATGAGAAATAGAATCGTATATATCATGTAAGGAAAAGCGTTACAGTGAGTAGCCTGTTTTACAATTTGGGCCGGAAGGTGGGGCCGACGGTACGTAAAGCCAAGTGGATATGGCAATCGGTGACTGGTGGTCAAGGCAATGCGATTCGGGTGGAAAACGAAGTCGGACGTGACCTGGCAAGGGAAATCAGAAATCAGTTGGAGCCTGACAGCGATGAGACAACCATACAGTTGTTAAATGAGATAGGTTCTAATCTTGCCGGATGTGTGGCAAATAAGTTGCGCACCTTCAGTTTCGAGGTGGTAAAAAGCGCCGAGCCGAATGCTTTCGCCCTGCCGGGAGGATTTATCTTTGTGACCCGCCCGTTAGTGGAATTATGTGACTGGAATCGGGATGAACTGGCGTTCATACTCGGTCACGAGATGGCTCACGTTATTCGTGAACATGCGATAAAACGTATAGTTAGCAATTCCGCCGTTAATGTTGCTTCCTGTGCCGTACCAATACGGGGGCAGATTTCGGGTTGGCTGCGAAAAGTCGGTGTGAAGTTTCTTGAAAGCGCCTATTCACAGGAAATTGAGTCTCAGGCCGATAGGCTCGGCGTTCGCTTGGTCGCTGCCGCCGGATATGACGTCCGTGCCTCTGTGCGATTACTCGGGCGTTTGAACGAGTTGGCTCTTTCTGAGAGGCAATTTCGCATTGGCAGCTATTTTTCATCGCATCCGGCTTTTGAAGAGCGCATCAACGATATTAATCGGCTGCTGCAAAAGCGAGAATCAGAAAGACTATGATACGGCGACTTTTTCAGGAACCCGCTCGGCGACAATCTCCTCTGTGGTGCTTTGCTCGGATTGGACCTGCGAATTCAGTAAATCCGCCGGCGTGAGCTGCTCCGCCAGATCTGATTGGCTGCGAATTGTCTCTACCCATTCAACAAAGGCTTTGACCACATCGGGATCAAAATCGTATCCCGAGGCGTTGACAATAGTCTTGATCGCTTCATTGACGGATAAAGATTGGTGATAAGAGCGTTCCGAGGTCAGGGCGTCAAAAGTATCCGCCACAGTTAATATTCGGGCTCCAATCGGTATTGCACTATGTGACAGGCCGTCCGGATATCCCTGGCCGTTCCATTTTTCATGATGGCATCTGACAATAGATACCTCTTGCTCGAGAAAGCTCATCTTCTCCAGGATGCGAACGGCTATGAGCGGATGCTGCTCGATAATGCCGCGTTCGTGCATGGTGAGCCTTTTCTTCTTGGAAAGAATCGCATCAGGCACTCCGATTTTTCCGATATCATGTATCATGGCGGCCCGACGGATTATTTCCTGTTGCTTCTGGTGGATATTCATAGTCTGAGCAATGCCCATGGAATAGTACATGACGTTTTCGGAATGCTTTCCGGCATAGGGATCTTTGGCTTCGAGGGCCTGGACTAATCCCCAGATACTTTGAATAAACATTTTCTCCGCCTGTTCCGACAAACCGGCGATGCGCCTTTTGAGTTTTCTGATTTTGTCTATTTCTATGTCACCGATACTTTGAGTTTTTGACATTGATTTATCCCAGAGCTTGACACAGTTTCGACCGGCATTTTTAGCTTCATACAGTGCCAGGTCGGCTCTACGGATTATTTCGCTGGGAGTATCTTTGCTGTCCGGAATGCTCTGGGCTATGCCGCAACTGATTGTCATGGAAACGTTTTCTGCAACTTTAATTTTTTCGACTTCACTTCGAATCCGTTCTAAAAGAACAACAGCATCACCGGCTTTGGTCTCCGGCATAAGTATCACAAATTCATCGCCGCCATATCGCGCCAGCACGTCGGGTGTTCTTTTTTGAGCCTTCATACATGCGGCAAGTTTCCGCAGAGCGTCGTCACCGGTGGCATGTCCCAATACATCGTTTATTGTTTTGAAATTGTCGAGGTCGATTATTGCGACCGAGAAAGGACGTTTGTATCGTTTTGCTCGAGCGGCCTCGGCCTGGAGCCGGTCTTCGAGGAGTTTCCTTGAGCCGATTCCCGTCAGCGCGTCCGTTAGAGAGGTAAGCCTTGCGTGTTGGTATAAGCTGGCGTTTGTCAGATGAGAAGTCAAAATATCTTTTGTCAGTTTTGCCTTGTATCCGGTTAGCTCCCAGTTGCTGGAACCGAAGTTTTTCAATCCGCACATACATAAATAACCGGACAAATGATTCTTCGTATCGGACAAAGCGTATTTGGGATCCATAAATGTTCCCTTTTCGGTTTTGCCTAATAAAATCGGTGCGGCCGAAGTTCCTTTATGCTCGGCGATAGTCATCGGAATCACCAGTCGAGGGCCTTGAGCGCCTAATTGGCGGCAGGCATCAGGGATAGTGTCGTAAGTAAACGGTTCTTCATCGTCGGAGAATTGGCTTGCCGAAGATTTATCTGTCGATTGTTGCCCGACCAACGGAACGGCGGCCTCAGGTCCCTGGCATTTGAGATTAGCTTCGGGGCATGGACAATGATTGTAACTTAAGAGCTCGGTACTTTCCGTATCGGAGTCTTTTTTGAATAAACAAAGCACACATTTTTCGGCTTGAAAAAGCTTCGGAACTTCTTTGGTGACTATATCTGCCGCTTCCTTCATGTCGATACTCTTGAGACATTTTGAAAGCATCGCGACTTCCTTTGCCGCGGCGCGATCCTCGAGGAGTTGTTTTTCCATTAGGTCACGGACGGAAAGTATCCCCACAATTTCATTGTTGTCGATTATGGGTAAATGGCGAATCTTATTGTTAGTCATAATTTCCCGAGCCTTGCTGGCCGGGGTGCCGGGGGCGCACCAAACAACGTGTGCCGTCATAATCTGTCCGACAGTCGTTTTTTCAACTGCTTCCGAAGATACGGCTATTCTGTTGGCTATATCTCGCTCTGTCAACAGGCCCACAAATTTGCCGTTTTCATCGTTGACAATAAGGCAGCCGATTTTTTCTCTGAGCATTTTTTCTGCCGCTATTTTTATATTTTCACTTTTCGTGATCGTGATTACCTTTGTGGGTCGTGTGACGGCTTCTTTCATTTTTATTCCTTTTGAATGACCTGTCTGTTTAATTATATTTTTTCAGGAAATCCCGTCGTGATTCTCCGACTCGAGTTCACCTAATCCTTCATAGAACAAATCTATCGGCAATTGGCATAGTCAACTTAACGAATGCCTCCTTTTGTTTGGAAACGTATTTCGCATCATTTGTTAACTTCCCGCATGTGTGAAGAAACACGTTTTTCGGCGTGCTCGAAAGCTTTTATGACGTTAAGTTGCGTTTGCCTTGTGCCGATAATTGCTTTATGGACAAGCATGACCCGATAATTTCAGCTTTGCGTCAGGAAATTGACGATGAGCGGCTAATCAATGCTGTTATTGAGAAAAATGCAAACAGCGGACGAGGTATTATCAATATTCTCAGGGAGGAAAATCTTATCGGCGAGGAGCAGTTAACCAGGATAATTGCCTCCAGCAATAAAATAGAATTCGTCAATCTATCCCCCGATATGGTTGAGCCGATAGCGGCCCATATGGTGACTTCACAAATTGCCAACCAGTATAATCTAATCCCGATAAAAAAAGTGGATAATAATCTGTTTGTCGCAATGAGCGATCCGCTGAACCTTGTTGTAAGAGACCAGATAGAATTAAGAACAGGCTTTAAGGTGATTCCTCTGGCGGCGACACCGAACGCCATCAGAGGCGCTATCAGACATCACTTCGACGTACGAAATGCCACCCGTCAGGCCATCGCTTCCATGCGTCTGAAGCGCCAGGACGGCGAAAGCGGCCCCGAAAGCTCTTCGTCTGCTCATAAAGCGTTACAGGTTGCCGACGACCCGGTTTCAAAATTGGTTTATTCGATAATAACCGGTGCCGTAGATGCGAGGGCAAGCGATATACATATTGAGCCTCAGGAGTCGGATATGAGGGTTCGTTATCGTATCGATGGTCTGCTTCACAACACACTGGACGTGCCGGCCTCGGTGCAGCAGGAAGTGATTTCTCATATCAAGATATTGGCCGATATGGACATATCGGAAAGGCGTCTGCCGCAGGACGGCCATATAGCAATCGAGCACGACAACCGCAATTACGATCTGAGAGTTTCGTCGTTGCCCGCCGTGGGAGGTGAGAAAATCGTAATCAGGATTCTTGATAAGAATATGGACAGGTGGTCTCTCGAAAAAATCGTGACTTCGTCGGACAATAATAAAAAATTCAGATCACTGGTTCGGAATCCTTACGGCATGATATTGCTCACGGGACCGACAGGAAGCGGCAAAACTACCACGTTGTATGCTCTTTTGCAGTTGCTCAACACACCAGAAAAAAACATCGTTACCGTCGAAGATCCCGTCGAGTATCGCCTCGAGGGCATTACACAGGTTCAGGTCAGGCCGTCTGCGGGCAGAACTTTCGCCACAGCATTGCGGAGTATATTGCGTCAGGATCCTGATATTGTCCTTATAGGTGAAATTCGAGATTATGAAACCGCCGAGATAGCCGTAAGTGCCGCACTTACCGGCCATTTGGTTTTGAGCACACTACACACAAATGATGCGGCGGGAGCGATATCGCGTTTGATTAATATCGGAATACCCCCCTTTCTTATTGCCTCGGCGCTTTTGGGAACGGTGGCCCAGAGACTGATTCGCACTATATGCCCCAAATGCAGGCAGTCATACAAGCCGTCATCCGAAGATATGGAACTTATATCGGACTCGTCACAAGAGGATTCCGTAGTGCCGGGTACCTCGAAGACCGGCGCGATTGACAAAGGAAGGCAAAACAAAAACGGCAAAAAGGACAAAGAAATTTTGTTATATCGCGGGCAGGGTTGTGAAGATTGTTACGGCACCGGTTACAGCGGACGCAGGGCAATCTATGAGATATTATGCGTTTCGCGTGAAATTCGCCAACTGATAATCAATGCTGAAAGTGATGAGGCTATCAAGCAGCAGGCCATAGCACAGAACATGAAAACACTTCGAGAAGACGGCATCGAGCAAATACTGACCGGCAAAACTTCTCTTGAAGAATTGTTGCGAGTTGTGGATATGAGGTCGGATTAATGGCGGTTTATGAATACATTGCAAAAGATGGAAACGGGAATAAGTTTTCGGGCGTTTGTGGTGACATTGAGAACATCGCTATACTTCGAAACGACCTGGCGAAAATGGGCGATACGCTGCTCAAAGCCAAGCGCAGAAAATCTCAGACCTCAAAACGTGGGAGAATAACACAGGATGAAATAGTTACTTTTACCTTCAAGCTTGCCGGGATGTGTTCTGCGGGGCTTTCGATAACCGGGTGCCTCGAAACACTTGAAGAGCAGACTCCGAATAATTCATTTAAACAAATACTCTCCGATATAAGACGAAATATTTCGGCTGGAGCTACGTTAAAAGCGGCTTTTGGAAAACACAGAGAAATATTTTCCGATTTCTTTCTCGGAATGCTTGAGGCGGGACAGACCGGCGGTAAACTTTCGGAAACACTGGAAGCAAGCGCGGTTTATCTGGAAAAAAGATTGGACTTCCGGCGAAAAATTAAATCGGCCTTTGCGTATCCCGTAATTGTCGGATTTATGTGTTTCGGAGTAATTGCCGCTCTTGTCATATTCGTTATTCCTGTATTCGCCAAGTTATACAGGAAGATGCATGTGCCGTTACCGGTACCGACTCAAATCCTGATTAACTTGAGCGTTCTCGTCAGAGACTTTTGGTGGGCGATACTTCTGGTTTTTGCCGCTATGGTACTCGTGTGGAAATTTTTCAGGAAGGACCGGCGTTTCAAAGAGAAGTGGGATTCTTTCAAACTGAATATGCCGATTCTGGCGAAATTTAATCGAATAGTCGTTGCTACTCAGTTTATACGAACCTTTGCTATGATGACTTCGGCGGGCGTACCATTGGTTAAGGCCCTGGAAGTCGCGAAGGAGGTTGTCAACAATACGAAAATTTCCGAAATAACAGCGCGGCTGCAGCAATCCATACAGGCCGGAAACACTGTTGCATATTCTCTGAAAGATTATGAAATATTTCCGCCGCTCATATCTCAGTTGGCCGCTTCAGGGGAGGAGGCTGGGAAGTTATCGGAAATGCTGAATAAAGGCGCCGATTTTCTTGATAAAGATATTGACCGCATGATGAAGGCCATGCTTGTCAAGATGGAACCTGCCCTGACGGCGATTATGGGACTGGTTATCGGTTTTATTCTGATTAGCGTATATTTGCCGATGTTCGATTACATGAGTCATCTGGAATAAAATGCGAACCGTCCCTTAATTACTTTTAAGCACGCCGTTATTTGTGCCGATAGCAGAACGGGATTATATGTATAGGTAAGATTTAAACTAAAAAGAAATGTTAATGTCCTTTATCGAAGGGGGTATTAAGAATGAAATCTAAAAGAGGTGTTACGTTAGTAGAGTTGCTGATCGTGGTGCTGATTCTTGGTGCACTGGCCGCTATTGCGATTCCGCGTTTGAGCCAGAGTGCCGATACGGCAAAGAAGAATGCCTGCAAGACAAATATAGATCTAATCAATTCTCAGATTGAGTTGTACGCGGCGGAAAATGACGGTTCTTATCCCGCCAATCTGACTACAATTACC
The DNA here is from genome assembly GCA_016933295.1 of Sedimentisphaerales bacterium. Lineage (GTDB taxonomy): Bacteria > Planctomycetota > Phycisphaerae > Sedimentisphaerales > Anaerobacaceae > JAFGPS01. Next base: position 9,484 of record JAFGBG010000122.1, on the reverse strand, counting down.
AACTCTACCACATATTTCCCGGATGGTCCGCCTCAATGCCCGGTAACCGATGCGAACTATCCAAGTACTTTGGTCAATAACAGGGTTGATGATAGTTCCCATAATCACTAAGAAAAAAATGATTACCGGAAGTTCCGGGTGATTTATTCGAGTTTCAAAGGGTGACTGGGGCATGGGCCGCAGTCTCCCTTTTTCCTTATTACAGGTTGCAGGTTACGGTATAGACTTATCCCGGAACAGAGGTTGCAATAATGGCAGAGAAAAGAACCGCATACAGTTTGGTAGAGCTTGTTATTGTCGTTGTTTTTCTCGGCATTATTGCGGCCATTACCGTACCAAAGCTTAATTTCTCCCTGATTTCGGAACAAAAGGCCGACAACGTAGCATGGAAAATTGTGACCGACATTCGCCGGGCGCGCAGTCTTGCCATTTCCAGTGCGGCGAATAATACGACGGGTTTTGCGTTGATTATGACAGGCTCGGTCCCTTATTCGGGCTATGAAATACAGAATCTCGATACTTCGGCGACGGTAGATTCGCATTCGATTGATTCGGGGATAAGTTGTACCGGCGGAAGCCGGTTTGAGTTCGGCCCTCTGGGAAATTTGCTTGCCGGTAGTGACAACCAGCTTGTTGTTTCATCGTCGGGAAAAACATTTACAATCGATATTAAAGCGGCGACGGGTCTGACTATATGTACCGAAAACTAATTGGCACATTAACGGTATTCACTAAATGCAAAATCGGTCGCCGAAATCGATTCGACCGCCGGGCACGGGCCGGCTTGACTCTTACAGAAGTTGTTATTGCTTCGGCGATTTTAATTGTGGCGATGGTTCCGATTCTCAAAGGTCTGACGAGAGCATATTTAAACGGCACAATTATCGAGCGAAAAACTTACTGCCTGATTCTCTCGCAGGCCAGGCTCGATGAAATTAAGGCGCGTTCTATCTATAATTACAGTCAGTCTTTTACGGCGAACAATATTGCTCTCGACGGCTCCTACCTGTGTAACGTGGTCGATGAATCCGCCGGCACTAATCTGAGGAAGATAACGATTTCAGTCGGTTATGACCTTGACGGCGATAATGTTCTCGACTCGGACGAGATCGAAGTTATTCTGGCCACTTATATAGCAAAGAGATGGCAGTCGTAACGGACTTATAGGACATCCGTTCGGCCAAAAGAAAATTCTCCTCACCGTAGAAACACACTTCCGATAAGAATATGCTTTAATAGTAAAATATCTTTGTTTTTCGCCTTCTAATCGTTGCTCTATTATGTTGCCGATAATGTAAAACTTACGGTAACTACGCTTTTATTATATGCCGAAGATATTAACACTAATTGTGTAAGTTCTATGCGCTGAGAAAAATGGATCATAGAAACAAGAAAAACTCAATACGCCGGATATATCGACTATCAAAAAGCGGCATGACTCTTATGGAGATGGTCATAGCATTGTCTATAATGATCGTTATTCTTACGGCAATATTGCCGCTATTCGGGCAAATACGAAGCGGCTGGGAATCCAGCCAGACCGCCGCGGATACTATGCAGAACGGCAGGATTCTGATAGATCATCTAAATCACAATCTCGTCAAGGCTGTTAAAGTAACCGCCGTCAGTGATGCATCCCAGACCGATGGTTACATTGAATTCGAAAATAATGATTCAGAAGCCATCAGGTACGATGTCAACGGCACATCCGGCTACGTGGAATTCGGGCCCGTCGGAGACCTTTGCGATTTGGCCGGGCCTGTCAGCAGGTTACAGTTCACTTGTTTCGATGCGTGTGACCTGGACAGTTATTTATCGCCGGTTTCGGATGTGAATATCATCCGTGCCGTCAGAGTTGAAGCCACGGTAACCGATTCGTCTTCTTCCGCTCGTAATAAAACCTTTACAACAATCGCGTACCTCCGCACGAACGGAAATTCAGGTTCCGGATCCGGCTCGACTACGCAAACAACCTATGACTATTCCAATCGGATACAGGAAACAAATATTTTCGCTTACGACGGGGAGGATAATGTCCAGGTACCGGCCAGTTCTGCTACTCCAACAAATGCCCTCGGTGCAAGTCAGTATGACGACATTGAATTTGATGACGGCACTTTTCATTCTTACAGTGTTTCATCCAACAGTAAGTATGCACAGATGCGATTTGTGTTCCTGATCGACGAGAATGAAAGCGATGTTACGCAGATCACAGCCGTATTCAACGGAAAAGGAATCAATACGAAGAAAAATGATACCGACGGTGCAAGCTTTTATATTTGGAATGATACATATTTGAATTATGAATTGCTTGAGGCTTCCGCCGACACCGAATCCGAAGTTACTCTTACCGGCACTTTGCTAAGTTCGCTTACAGACTATATCGGCGGCGCCGGAGCAAATACGATTATATTGCTTGCAGTTTCCAATAGCAAAAAACCAAATAAGGAAAGTATGGAGTTGTTTACAGATTACGTAAAGCTGGAAGTTACGGAAACATCGGGCTCCGGTGGAATATATCCGTAGAAAAACAGATGTATGAAAAAAGAACTAAAAAATAACGGCTCGGTTTTGTTGGTAACGATTTTTGTTATAGCGTTCCTCTCTGCGCTTGTTATAGGCATGCTCCAGATGAATACCGAGGAGTTGCAGCTTGTCGAAAATCAGATTTACTCGGCTCAGGCGCTTGCTACTGCAGAAGCAGGCCTTAATGATGCCTTCAGCGAGCTGCGGGCGGATTCGAGCTGGAACGCCGGCTTCACAAATAAGGCTTTTGAGGGTGGTTCATACACCGTCGTAGTCGATGGTTCTACGATTACATCGACAGGAATTTCGCCGCAGGGATTTGCCGCAAGAGTTGAGGCCGATATAACAATCGGCGGCAGCAGCCCCTATGTAATAAGAATTGATAATTTGAGGATAAACGAATAATGCCTCGCTACAGAACTGCATTAGGTGTGGATATTTCAGACGGTCGGATTAATCTGGCACTGCTCAAAAAGCAAGGTGACAGTGTTAAATTATTGAAAGCCGCCTGTTGCCCCGTTCCGGATGGAGCGATAAAAAACGGCAACATAGAAGACGCCGCAGTTTTGGCGAGGGCGATTAAAAAACTTAAAAGCAGAAATGGAATTCGTGTTCATCCGACAGCCGTTTCTTTGGTTGCCAGGCCGACGCTCATGCAAATTCTTGATTTACCGAAGGAAGCTCCCGGCAATGTAAGACAGTTTGTTTTTAATGAAGTTAAGCACTATGCAATGCTCCCGATAAAAAAAGCTGTAGTTGATTTCTGCGGCATCAGGTCCTTATCGGGATCGGGAGGTCGACGTGCATTCGTAGTTGCTACCGACGGTCAAAAGGTTAACGCTGCTTTGAAAGTTTTTAACAGACAGGGTCTGAATATCGAGGCAGTCGAACCGTCATGGATGGCTTATACAAGGGCATGTTATGCAAAAAATATTGCCGACAAGGCGAATACAAACATACTAATTGCTACGGTCTTTGACGGCACTCTTACGTTATCTCTGTTCAAAGATAATACTCTTGACTTTATAAGGGTTAAACCGGCGGAATTGCGTCCGGAAGAATATTTTGGATGGCTGGAAGGAGAAATTGGCGAAGTTCTGAAATTCTGCGAGGTCAGGACTCCGAAAAAAAACAACAAATGGCGTGTAATCCTGGTTACTGACATTCCCGACGGTTCTGCCGGGATTAAGGCGGAAGAATTAAAGAGCAGGTTTGAAGATATCGAATTTCATATGACAACTCCCTCGAACGCCTTCCTTGATACACCGGTTGCAAACGACAGTTTCAATAATGAGCCTTCGGCTGTTGCCGTTGGTTTGGCGATGGGACTTCTTAATACTCCATGTGCCGGTTTTAGTATTAATTTGCTTCCGTCGGAAGTGGCTCTTGCCAAATCGAGGGAAAAAAAGATTCTCGTAGCGGCAAATATCGCCGCGATTCTTTTTGTCCTGATGATTTTAAGTTCCGCTTTTGTCAACGCCAGAATGGAAAAAACGGACAAAGCGATAAGACAAAAGCAACAGTTGCAGACCGGTGAAGGCACTCAGGCATTATTGAACGAGCAGTCGCTTTTACAGGAACAAATCACCGAAATATCGTCGAAGCTCGAGCAAATAGACAGTACCCTGGAAACCGACACCGTTTGGGAATGGGGACAGATACTTAATGGCATCAGGCTTGCCACGCCGGAAACCGTACGAATAACAAAGCTTGACAGCAGTGACAACTCGAAGATATTGCTCAGCGGCCAGGCGGTTTCATATCCCGCCGTTAATCTTTTTATCGAGGCGTTAAATAAATGCGGAAATATAAACTCGGCTTCACTTGTCGGGTCCCGAAATAATATTCAGCCGGGTGGTCTGGTGGAATATTCCATCAGTTGTTTGTTGACTCAGTAAAAGGTATTTTTATGTTATCGAAACGCTTGATTAAACCTGTTAGTTCTCAGAAGAACGTTATCTTTGCCTCGCTTGTGATAATAGGAGCAATCGGTGTTTATAACTGGATAATAGCGCCTCATCGCAATTATCTTCAGGCGGCGCAAAAATACGAGTCGGCCGCGAGTAATCTTGTAAAGAAAAAACAGATTATCATAAATAACCTTAAGGTTCGAAAAAAGGAGCTTGTAGGACTGGAAGAAGAGCTCAATTCCGGTTATGAAAAATTATTCGATTCCGTCGAAGCCAAGAAATTTTTCAGTGATATCCAGTTAGTTTCTGAAGAAGCCGGCTGCATTATGTCTTCGTTAACCTTTTCACAGGCGGATTCGGAATCCGGTGCGGCCAGTCCGAATCAAATAATCGCAAAAACGACGGAACTTACAGTCCTCGGCAGCTATGGCAGTATAACTACCCTGATGAATAAACTCCAGGAAGGTTCAAAATGTGTGCGGATAGAAACGGTATGTATTTTTTCGGATGACGACAATCCCAGTTATCTGAAATGCAGGATGTCCGTCACAATTTATATGATTCAAAGAAAGGAAAATCGCCGGCATGAGGTATAAATATATATACAGGATTATCTGGTTTTGCTTGATAGTTACTATATGCCTGTTTGGTGCCAGCGCGCGTTCACAGCAAAATACCGATAAACAACAAAGTGATTCTCGCGGCAGAATCGATCCGTTCGGACAACTGGTCGGGCTCGGCGCGCCTGTTCCTGAAACAGTTGTGGCCGTACCTGTCGAAACTGCGGCGGGGATACCGGAATTATTCGTCAGAACCGTGATGCTGAAATTTCTCGACGCCAAGAGTCTTGAGAAGGTCATTGGTAAAATGTCTTCCGAGTACGGCAGCATATCGACAAACGAGAAAAACAATTCCATTATAATTTGTGATACCAGAGCAACCCTTGATAAAATTCTGAGAGAAATTGAGAATGCCGACAAAACGCCGAGACAAATTATGATAGAAGTCGTCATTCTTGACGTCAAGCTCGATGACGACACCGAAATCGGTGTCAACTGGGACATTCTCTCCGACAATAGATACGATATAAGTTACAGGCAGAATTTCACTGCGTCACGATTAGGCTCGACCGTAGAAGACGAGACCACTATCGGTGATGCTTCGGCCTTCAATACGACCGGCCTCGGAGGCTCGTTCTCCGTTATCAGCGGCACTATTCGTAATGTTGTACATTTGATACAACAAAAAAGAGACGTCGAGATTCTCGCCAGTCCGAGAGTCATGCTGGTCAGCGGCGAATCTGCGTCGATAGAAGCCGTCGAAGAGCTGCCTTACACCGAAATAATGGATGCCGCCGCAGGAGGAGCGGCGGCCCTTACAACTACGAGATTCAAAAACGTAGGTGTTCAGTTGAAGGTAGAGGCGACACTGACGGATGCGAACGACATTTTACTTAAAGTCATTACGGAACAGAATGTCGCAACCGGACAAAGTGACACCGAGGTCCCTATAATAGATACCAGGAAAGCCGATACTTCTCTTCTGCTGAGTGACGGCCAGGTCGTTGTCTTGGGTGGTTTGAGACGGCAGGAAAAAACCAAAGAAATCGACCAGATTCCTTTTTTGGGCGACTTGCCGATTATCGGCAACCTGTTTAAAAACACCAATACCGTCGTCAAGAATTCCGAGCTTATCGTATTTCTCTCGCCCCACATATACAGGGGCGAGCCGGTTCCCGAAGATGCAATGTCCAAATACCGACAAATCACGGAAAAGCCCGTTCTCCGATTGCCGGATGACATTATATCTAAGGAACGCGAAGCCCGGCTCCGTCGGGAAAAAGCCGAAAGAGAGCAGTACGAGAGAAACGTCGCCAAGATGATTTTACTCGACAAAATTAAGATACTCCGGCAAAGAAAGGACAAAGAGGCTACGAGAGAATTGCTCTCGGCTTTGGCCGAGCTGGATGAAATTATAAGCCAGGAATTAAACGAAACGATAGCTTCATCGGAGAAAGTCATAGCCGGAGGTGACAATACCGTTGATAAAAGGCCGTAAAATAATTTTTTATGTTCGGGGCAAATTGAAGAAAGGTGAATGCTTATGTTAGGAATATTTAAGTCGAAGCAAAAAACGGATCGGGCAAGAATACTACTCGTAGATGACGAACCTGATATAGTTGATACTATCCAGTGCCGTCTCGAGGCGAACAATTTCGATGTTGTAACGGCCTCCAACGGACAGGAAGGGCTGGAAAGAGCTGCCGATGAGAAGCCCGATCTGATATTGCTGGATACCAATATGCCGGTGATGAACGGACATGAGATGCTCGAAAACATGAAAAAACGTCCAGACTTAAAAAATATTCCGGTTATTATGTGTACAGCGTTGTGCGAGGCTCAGGATATCGCCGCCGCTTCAGCTTACGGTATCGCAGATTATGTCACTAAGCCTTTTGATTATACCGATTTAATTGAAAAAATCACAAGTGCACTGGAAAACAACAAATCGTAAAGACGGATAAAGGCGGTCATAGATACTATGGAAAACACCATGTACAGAATTTTACTCATCGAAGATGACGAGCTTGATCAGATGTCTTTCAAGCGGTATATAACCGCTGAAAAACTGCCCTATGAATATGTTATTGTTTCTTCGATTTCCGAGGCGCAAAACGTGTTGAAATCGGAAGAATTCGACGTCATTCTCACGGATTTTACGCTCGGAGACGGAACGGCACTCGATATCCTTGATTCGGTCAAGGATATTCCCATCGTGCTGACTACCGGCGCTCGCGATGAGGATGTCGCCGTGAAAGCATGGAAGGCCGGCGCATATGATTATCTTTCCAAGGATTTCGAGCGAAAGTATCTCAAAGCGATCCCCAAAACCATCGAAAATGCCATCAGGCGTCGGAAAGTCGAAGAAGCGCTGGATAAAAAACAAAAGAATCTGGTGGCAATCTTCGATGCAGTTCCTATCGGTATGTTTCTGGTCGATGAAAATTTGTATATGACCCGTGCGAATAATGCAATCAGGCAGATGTTTCATAAGGAATATTCTCAGCTTATCGGCCGCCGGGTCGGAGATGCCCTCGGCTGCATCAACCATATCAACAATGAGGAAGGTTGCGGAAATACGCCGGCATGCCCGGGTTGCTCGTTCAGAAAGGCTGTACAGGGTGTTCTGGATTCTGATAAGTCTATTTTTGGTCTTGAGATTCGCCCGACGCTTAAAATCGACGGAAAAGAGATAGTTCCCTGGTTCCGAATCAGTGCCAAGCCGGTGATAATAGATAATAAAAAGTGTGTGATTGTCGCCATAGACGATGTCACTGAGCGTAAAAAGGCCGAGAACGATCGGCTTTTAGCAGAAGAAAAGTACAGGATGATTTTTGAGAATTCCGCCGCGGCTATTACCCTGGTAGATGAGCAGGAGAGACTGGTTTCCTGGAATACTTTTATGGAAGGCCTTCTCGGGTACGAGGGCGAGGAATTGTATCTTATGCCTGTAAAAACGCTGTATCCGGTCGGCGAGTGGGAAAAAATCAGAACCTTCGATGTCAGGCAAAAAGGAATGCAGCACCACCTGGAGACCAGAATGGTGAAAAAGGACGGCGGTGTTATCGATGTCGATATTTCGCTGAGCGTTCTGAAGGACTCGGACGGTAATACTACGGGCTCTATTGGTATCATCAGGGATATTACCGAGCGCAAGCGGGCCGAGGAGAAACTGAAAGAGACTATGGAATTGAAGTCACAGTTTATATCCACGGTTTCGCACGAGCTGCGGACGCCTTTGGCCGCCATGAAAGAAGGGCTCGGCATTGTCTTGGATGAGGTGGTAGGCGAAATTAACGAAAAGCAGAAAAAATTTCTCGACATAGCGAAAAGAAATGCCGACAGGCTCGGCGCTTTAATTAACGATGTCCTGGATTTCCAGAAGCTCAGTGCAGGCAAAATGAACCTTAACATACAAGATAGCGATATCGCCCAAATCGTCTCCGAAGTACACGAGACAATGACTCTGTACGCGAAGAAGCACAACGTAGAGCTGGTTTCCGAACTGCCTGAGAATCTGCCGATGGCAAAGTTCGATCGCGCGAAGATTACGCAGGTATTAACAAATCTTATCAGTAACGCCATAAAATTCACGCCGGAAAATGGCATGGCTTCCGTTAATGTCCGGCAGCAAAACGAGGAATTGGTCATCAGTGTCCACGATACGGGTATGGGAATACCCAAAGAGGCGCTGCCGAAAATATTCGAGCGTTTTTATCGTGTGAATCGACCGGATAAGCAGATTCAGGGTACGGGGCTGGGTCTTGCCATTGTTCATAAAATCGTGATTATGCACGGAGGCAGAATCGACGTTGAGAGCGAAGTTGACCAGGGCACAACATTCACCGTGTTTCTGCCGATAAATCCGAAGTCCATACCCGCGGGAATTTCCGCGAAAAACGATAATATTCTCGAAAATACTGTCGGAAAAAATCCTTAAAATAGAGAGAAAATCGCTGTTTTCAGTACTGAAAACGCCGTTTTTCTGCCAAAAACCGGCAAAACCTGTCCCGGCATAGCTTGTGCCATAGGTACCGTAGGCGAAGCCGGATTGGCTTCGTGCCTGGGGCATAAATTTTTTCAACTTGCTCCGATTTATTCGGATTTCGAGCTTAGCACTTCGAATTTCCGGCTGAAGGCCGGCAGATTGATTGGGTTCGTTTTTTCAAATTACCTCCAAATCTATTTAGATTTGAAAGGCAAAAAGGTCCAAAGGCACAGAAATATAATCCGTCTCAACATTAACATAACCAACTTAATAATAAGAATTTAAAAAACTATACCCTATCCGCTAAACGCCATACGCTAAGTAAAATTGGGTTCGTTTTCCATTTTTTTGCCACAGAGCACACAGAGGTGTTTTGAAGGTCCAAAGGTACATAGACACAAAGGCACAGAGGTACAGAGAAATATAACTTCCTTTACTAAATCTAACTAATTCAATATCAAACACTTATATAGCTATTCCCTTTCCGCTACATCTAAACG
>JAFGBG010000121.1 GCA_016933295.1 Sedimentisphaerales bacterium | reverse complement strand
TTTGCAGAAGATGGTCGCCGCGAAACCCGAGTGGGAGCGGCTTTACTATGCACATATGCACGACATCCTTACCACCGCATGGAATACCACATACATGCAAACCTGGACCGACCGGTTCAGTGCTCTGGTTCCCGGTGCGAGAGGCAATTTCACAGGTTTCCTGAGTACGATCGAGAGCTATCACAACGCACTGGCCGCCGAGCTCGCGACAAAAATTGCCCCGGCCTATCCTTTTGCCGTGACATCCGGTGCCCAAACGGTTGATACGCGGAACGTCACGGTATCAGGCAATGCCTGGCTGGATGTGTACGAGATCTATCTGGAGGGCCGGGATACTCCGCTATCGCCGACCTGGACCGCATCGGGAAGCGGAACGACGCGCATATATTCCTGGTCCGCGACTATTCCGCTGAATCCGGGTGTCAATACCCTCACATTCCTGGCCTATGATTACCGTGGCAATCTTCTCGGGTCGGATGTCGTCACGGTCATCAGCACCGCAATGTGAGATCCTCAGCAGGACCACGCGCGAGTTACCGAACTTCTGGCCGATCCGGCGCAACGGCGGCGACTACGAGTTTATGGACATGTGCAACACCGGTTCCTATAGGTTATTTCTTTTTATTTGTAGGATCGGTTATTATTTTTTAATGGTTCACAAACTCTTAATAATTGCAGCGGCATGAAAAATACTGACTTATGGTTGTTGTTTGAAAAAGCAGTACATCGTTCATTGAATCCTGTGCTCGAGAATCTGTCTTTCTACATCAAAAGGATGGAAATAAGGCAAATAACCTTTTAGTTTGGGCTTTCTTCCGGACTGTATTGGATTGATTCCTGGGAAAAATAGACGGATTCGCTCGTTTTTAAATGCCCCGGCACTTATCTGATATTAAAACCATCTTCATAGTCAGAATTTGAAAAAATTCAGCGTTTTCCAAAATCTTCAAAATCCTGACTAATATCATACTCAGGTTCGAAATCTTCTTTGGGTGGAGGTATTATTGCATCAATTACAGAGCTATAATAAATTTTATTGTTATAAAGCAGGCATAATCGGCCTTTTTCTCCGTAATACTCATTTGCTTTAGCTAATTTCATCAAAGCGGAAGGCTCAAGTGCCTGCATTTGAAGTTCCTCGGCTTTATTCTGAGAAATATATTGTGCATCATCTAAATCGATAATCTCCTGACCGTTATCTAACTTCCAGATTTCTCGTTCTATAAGACCTTTACGGTCGAAATGTCTTTCTTGAATATAATTACTATCCGGCCTGTCCTTATGTTTGGCAACAAAGATTCTTTTCTTTCTTGCATAAGGAGGCTGAATGTCTATGCTGTCTTTACCATGACATATAATGATTAAGAATTATTCTTTATCCGGCATTTCCCATTTATATGGTTAAAAGCATAATTGTCTCTGTATGATACCTATAAGGATAACGAAATTACCTTGAAAAATCAAGATTTTTTTCGTCCGAAAATGAGACTTTGCCGGACAAAAATACGTTGTCTTCACAATAAACAAAATAATATTTTGCTCGTTGCGATACCTGATTCGGTCTAATGAAATAGTGGATTAGTAGCTAAAAAAGGCGTAGAAAATAAAAAAGGCTGTATGAAAAGAGAGATCGCCGGAATTGCTTTTGCTACAAGTACCGAGGTCTATTTCAAATATGCCGCCAGAGGGCTGTGGATACGCCGTAATTCTTCGGTCACGAATCGGGCCATTTTTGTCGAGCCCGCCTTGACGAAGTGGGCCTTGTCAACCGTGCCGCGAGATGGCATGTAGAGCGCCGTGGCTGCGGTTTGGCCGATTGAGTTCAGATATTCCACACCGCGAGCATTCAAGTCAACGACCTGGATATTTTGGATGGCGCCTGCGTTCACCGTTGCCGCGGCGTATGGAGCCAGCCTGGAATTGTCCTGTTTTCCATCATTCCACTGGTAAAAGGCCGAGGGCGTCACAAAGATTGGCGTGGCCCGTCTGGCTTTGACCTCTTTGGCCATCTGTCCGAGGATCGCTGTAAAATCAGCAGGCGTGACGGGACCGTGTGCTGTTCCACTGTCATTGGCACCGAATTGGATCATTACAAAGTCTCCCGCTTTTAGGGCCGAGAGAATGTTGCTCCAGCGACCGTTCTTAAACGACTTTACGTTGGCTCCGCCTATCGCCTGGTTGTTAATGGTGACCTTGTCGATGAATAGCTGCCCCAACTCCTGACCCCAACCTTCTTGTATGGTGGTTGAGGCGTAAGTCATAACCGTCGAGTCACCGGCTAAATGTATGGTAGCGGCCGGCAGATTGCTCTTATCGACAATCTTCTCAGAGGAGGATGGGCCATCGGCCCCGGGAGCTTCGTCTGCCGATTTACTATATTCAGTTTTGTAAGCTGGGATTGCCTTTCCTTTGTCGTTCAACGCATCGACGAGCGGTTTGATATCCAGAGTCTTCACGGCAGCAACGAACATCTCGGCGTTCACGATAGCACCGAGAGTGCTCGTGTGCAGCCAATCCGCCGGGAAGAATGGACGTACCGCTTCTTCGCCGAGCCGGTCATAGCGGGCTGCGATGGCACCTCCGTGATTAAGGAAGAGCACTTTTTCCTGATCGGCTATCTGCCCGACCCATTCGGCCATCTTGCCTGGCTGGTGTACGAATTTGCCGTCTTTCCAGTTGTTGTAGGGGGTTGGAACCATGATCACCGGTGTGCCGCCCCTGGCGCGGACGTCTTTGATGAACTTGCGATTGTACCAGCCGAAGGTGTGTACAACTTCGCTCGTGCTGTTGCGACGTTGCACAGTCTGCGTCTCATCGCCGATTCCTGGCAGGTCGGGACGACCGTTGGGATTGTTGATGTCCCCGCCGTCGTTGTGACCGAACTGGAGCATGACGATGTCGCCTGGTTTGACGGCCGCGAGAAGTTCGTCCCACAGCCCCTCGCGGACGAACGAGCGGCAGGACCTTCCGCCGCGGGCCCGGTTGACGACATTAATCTTGTTCGTATCGAAGTAATCTACCAAAACCGCCGCCCAGCCGCGGTGCCAGGCGTCGGAGCCCTTGTTTGCGGTCGAGTCACCGGCGATAATCAGCGTGGGAAGATTGGGATTGAGTGACGTGAAGTCTTCCGCCGTGAATGGCTCCGAGTCGCGGGGCGAAACGGATTGCGGCGCCGGCCTTCGCGCGCCTCGCGGAGAGCTTTGTGTGGCAGATTGACTTTGCCTGGCGCCGGGCGTTTTTTGCGTGTCGCTTTTGATTGCCGGTTCGTAGGCCGGGATTGCCTTGCCTTTGTCGTTGAGGAAGTTAACCAGAGGCATATTGGGCAGCGCCTTTAGGCCGGCAATAAAGGTCTCTGCGTTGACGGCGGCGCCATCGGTGTAGGTATGTGTGCGGTCGGAATGGTACTTGCCGACAACCTCGCGTCCCCTTTTCTCATAAAGGTCGGCCGTGATGCCGCTGTGATCCACGTACGGAGCTTTCTCTTGGTTAGCTACCTGCTCGGCCCAGACCAGCATTGTCCGGCGGCCGTCTGGCATTATGTCCCCCATGCCGCGTTCGACACGGTCATCGGCGGGATTGTAGTTATCATTCTTGCTGATCAGGCTGCCGTTTTGGGGATTGAATTTGGCGTTGGGATTGGTCCAGAGATATCGCGTAGTGGTTGTGGAAACTATTGCCGTAGCTCCTTTGGCGCGGGCGTCGCGGATGAACGTACGGATATACCAGCCGAAAGTGTGGACTTCGCCGCCGCGACGACCGGGGCCGGTTTCGTCGCTCGTGCCGGGTAGGTGACCCCAGTTGTGTCCCAGCTCTACTACGACAAAATCGCCTGGCTTGAGTGCGGCAGCGACCTGCGGCCATCTCGAGGCGTAATAGCCCGGGAAATTGATTCCGCCCTGCGAATAGTTGACTAAGTTGACCTTGTTTGTGTCGAAATAATCGATCAGGAGAGCGCCCCACCCGCGTTGTCTTGGATTCCCGTTGGCGGCGGTCGAATCTCCGCAAATAAATAGCGTGGGCAAATCGGGATTCACATTTTCAAGGTTTGTGTTGGTAAACGGAAGCTCATCTCGCGGATTTGTGGATACTGCGCTGCCGGCAACCTGCGGTCTGTATGCCGGAATTGCCTTTCCTTTGTCGTTGAGGCTGTCACTCAGTGTCTTGTCCGGCAAAACCTTCAAGCCCGCGATGAATGCCTCGGCGTTAACAATAGCCCCTGCGGTGTTCGTGTGAAGGTATTCGGACGGCGTGGCCGTGAAGAACTTCGCAACCTCGGCTTCCCCCATCTTGTCGTAAATGTCCGCGATGATGTTCGTGTGGTCCACGAGCAGAGTTTTTTCTGCCGCTGCAACCTGTCTTGACCAGTCCGACATGCCGCCCTGCCCGGGGACCATCTCCTTGAGCCGTTCGACTTTGCCGTTGGCCCATTTCTTTCGCACGGTAATCGTCGAGACGATTGGAATGCCCTTCTTCTGGCGCACGTCGGCAATGAATTTGCGCAGATACCAACCGTGTGTGTGCAGAGTTTGGGTAGTGCCTCCAAAGCCGGTGACTTGTTTTGTTTCATCGCCGATTCCGGGCAGCGGACCGCTGTTATGGCCGAACTCGATAACCACGTAATCGCCGGGCTTGACAGAGGCCATCACGCGATCCCATGTTCGCTGGTAGGTATTGAACCTTGCGCCGCCGACGGCCTGGTTGACGAGGTTAATTTTGTTGGTGTCAAAGTAATCCACGAGAAGAGCCGCCCAGCCTCGCGCCCGAGGATTTCCCGTCGCGGCGGTCGAGTCGCCTGTAATGAAAAGGGTCGGCAGTGCCGGATTCAGATTGTCCAGTCTGGAATTCGTGAATGGAAGCTGGTCGCGAGGATTGGTTGCTATCAGCTTGCGATCGGCGAGTTGCTTGGTGCCCCCCAGGGTCGCGGCGGAGATTTTTTTGACTTGTGGCAGATAATATGCCGCGACAGGGTCGGTCTTTAGTGCTTTCAAGCCTGAGATTAAGGTCTCTGCGTTTATGACTGCGCCGGTCCAGCTTGTGTGGGGGGAGCCGCAAAACAGAGCGTCCACTGCGTTTGGTTCCATGGCGTCATACTTGCGGGCGACGAGCTCATTTAGGTCGATGAAGTCCGCATTTTCCGAGGCGGCTGTGTCCCTGGCCCAGCCAGCCTGGGAGGTTGCACTGCGTCTGAATTTTCCGTCGGGTTCTCGCTGGTTACGCGGAATGAGCGAACAGACTACTGGTGTGGCACCTTTTGCTCGAGTTTCGGCGATGAACCGCCGGAGGTACCAGCCGTATGTATGGTTCGTGACGGGCTGGCCGTCGCGACCGGTGGCCTGTTGGGTTTCCTCGCCGATGCCCGGCAGTTCGCCTCGACCGCTGTTTGTGCCGAACTGCATGATGACTACATCGCCCTTCTTTGTAAGATCCACCATGTCTTTCCATAACATGTTGTAGAAGCTGGCTGTAGTAGTGCCGCCTACGGCTCGGTTGACCACGTTGACTTTGTCGGGATCGAAATAGCCGACGAAGGGTGTGCCCCAGCCCCATTGGCCCGGCCTGTCGTCGCCGGTTGCGTTAACGCCGCAGCGCACGGTCGAGTCTCCGATGACCCAGATTGTCGGCAGTTTCGGATTGTGCGGCACAGGTGCAAGAACCCAGTGTCGCTCGGGTGCGGGATTCGGCAGCGGGCCGGTTTGCGTATAGCGAGGGATATCAATCGCACGCAGGCCGAGAATACCGGCTTTGGGCGTCTCGATTGTGGAGAAATTCGTCGGGTAAACCAGCCCGTCAACAATAACGCCGTCATCTGTCGCCGTGGGTGCTGCGGGAGCGGCACCTCGGGCCTGCAACACGATAATGCTAAATAGACAAAGCAAAAGGAACAATAATTTTCTGTGAGAGAGGGGAATTCCCGGAAACGATAGCCGCCCTGTTCGATTTTTAGCTTTATCTTCGATTGTTTGTTCATGTGATGTTTCTGCCGGCATTGTTTCCTGATTTTCAATGTTCATCAATTTCTCCTGTTAACGTATTAAATTGGTATGCTAATATTTCAGTTTTAACATAACATGATATGGTAAACTAAATTCTTGATATCGCCACCAAAAATCTTTCGGTCGCTCCGCTGCGGCATCAATGTTGGGAATATCCTTGAAGATTTCATTCTTATCAAGCCGGTTTTAGAAGATTTTGAAGGCGCGTAAGGAATTGAAAAAACAGTTCTTGAAAGGAATGGGCATAATAGTAAAATGATAATCGGAGCTGAAACCGCTCTTTGATGTAAAGCTAAATTTGCCTGATTTTTTCTGACAACCTGCAAGTAAAGGACTTATTGACAATGAAACGACTCTTCAACATATTACTTATACTGTTTTGCTCGGCTGTTTACGGGCAGTACCAGACGGAGATCCATGTGGCACAGGACGGCGGCGGTGATTTTACTACTATTCAAGAGGCAATCGACGGGACCAAATCGTTCCCTGATACGCGGATTACCATCTATATCGAGGATGGTGTGTACGAGGAGAAGGTAAAGGTCCATACCTGGAACAACCGGCTGACGTTGAAGGGTGAAAGTGCCGACGGAGTCATCATCCGCTGGGGCGATTTTTTCAAAAAAATAAATCGCGGCCGCAACAGCACCTTCCACACTGCGACCCTGCTGGTCCAGGGCGACGATTTCCGGGCGGAGAATCTGACCATAGAAAACACGGCAGGCCCGGTGGGCCAGGCACTTGCCCTGTCCGTGGAAGCCGACTGTTGCATGTTTGAAAACTGCCGCATGCTCGGCAATCAGGACACACTGTACGCCGACGGAGCCAATGCGCGGCAGCATTATCGAAACTGCTACATAGAGGGAACAACGGATTTCATCTTCGGAGGAGCCACGGCGCTTTTTGAAAACTGCACCATACACAGCAAATCGAATTCCTATATCACGGCGGCCAGTACCCCGGAGGGGCGGTCGTACGGTTTTGTTTTTATCGAGTGCAAACTGACGGCGGCCGACGGTGTGAATAGGGTTTTTCTCGGTAGGCCGTGGCGCAGCTATGCGAAGACGGTTTTCGTCAAGTGCGAGATGGGAAGTCACATACGCCCGGAAGGCTGGAACAACTGGGGTTCGCCTGACAAAGAACGGACGGTTTTCTATGCCGAAGGCGGCAATACCGGCCCCGGTGCGGATACTACCAAGCGCGTTTC
>JAFGBG010000120.1 GCA_016933295.1 Sedimentisphaerales bacterium | reverse complement strand
GCCGTCCGGCGAAGCCGAAGCGGCATGAAAGACCCGAACCGCCCGATGGGCTGCTTTATATTCCTCGGACCGAGTGGTGTCGGAAAGACTTTGCTCGCCCAGGCATTGGCGGAATTTATGTTCAGCGACAGAAATTCACTCATCCGGCTGGATATGAGCGAGTTCATGGAAAAGCACAATGTCAGCCGCTTGGTCGGCGCGCCTCCCGGATATGTCGGTTACGAAGAGGGTGGCCAGCTCACCGAAAGAATCAGACGGCGGCCGTATTCGGTACTGCTTCTGGACGAAATCGAAAAGGCGCATCCGGATGTTTATAATATGCTGCTTCAGATTATGGATGAGGGCCGGCTGACGGACAGCTTCGGCAGAAGTATCGACTTCAAGAATGTCATCCTGATTATGACCAGTAATATCGGCGCCGACCTGATTAAAAACAGCAGCGGTTTCGGTTTCGGCAAGAAAACTCCGGAAGCCGATTATGAGAAGATGAAAGAAGTTCTCCAGAAAGAGGTCGAGCATCACTTCAGGCCGGAATTTTTGAATAGGGTCGATGATACGATAGTCTTCAAGGCGCTGACGCGGGACGATTTGGTAACGATTGTTGACTACGAGCTTGCAAAAGTCTTTAAGCGTCTGATCGAGCATGGTCTGAAGCTGGATTTGTCCGAGCAGGCGAAGGAATTCCTCATCGATAAAGGCTACAATCCTGAATTCGGGGCGAGACCTCTGAGAAGAGCAATCGAGCATTATATAGAGGATCCGCTTTCGGAGGCGGTGCTTGCCGGCAAGTTCCATGGCAAAAACCTCATAAAAATCGATGTCCAGGACGAGGAGCATCTCAAGCTCGAAGGTTTCGAGGAAAAGCAGAAGAAAGAAAGCGAAGCCGCCGCGACAAAATCTGAGTAAACGCATGCTCGGATACTCGTAGCCTCGATACCGGGCCTTTTACATCCGAGATTATGAGAATCTTTGGTAATCGGGGTGGATTAAATCTGCGTTCAGAGTATTTTTTTCTGCGAATTTCTATAACCCGTTGAAATATCGTTAAAAAATTGCCGGAATTATCTTGCAAGACCGGGCAGTTTTATTGTAGTATAGTCATATTAAGGCGGTTTATATTTTTGTCATAATATCATAATTTTTGCCGTCATTATTTATTTTTGTCGCATATTCATACCAATCCCGCCTTGAAAAGTCAGATATTTTCTTTGCCAGGATACAGGTACGTAGCTTGTATCGGCATCATATTTTCATAAGTTATCAAGAGGGATAGGATTATGAAAACCAAATCAATTCTTTTCAGGTGCGTTTTGTCTGGGCTGTTCTTGCTGACGGCATTTTTTCCAGCCGCAGCCGTTAGAGCCAACTATGTTGACGAAAACATCCTTAACATCAGCTTTTTATGGGCGGGTGCAAATTCCGCTGAAGGGCCGGTCTATTTCGCCGATGCGAATCTAAAAACTGCCGTGGAAGATGCTCTTGGTATTACAGATCCGACGCCAACGGATATGCTTGGACTTTTTTTTCTCAATGCAAGCCGCAAAGGAATCACTAATCTGACCGGAATAGAACATGCTACGAATTTAGTAATACTTTACTTTAGAGAAAATCAGATCAGAGATATATCACAGCTTTCCGGGCTGAAGAACCTGCGGGAGCTGATTCTCTCTCAAAATCAGCTCAGTGATATCTCGCCGCTTTCAGGGCTAACAAATCTACAGATTTTGTTTCTCGATCATAATCTGATAAGTAATATTTTACCTCTGTCAGAACTTAAGAACCTGCGGGAACTGATGCTTACTCAAAATCAGGTCGGCGATATTTCGCCGCTTTCCGGACTGACAAGCCTCCAAGGTCTGTATCTATCAGGCAATCGGATCAGTGACATTTCATCACTTTCTCACCTTACGGACCTGTTATACGTGATGCTCGATAATAACGTGATCGGGAATATCTCGCCACTTTCCGGACTAACGAACATAGAGACTCTGCGGCTCTTTAATAATCAGATAAGTGATGTCTCGCCGCTTTCCGGACTAACGAAAATGAAGGATTTGCATCTGAGAAACAATCAGATCATTGATATTTCATCGCTTTCAGGACTTGTGAACTTAGAGGATCTCGATATACGTTCAAATCCACTCAATGCTGAAGCTTATAATATTTATATCCCTCTGATTGAGAGTTATGGAACAACTGTTGATTATGACCCGCCTTTCTGGCGGACACTGGCAATAAGTTCATCAGACGGCGGTTATGTTATCGAGCCTGGAGAGGGTAATTTCGATTATGCGAATGGTACAATCGTTGATATTTCTGCCGCGGCAGATCGTAGGTATTATTTTTTGGGATGGACCGGAACAGCGGTCGATGCCGGAAAAGTCGCCGATCCTTATTCGGCCGTCACGACGGTGACTATGGATTCAGACTATACTCTCGAAGCTAATTTCGAGCAGTCCGAGGTTACGATAATCTACGTCAATGACGACGCCCCCGGCCTGGATATAGGCACAAGCTGGGACAATGCGATTGATTCTTTGCAGAATGCCTTATTGCTTGCCTATTTTTATGACAAGCCGGTCGAAATCCGTGTTGCTGGCGGAATTTATACACCTGATAAGGGAATAGGTATCGCCACGGGCGACAGTGAAGCTTCGTTCTGGCTTATCGATGGAGTCACTATTAAAGGCGGCTACGCCGGTCTCGGTGAGCCGGACCCGGATGCCCGTAATATAGAGCTCTACGAAAGCATCCTCAGCGGCGATTTGGAGGGTAATGACAGCTCAAGCAGTGCGAGCCGAAGGAATAACAGCTACCATGTTATGACAAGTTATGATACAGGCCGTACTGCCGTGCTTGATGGATTTACTATCTCAGGTGGTTACGCCAGAAGTGGTAGTCCTAATAACGGAGGCGGCGGATTATATAACGAAAGAAGCGATGCAACGTTAATTAACTGTACCTTCATCGATAATGAAGCAGGTATGGGAGCTGGAATACTCAACGTTGACAGTAATCCAATATTTGTTAATTGTCTCATAAGCATGAATCTGGCAAAAGGAGGCGCCGGAGGTGGAATACATAACAGAAACAGTAATCCGGTTATGCTCAACTGCGTCATCAGTGCAAATACGGCAGGGCGTCACGGCGGTGGAATGCTAAATTATCAAAGCAGCCCTATATTGACAAATTGTACCTTTAGCGACAATACGGCAGAAAATGGAGCAGGAATATTCAATAATGAAAGTAGCCCAATGTTGTCGGATTGTACTTTTTTGGGGAATTTGGCCTCGGAGAATGGAGGTGGAATAGGTAACGACAATAGTAGTCTAATACTCCTTAATTGCAAATTCAATCAAAACACAGCCAATGTAAATGGCGGTGCGATATTTGATAACAGCAGTATTATGTTTGGTTTAGATGAAGAGATATTTTATAACAATGTTTTCATCAGCCGATTGAATCTGACCAACTGTATATTTTGTCGGAATTCTGCGGATCAAGGTGGTGCAATATTTTGGCCGATGTATAAAACAATTCTTGAAAGAGGCGAAGATAGCATCAGCCTAAGTGAAATGAACCTTCTGAACTGTACGTTCTATAGAAATATTGCATCGCACGCTGGTGGAGCAATCTTTGCGGACGAGGAGTATGTCAATAGCAGCGATATTTCAATTGATCCGACAGCTTATACCCGGGCGACTATTGATAGTTGTATTTTTTGGGATAATTCACCCGATGAGATATACGATGAAACGGATGTATCTATCTCAGTAAAATATAGCGATATACAGGATGGTTTTGTCGGCGAAGGCAATATGGATTTAGAGCCTTTGTTCGCCGATCCGGAAAACAGCGACTTTCATCTCAAGTCTCAGGCGGGCCGATGGGATCCAAATGTTGAAAGATGGGTAATTGATGAAGTAACGAGTTCTTGTATCGATACGGGTGATCCGGACATCTCTGTTGGCCTCGAGCGGTTCCCGAACGGCGGCAGAATCAATATGGGAGCTTATGGCGGAACGCCCGAAGCCAGCCTCTCAATCCGGCAATCATCACTTTTGCTCAGTAAGGCCTCGAATCCATATCCTCCAGATGGTGCAGTTGAAGTCTCCCCGTATGTGATACTAAGCTGGTCCCCGGGTGTAAATGTAGTCTCTCATAATATATATTTCGGACTCACTGATCACCCGGAATTTGTATGCAATCAAATTGAAACAGAGTTTGAGCCTCCTGGTCTGTTGCTTTTTCCACTAACAGAATATTATTGGCGCATTGATGAAATCGATAGTCAGGGCAATATAATGCCCGGTGATACGTGGATATTCACTCTCGATGAATATTGTAAGGGCAGAACCTGTTTTACTGGCGAGACTCCTGTGTGGATTGATGGGGCTGCTATTGCAATGTCGAAGGTTTCCGCCGGACAGAGCATAGGGTATAACCTCGGCAAAGTCGAAACGGTGCAGGAGCATGAGGGGGAATTTACGCTGTACGACATCGTTCTTGAAAGCGGCAATTGTATTACCGTGGCCGAGAATCATTTTTTCATGTCGGAAGCCGGAAACTGGATTTCGCTGCATGAGCTAAAGGCCGGCACAAGACTGAAAACATCGAAAGGCTCGGTCGGGATAACAAGCATTATCAAAAGACCTGAGCCTTATGTCGGCAAAGTCTATAATCTCAAAATCGAAGGCTCCGACCAATACATGGTAGGCGAGGATGCAATTATCGTGCGTGATTATTAAGAAGGCAAGGAAATCAATTTATCTATTTATTCTGTAAGTTCGTTGAAACAGCCTGTTGGATTGTGTAGCATATTCAACGGAGTATTTAGGAATCTTTTCAAATTGATATGAAAGAGAAAATTCAATCAAAAGGAAGCACAGTATGAGAAAGCTGCTTGGTATTCTATTTTCAGCCTTTATTCTGTTTCAATATGTCGATGCGGCGTGGCCTCATGCCGAATCGGACCCTTACCTGTGGTTAGAGGAAGTTGAAGGGCAGAAAGCCCTGGACTGGGTAAGGAGCAAAAATGAAGCAACGCTTGCCGTCTTGAAAGCTCGACCGGAGTATGAGCAAACTTATGACAAGGCACTGGAAATCCTGAATTCCGACGAGCGGATAGCTTATCCCCAGATTCTCGGGAATTATATTTATAATTTCTGGCAGGATAAAAATAATGAGCGAGGCATATGGCGCCGGACAACTTTGGCTGAATATCTCAAACCGTCACCACAGTGGGAGGTTCTGCTGGACATTGATAAACTCTGCGAGGAAGAAGGCGAACAGTGGGTATATAAAGGGGCTGACGGATTATATCCGGATTATGAGCTTTTCATCGTTTATCTTTCACGTGGAGGCGGCGATGCCGCTGTAGCACGTGAATTTGATGTGGAGACAAAAGAGTTTATACAAGGCGGTTTTTATCTTCCGGAGGCGAAGGGTTCTCTTTCCTGGAAAGATCGCGATACTGTGTATGTACAAACCGATTTCGGGCAGGGGAGCTTAACCGAATCAGGCTACCCGCGCATCACGAAAATCTGGAAACGTGGCACGCAGTTGAGTTCTGCAAAAGTAATTTTCGAAGGGCAAAAGAGTGATGTGTATGTCATGAGTGGTGTCATCAATACGCCGGAAAGGCAGTATGATATTATTCATCGCGGCATAACATTCTACACTTCTAATACTTATGTAATCGAAGATGGTAAGACGATTCAGCTTGACATTCCAGACGATGCGGATTTTGGCGGATTCTTTAAAAATCAGATGCTTATCATGCTCAAATCTGACTGGACGATAGGAGGACAAACATTCAAACAGGGTTCGTTAATCAGTATTGATTATGACAATTATCTACAGGGCGGCCGCACATTTCAACTTGTTGCCGAGCCCAGTGAGCGTTTCAATATCGTCAGGCATTCGAATACGAAGAATTTGCTTCTTGTCAATACCCTCAATAATGTCAGGACCGAGCTGTATCAATATCGTCTCGAGGGCGGCAACTGGCAGAAAGAAAAAGTCGATGCCCCGGGGATGGGGACTTTTTCAGTCACGTCAACGGATGAGAATTCGGACCGGTATTTCCTGAATTATCAGGATTTCCTGACTCCCACGAGTTTGTACTATGTCTCAGAGGAGCGGGAAAGGGTCAAGGCTAAAAGCTTGCCGGCTTTTTTTGACGGCAATGATTTGGAAGTCAAACAGTTCGAGGCCGTTTCGAAGGACGGCACAAAGATACCCTATTTCCTCGTGCAACCAAAAGGGATAATCTTAAACGGTTCGAATCCTACGTTGTTGAACGGCTACGGCGGCTTCGAGGTTTCCCGTCTACCGTACTATTCCGACACATTAGGTGCCGGCTGGCTGGAGAGAGGGGGCGTTTATGTTCTGGCGAATATTCGCGGAGGAGGGGAATTCGGTCCCAAATGGCATCAGTCGGCACTAAAAAATAATCGCCAGCGGTGCTACGATGACTTTATCGCCGTGGCTGAAGACCTGATCAAACGAAAGATTACCTCTCCGGAACATTTGGGTATCATGGGCGGTTCCAACGGCGGATTACTGGTAGGAGCCGTCTTCACACAACGGCCGGAGCTGTTCAATGCAGTGGTCTGTCAGGTTCCGTTACTGGATATGAAGCGTTATAACAAGCTGCTGGCCGGTGCCAGTTGGATGGCCGAATACGGCAATCCGGATATTCCCGAGCAATGGGCTTATATTCGAAATTATTCGCCATATCATAATGTGTTTGCCGATAAGAAATATCCGCATGTGTTTTTCTATACTTCTACCAGAGACGACAGAGTGCATCCCGGCCATGCTCGCAAAATGGTCGCGAAGATGGAAGATATGGGGCATAAAGTCTATTACTATGAGAATACCGAGGGCGGCCATGCTGCGGCGGTGACGAACCGGCAAAGGGCGATGAGTAATGCTCTGACATACGCTTATCTGTGGATGCAGTTGAAATGATGCTGATCCTCAATGGATTCAAAGCGTTTTAAGGGATGCCTTCTTTATGCTTTAATTTTTACGATGCCGTCTTGAACACTCAATTGGCCCGAGGCGAATAGGCGTATGGCCTCCGGATAGGCGATGCATTCCTGCTCAAAGACTCTTGCGGCCAAAGTGTCGGGATCGTCTCCTTCTTTGACCGGGCAGGTTCGCTGGACGATGATGGGGCCTTTATCATATTCGTTAGTGCAAAAATGCACGGTACAGCCGCTGACTTTGCATCCGGCCTTGAGAACGGCCTCGTGGACATGGTGTCCCCACATGCCTTTTCCGCCGAAGCTCGGCAGCAGGGCGGGATGAATATTCATTACCCTGTTTTCATAGCGGTCGGGAATTTTCCACAGGCAAAGCCAGCCGCCCTGGATGACAAGGTCAACTTTTGCTTCCGATAGCTCCTTCTCGATCTTTTTGCTGAACTTGTCGATATCGTCAAAATCTTTTTTTCGTATAATTTTAACGTTAAGCCCGGCGTTTTTCGCCCTTTCAACTCCGGCCACACTCGAGCGAGAGCTTATAACAACAGGGACTGAGGCGTTGAGCCGGCCGTCTTCTATATAATCGAGGATATTCATCAAAGTTGTGCCGCCGCCGCTTATCAGCACGCCCAGTCTGACGGGTTTGGTCTTTTTCATAGCCGGATCCGGTCGGTTTTCGATATCTTGTTTCAGATCGAGAGCCTTGTTCACGAGTCGATCGGCGTCTTTATTCTTCTCGCGCAGGACATGCCGAATCTTCCATTGGTCGAATTGTTCGAGAATATCGCAGGCCTTCTGGAACAGGGGCTTGATGAGTTCGCTTTTAACCTTGTATTGACCGTTAATTTGCCTGACGAGAAGCTCGCTGTCACTGAAAACCGTTAATTGTTTTGTGCCTGTTTGGTGTGCGGCTTCGAGGGCTTTTACCAGAGCGGTGTATTCGGCTACGTTGTTTGTCGCCCGGCCCAAAAAAAAGGCTTTTGCCTCTGATACTGAGCCGTCCGGATTTTTGATGCAATATGCCGCCGCGGCAGGACCCGGATTACCCCTGCTGCCACCGTCTATATAAACAACTGTTTTATCCGGCAATGAATCAGCTCCCTATATAAAAAGAAAAACTTAAAATGACTGATGAGTAGAAATTCCGTGCCTTTGATTTCTAACTTTCAAACTTCTCGCTCAGGACGAGGATGCGCGTGCAGTTCGGGCAGCGGATTATGTCGTCTCTTGTCATAAGCATATTGACTGATTCCGCCGTAATACCCATAAAACAGCCGCCGCAGCTATAGGCTCCCTTGTTACCTTCCTGTTCCTCGATTTCAACGACTGCCTGGCCGTCATAGGTTTCGGCCACGCGATTGAATATCTCGAGCTGCTCGCTGGGAACCGACTTTGCAACCTGGTCCCATTCGGCCTGGATTTCATCTATTTGTTTCTGATACTTGACCGCGAGGGCTTCGCTTTCTTTACGGGTTTGCTCGAGCGTTTGCTTTTGCTCGTCTATTTGTTTTTGAATTTCCTGGCATTCGGACTCATCGGCCTCGATATCTTTCAATAATTCGAGCGTCTGTGTTTCGATTTTGGAGTTATCGGCTTTGGTGGTATTGAGCTGAGTGAGCAGGGCGGCGTATTCTTTATTGGTCTTTGCGCTGTTGAGAGATGCTCTTAATTTTGCTATGTTCTCATCGTTGCCTTTTAGTTCCAATTCAAGCCGATCGGACTGAACTTTGCTGAGCTGAACTTCCTCCTTTTTGGCTTCGAGGGCGTTTTGGAGACTCCTGATCAGGTTCTCCTGTATGACTACGTTTCTTCTACACCTTGCTAATTTCCCTTTTTCGACTCGGAGGCGATTTTCTATACTCTGAAGTTTCATCAACCCATTTAGTACAGGTCCCATTTATGCTCCTTTACGCAAGGTTAAAAAATTATCAAACTCGTTATTATCTGTCGTTTGAGAAGAATCTGCAACAAAAATTTTTCTCTTTTTTATTTTCGTGTGTTTGATTGTATAATTGTCGCATTATGAAAGAATTACTCAGGACTCTTATACAGGCTCAGACGACCGCCGATACCGGTGAATTAGCGGCGGCGGAGATTATTTCGGCGGAATTTGCCCGTTGCGGCATAGATTCGAAAATAGATGTGTGGGAAACCAACAGGGCGAACGTTATCGTACGGATTGGCTCCACCGGACAAAAGCCCGCATTGCTTTTCGCCTGTCATCACGATGTTGTCGGTCCGGGCGAGGCCGAATGGCAATATCCGCCGTTCGAAGCGGTCGAGGTTGACGGAAAAATCTACGGCAGGGGGGCCACTGATATGAAAGGCGGAATCGCAGCGGCGATAACGGCTATCTGCCGAATTGTAAATTCCGGCACGAAATTGTTAGGCGATATAATTTTCGTGGCCGCTGCGGGGGAAGAGACCGATAGTATCGGGGCCGAAAGGTTTGTTAAGGGCTGTGACCGGCTGCCCGAGCTTGTCGGTGTGCTAATCCCGGAACCGACCGATTTTTCGATTGTTACAGCCCATCGTGGCATGTTATGGCTTGAAGTAACGACCAAAGGCAAATCCGCACACGGCTCGGCGCCACAGCTTGGCGTAAACGCGATTACTTCAATGCGGCAGTTCTTGAATGAGTTAGATAAGTACGATATAACGGCTAAATCTCACGAGCTACTGGGAAACTGCTCGATGAGTGTTAATACCATCTCCGGCGGTAAAACGCTGAATGTTGTGCCGGATAAGTGCAGCGTAGGAATAGATATAAGGACCGTACCGGGTGTCGAGCATCAGGATATTTTTGCCGATATTGAGAGAATTCTCGAAAAGCTGAAATCTGAAAATTCACAGTTTGAAGCAGAGGTATCCGTAGTGCGGCAGGTTCAGTCGATGGAGACCCAGCGCGACTGTGATTTTGTCAGGGAACTTTGCTCGTCTTTAGGAACGGATCAAACCCATGCCGTTGGTTTTACTACGGATGGGCCTCATTTTGCATCGTTGGGTGTGCCGGTGGTGATTTTCGGACCCGGCAAGCCGCATCTTTGCCATAAGCCGGATGAATATATTGAAATCGCCGATCTGGAAGAAGCTGTTGAGTATTACCAAAAGATCATCGTGCACCTGCTTACCTGATTTTAGCGATAAATACTTAAGAAATCTCAGGCTGTATTCCGATAAAATTCTTGACTTTTAGGGTGTTTTTGTGTAAAATTTACTTTCATATTTATGGAGGATATGGTGCAGTGGCAAAACTCGGAATTTATCCTTATGGTTATTGCCGGTATTACATCAGTGAGCGAAGGGAATTTCTTTCTATGCCGAATCGGAATTCGGCGGAACTTAACTAATTGTATATAAAGCCTTCTGATATTTAATTTATGAGGAGTTAAATCATGTCGAGTAGATTCTTCTGCAGAGTATTGTTAATAGCTGTTGTCGTTGTTGGAATTCTTGGTTTTACGAGTGATCTCTTCGCCCAGGGACGCAGTCAGGAGGCACTGGAGCACGTCAGGCAGGTTCAGGCAAGAAATACCGAACGCTTGATGAGTCTCAAAGACATTGAGGGTACAGCCATCGGGCTTGACAATAACGACCAGTTGGTACTACAGGTTTTTGCCGCCCGTCCCGGCGTGAAGGGTATTCCAGGAAAAGTTGAGGGGATTCCCGTTCAGGTCGTAGTCACGGGCAAATTTTATGCCCTGCAAAAACCGTATAAAGTTCCGCCCGGACTCGATAAGAAAGTTCCCAAAGCTCCTTCAGGCTTAATAGCTACGGCTCTCAGTAGCACCGAGATCGGCTTAAGCTGGGTGGATAACTCGAGCAACGAAGCAGGATTTAATATCGAGAGATGGAATGGAGTTGTTTTTGTCGAGATTGCGACAGTCGGCGCGAATGTAACAACCTTTATCGATTCCGGACTTTCTGAAGGGACGACATACACATATCGTGTTTGTGCATACAACAGCGCGGGTGCATCGAGTTATTCCAACGAGGCTTCGGCTACAACGCCTGGCGGGACAATACTACCTCCGGCAGCTCCAACTGGACTGACCGCTATAGCAGTCAGCAGCAGCCAAATCAATCTGAGCTGGACGGACAATTCAAACAATGAAACGGGATTTGGAATCGAGTGGAGTACCGATGATGTTTCATTCTCATGGCTCGCCGACGTAGGCGCGAATGTCGAAACATACAGCGATATAGGGCTTGAGCCTTCGACAACGTATTATTATCGCGTCTATTCATACAACAGCGTGTATGAGTCAGGTTATTCGAATATGGCCTCAGGTACGACCTTTGCATATAAACCTCCGCGCTGGTGTGTACGACCGGTCCCGATTGGAGTCTCTACCGGCCACCCGGATATTACTGCCGGTACA
Organism: Sedimentisphaerales bacterium; assembly: GCA_016933295.1. Classification (GTDB taxonomy): domain Bacteria; phylum Planctomycetota; class Phycisphaerae; order Sedimentisphaerales; family Anaerobacaceae; genus JAFGPS01. The sequence continues at coordinate 17,052 of JAFGBG010000120.1, read as the reverse complement.
ATAGGGTGCAGAGTTAAGTATGGAAATACTGTATATGCCCTTAGCAACAACCATGTGTATGCAAATGAGAATTTGGGGATTTGTGATGTGGATAACGTGCTCCAGCCGGGGCCGTTTGACGGCGGCATTAATCCGGATGATGCAATCGGTACCCTGTTCGATTTCGAACCAGTTCTGTTTCTGAAGGACGATTCATCTAACGTCAACACAATCGATGCGGCGATCGCCAAGACTACGACGGCTTTTCTTGGTAATGCCACCCCGCCTGATGGTTATGGCGTACCAAGCTCAAGTACCGCCGCCGCAACATGGCGCCTTAAAGTAAAGAAATATGGTCGCACGACCGGATTGACTAATGGGAGAGTCGTTTCTACCAATGCCACAGTTGATGTCGGTTATGATACTGGGGTGGCGCGTTTTGTCGGCCAGATTGTAGTTTCACCGGGCACTTTCAGCGCAGGTGGTGATTCCGGATCGCTGATTGTAACAAGTCTTGGTAATCGGCCTGTTGGATTATTGTTTGCCGGTAGTGATGCTTACACGATAGCCAATCCGATTGATGCAGTTTTAGATACTTTTAACGTTACAATTGACGGCCAATAATATATCTGATTTAATGCGTTTAATTATGACGTAAATATTCAGGGGCATAAATTGAAGGTTAGATTTGTGCCCCTTTAATATTGAAACACTCGGAATTTTTCAATAAACTCGAAGATGGCCCGAATAATCCTGAAAATATTTCGAATTAACTTTTGAGATAGTGAAGGAGGCTCTATGCCACGAAAAACTATTGAGCAGGTACAAAAAGAGCATACGGACCGATGGATGGCGATCCATGGAATCGAAGGCACGGCTATTGGTCTCTCGAAAGGTGAGCCTTGTATTATAGTATTTTCTTCGATAAGAGCGGATAAACTCCGGGATGTGATACCATCGGCGGTCGAAGATTACCCTGTTATCATAAAAGAGTCGGGGACATTTCAGGCGTTTGAGCAGGATTAAATAATTTTAGGGTATTTGTAATTTTATAGATTTTATTCTTGACAAAATTTGTGAGAAACAGTAGAAAAGTGCCTTTTAAGCGATTGGGATTTTTATATGAGTCTTTTTAGGGATAATTTGCTTAAGCAGTTGACAAGCCGTAAAGCGGCTACGGTGCTTATGCGCACAATCCTTAAGGCCGATACCGCCGGGACAATTACCCTTGGTATTTTCGTATGCCGGCCGATGGAGGCTTCTCCCTAAAAGGACTCGAAAACGTATTTTATTGTAATTAAAGCCTTTCAGGGAGTAAAAAACCTGAAAGGCTTTTTTGTTTAGGTATTGAGAAAGGAACTGATATGCCGGAAACAAAGAAAAGAACATGGTATGAAGACGAAAGTTTCTGGAAAACGTTTGAATCGACGATGTTCAATCAGGAGCGATTGGATGCCGCTGGTGAAGAAGTGGACAAAATCGTTAAACTTTTAGCGCCGGAAAAAGATGCGAAGATTCTGGATTTGTGCTGTGGAATCGGCAGACACTCGTTAGAGCTTGCCCGCCGGGGCTATCAGGTTGTCGGTGTTGACCTTACGGAAGAATATCTGGCAAAGGCGCGTAGACAAGCAGAGAGCGAGGGGCTGACTGTTCAGTTTGTCAGAAGTGATATGAGGCGGTTTTGCCAGATCGAGAGCTTCGATGCGGTAATAAATATGTTTACAGCTTTCGGATATTTCGAACAGCCGGCGGACAATAAGCGTGTTTTGGCAAATATACGCTGCTCATTGCGAAAAGGCGGCACGCTTATATTAGATACTATTGGCAAAGAAATCCTTGCGCGAATATTCCAGGAACGTGACTGGCACGAGCAGGACGGAAGAATTTTTTTGCGTGAACATAAAATGAAGCAGAACTGGTCGTGGGCTGAAAACAGATGGATTATGTTCGAAAATGGAAAGGTACGGGAATTCAGATTCGGACATAGAATTTATTCCGGTGTTGAAATGATGGATATGCTGAATGAATGCGGTTTTCGTTCCGTAAGTATCTACGGAGATTTGGAAGGTGCAGATTATGACCATAATGCAAAACGCTTAGTTGTAATAGCGAGAAAGTAATTTAATTGAAAGGCAGAGGAATGGATAAAGAAGATTTTAGTGATAATTTCAGCAGGCCTGACGAAAGAAAAGTGCCCGGCTGGCAGTATGATGAAACGAAATTATGCGGCGCGAAGTTCGAAAGGGAGGAATACGTCGATGGATATGATGAGCATCACCAGAGATTCAGGGATTATAAGAAGGAGGCAGAAGAGGGTATCGAGATGCTTGCTCTTGACTTACAGTCCACTTTAATTGACATGGGCTGTGGAACGGGAGCATTCGCAATTAACGCCGCAAGTCGCCTCGGAAAGATTTACGCTGTTGATGTCTCGCGGGCAATGCTTAAATGCGCCTGTAAAAAAGCTAAGGAAGCCGATATTAAGAATATAGAATTCTATCACGGCGGTTTTCTTACGTATAAACACCGGGCCGAACCGGTTGATGCGGTTGTTTCGACGCTTGTATCGCATCATTTGCCGGATTTCTGGAAATTAATAGCATTGAAAAGATTAACACAGATGCTTAAAACAGACGGCAAATTGCTTCTGTTCGATGTGGTTTTTTCGTTCGATCCGGCAAATTACGAATCTTTTATAACCGGATACATTGAGTCTATGGCTGAACGTATGGGCGATGAAATGGAAAAAGAGCTTGAAACACATTTTCGCCGGGAATTCAGCACATTCGGCTGGATTATGGAAGGATTGCTCGAAAAAGCGGGCTTTATAATAGAAAAGGCCGACTACAGGGAAGGATTTTTTGCGACTTATTTATGCACTAAGAAGGCATAGGAATGATACATCAAAGATATACCAAAAGTGAATCCAAAGGAACGATGCTGATATTGGCTTCGACGGTTTTTTTCTGCTTGATGTCGGCGCTGGTGCGATATGCTTCGGATATCGATCCCTACAAAACGACGCTGTTTCGTTTTGTTGTCGGTCTGGGCATTTTGGGTACAGCGGCACTTTTCGGCAGGATAAAATTGAAGTTTGTCAACGGGCCGCTTCTGTTTCTTCGCGGTCTGTTCGGCGGTGCCGCTATTTTGCTTTGTTTCTTCTCGATTGCAAAGCTCGGCGTCGGTAAGGGAACCGTTTTGATTTATTCGTTCCCTATATTCACCAGTATTTTCAGTGTGATATTTCTGAAGGAAAAGATTGGTTTAGTAAAAATAGCGGCGATTTTAGCGGCCTTTTTCGGCATTTATCTTCTGGCCTGCGATAACGGCGAAAGTTCGGCCCTGTTAAATTTTTTGGGCAGGAATGAGCTGTTGGCTGTCTTGGGTGCGGTTCTCGGCGGCCTGGCCCTTGTTATCGTAAAAAAGCTGCACGATACCGATTCATCGTATGCCATATACTTCGCACAGTGTGCCATTGGATTGTGGATAGTGGCTGTTCCGGCGAATATTGTGCCGTGTTCGATCGGATTTTCCGGTGGATTATTGTTAGTGGCAATCGGTGCCACCGCTACAATAGGGCAGCTTTTATCGACAGAGGCGTATCGTTACGTGGAGATATCGACCGGCTCTCTTTTGGGGATGCTTGTGCCGGTCCTGAATTATATTGTCGGCGTGACAATATTCGATGAGTTTGTTTCGTGGAAGTCGGTTATCGGAGCGACGGCGATTGTCGGAGCATGTGTTATTGTATTGGTGAAAAACAATAAGGATTGAAAAAGATGTGCGAACGAAGCGGTGTAAAAGTGAGAAAATTCGAAGGCAGCGACCTGGACGTAGTCAGGGACTTGATTCATATTACAATAGATGCCTGCTATCCGGAGCATTATTGTGCCGAAGCGGTACAGTTTTTCAAAGACTGGCACTATGACGAAAAGATTCTTAAAAATGCCGCAGAAGGATACACGATTGTTTTGGAACAAAACGGCCGGATTGTCGGGACCGGCACGCTTATCGGAAACGAAATAGTGAGAGTTTTTATCGACCCTGCTTTTCAAAAAAGCGGCTTCGGCAAACTTGTTATGCAGAAACTCGAGGAAAATGCTTTGTCGAAAGGAATAAATATCGTAAAACTGGATGCGTCACTGCCCTCGAAGGTGTTTTACGATTTATTGGGATATGTAACTCTGGAAGAAACTTTTATAGAAGTCGGTGATAACAAGAGACTGGATTATTATAAAATGCGAAAAATTTTAGCCTGAACGGTGAATAAACCTCGAAGTTCTGTTTTAAGTGAATATAGGCATGGTTCGTTCCGAAACAATATGTTTACACGACAGGTGGGAAATTGAATCGTTCCTGCGGCAGAATGTCTATCTTTATATCTACGCCATCGGAGATTTGGACGATTTCTTCTGGCCATATACAACGTGGTACGCCTGGTATGAAAACGATGAAATTCGAGCCATAGCCCTGCTGTACGGCGGACGTAAGCTGCCGACACTCCTTGCGCTCTCCGAAGAAAGCAAGACGAAACAGCTACTGCACGACCTCGTTCAGTTACTGCCGCAAAAGTTCCATGCACATCTGCGTTCGGGAGTGAATGATGTTCTCAAGAAAAAGTACGATATAAAATCTCACGGACAGTACGGCAAAATGGCTTTAAAAAATAAATCGTCACTGCTCAGAGTCGATTGCTCCGAGGCATTCCGGTTAAAAAACGAAGACTTAGATGAGATTCTGGAATTCTATGAACAGGTTTATCCGGGTAACTGGTTCGATTCGGAAATGCTTCGAACAAAACAATATTTTGGAATCAGAAAAGAAAACAAATTAGTCAGCGTGGCTGGTATTCACGTATATTCTGAACAATATAAAGTTGCCGCTCTCGGAAATATCGTAACACATCCGGATTATAGAGGTAACGGTTTCGGCAAGGCCGTAACGGCAAAATTATGCCGGGAGCTATCAAAAAAAGTCGACCATATCGGTCTGAATGTCAAATCGGATAACGATATAGCGATTTCAATGTATGAGGATTTAGGTTTTGAAATAGTCGATTCGTATTGGGAATATACAGCCGAATTAAAGTAAACGTAAAATCAGGCAGCAATCAGAACATTACAATTAGAAGATACAAAAATGGACATTGTTATAGAAAAAATGAAAGACCGGGATTGGCCTCAAGTCGCCGATATTTATCGGGAAGGTATTGCCACGGGTGACGCCACTTTTGAAGCTGATGTTCCTGAACGGAAGAAATGGGATAAATCTCACCTGCGACATTGCAGGCTCGTGGCCAAAAGCGGCGAGAAAATCGCCGGGTGGGTGGCATTGAGTCCCATTTCCGGCAGGTGTGTATATAAAGGTGTTGCCGAAGTAAGTTTGTATGTCAGGGGTTCCTATCGCGGGCAGGGGATTGGCACGTTGTTGCTCAAAGCGGCAATCGAAGAATCGCAGCGTGACGGAATATGGACGTTACAAAGCGGGACTTTTCCGGAAAATGCGGCAAGTATAGCTTTACAAAAATCCTGCGGATTTCGAGAAGTCGGGATACGGGAGAAAATCGGTTGTATGAACGGCAAGTGGCGGGATGTTGTTCTCATGGAACGAAGAAGCAAGGTTGTCGGGATATGACGGCGGGGATTTGGTTAAACGATGAAGATAAGAAAGGCAAAAAAAGCTGACAAAGAAGTTTTAATAGCTCTCATTCGAGACTCGTTTCGTGATGTTGCGGCAAAGTTCTCTCTTACGGCAAAGAGCTGCCCGAAGTTTCCGGCGTTCAACGCAAAAGAACGGATAGAAGGTGATTTTGAAAAAGGGCTCAAGTTTTACATACTGGAAGAAAACGGCCGGGCCTGCGGCTGTGTGGCTCTTGAGAAGGCCGGACCGGTCTTGTGTTATCTCGGAAGGCTCGCCGTACTGCCCGAATACAGAAACAGAGGCTTCGGAAAGGCTCTGGTAAGTCATTTATTCGAGCAGGCGAAGGCAATGGATATCCGGCGGGTGGAGATAGGGATTATATCGAAACACAGGAAGCTGAAAAATTGGTATAAGAAATTGGGTTTTATCGAGAAGGGCACGAGGAAATTCGACCATTTGCCGTTTATCGTCGCATTTATGTATAAAGAATTAAATAGAGAGCGGGAATGATGAAAAAACTGTATGCAACGAGAATGAGTACGATTCCGAAGTCTTTTATTCGGGAGATTTTGAAAGTGACCGAAGACCCGAACGTGATTTCATTTGCGGGAGGATTGCCGAATCCGCAATTTTTTCCCGTAAAGGAAATTGCCGCGACCATATCGGAAGTGCTAGCCGGAGACGATGTTTCAGCCCTGCAATACAGTACTACCGAAGGCTATGGGCCTTTGCGGGAGTATATAGCACAAAGGTATCGGGATAAGAAGGGACTGGATATTTCCGCCGATCAGATTCTGATTACGAACGGCTCACAGCAGGGGCTTGACCTGATAGGCAAGGTTTTCATTGGTAAAGGTGACGCGGTTGCTATTGAAAGGCCTGCGTATCTTGGCGCGATTCAGGCATTTTCGGTTTACGAACCGATGTTTTGTCCGGTGCCTCTTTTGGAAGATGGAATAGATATTGGCAGCCTGAAGGATGTTTTCGGCAGATATTGTATCAGGTTGTTCCATACTGTAATAAATTTCCAGAATCCATCCGGTATAAGCTACTCGCAAAACAAACGCGAGGAATTAGCCGAATTGCTCGGACGACATGATACGGTTGTGGTCGAGGACGATCCTTACGGAGAACTGCGGTTTGTGGGAGCAGCACCGCAATCGATGCGTAACTGGCTTGACGGCAGGGCGGTATTGTTGGGCTCGTTCTCAAAGACGATTGCGCCAGGATTGCGGCTGGGCTGGATATGTGCCGGACGTGAGATCATGGACAGACTCGTGGTCGCCAAACAGGCAAGCGACCTGCACTCGAATTCTTTGTGTCAGAGGATTGTGCATCGGTATCTGGTGAACAATGATGTGGACAAACATATCGCAACGATAATTGCGGCGTACAAAAAACAAAGAGATGCTATGATGACTGCTATCGAAGCAAACTTTCCACGAGAGGTCAGTTTCACCAGGCCGGAAGGTGGAATGTTCCTGTGGATTACGCTGCCGGAGAGGTTGTCCTCGTTGGAATTATTCGATCGCGCCATCGAGGAAAAGGTGGCATTCGTTCCGGGAACACCGTTCTTTGTCGATCGAGGCGGCGAAAACAATATGAGATTGAACTATTCCAATTCCGACGAAGACAGAATTAACGAGGGGATAAGGCGACTTGGAAAAATTATGAAAAATCTACTGGCTGGGTGATAAAACATTTTTATGGAATTATAGTAGTTCTCGTAATGACAGATGGATTCAGCGAATATGAACAAGGTTAAATACGAATATCAGAAGGATATACCGAAAGACCAGGTTATAGCATTGTATAAATCGGTGAACTGGTCATCGGCGGAGAAACCGGATTTGTTGCTCAAAGCCCTCAGGAATTCACATACTGTAGTGACCGCCTGGGATGGCGAGAGACTTGTTGGTTTAGGCAATGCTATCTCCGACTGTTATCTTGTTGTGTACTATCCTCATTTGGTAGTGCATCCTGAGTATCAGGGAAAAGGTATCGGTACGCAGATTGTGAAATTAATGCAGAACAGGTATCATGGTTTTCATCAACAGTCAATAATTGCAGATGGCAAGGCTGTAAAGTTTTATAAAAAATGCGGCTTTGTTGAGACCGGAAATTGTAAATCACTCTGGATATATAAGGGAAATGATCATGATTAGTACAGATTATGTGAAAAAAATTGCATCGGAGTTGGGCGCGGACCTGTGCGGAATAGCATCGGTTGGGCGTTTCGAAGAAGCGCCGGCGGGATTCAAACCGACGGATATTTATCCGGATGCCAAATCCGTAGTTGTCGTTGCCAGGCGCTTCCCCGAAGGTGCGTTCCTGTCGGGCAGTTCGATTCCATATACGGTGACAAACGATATTATTATCAACGAGGTCGTTCGAATCACCTGTAATATATGCAGTCGCCTCGAGCTTCAGGACGATATTATCGCGGTTCCGGTGCCCGGCGATCCGTACGAATACTGGGACGAGGACAAACGCGAGGGGCGCGGGATACTGTCGCTTCGCCATGCCGGGTATATGGCCGGACTCGGAGTGTTCGGCAAAAACACGTTGCTGACAAACGCAACCTTCGGTAATCGCATCGTCCTTGGAGCGGTTTTACTGAACGTATCTCTTGAATCCGATGATTTGGCGGGCTATAATTTCTGTTCGTCGGACTGTCGTATTTGCATTGAAAATTGTCCCGCCGGAGCACTCGGCGACAAATCGGTAAACCAAAAACTTTGCCGGGCAGTTTCACAGGGACATACTAAAAAGGGCGATTATTTATATCTATGCAATAATTGCCGCAAGCTTTGTCCGAACGGAAGAGGAATAAATTGAAAAATAATAATGAATCTGAAATTTAACGACACGAGCGAATATAAATCCGGAGCAATTTGCTCACTCCTGGCAGAAAGTTATGCGGAAATAATTGACCAAAAACTCAAGGAACAGTTCTTGCAGTTCGACCGGGAAGTGTTTGAAAAGCCTGAGACGGTAGGAGCCTGCACGTTTATTGCAGCTTTGGGAGCAGATGTCATTGGGATGGCATCTTATGATCCGCGGCGGGCTCCGGAGCTGGGAATAATCGGGCACAATTGCATTCTGCCGAAATATCGGAGAAAAGGATATGGCAGGCAGCAGATTCTTGAGATTATAAGAAGATTAAAGGCTATCGGTGTTAGGCTTGTTGCTGTATCAACATCCGAGCATTCGTTCTTTATGCCTGCTCGGAAGATGTATTTGTCATGTGGATTTTCCGAATTGGAAAAGCGGCAAAAAAATCCGCATGATGTTTACGAAAGAATCTATTACGAAATCAAATTGAAAAATTAGAAAAAAAGAAGGAAAGAGAAATGACCGGGAATGCTTTTTATATTGTGGATGTTTTTGCTGAAGATAAATACGCGGGCAATCAGCTTGCAGTTGTCCGGAATGCGGCGGCTTTGTCGGATGAGCAAATGCTCCGGATTACCAGGGAGATGAATTATTCGGAGACAACGTTTATTCTCTCAGAGCAGCCGCGTGAAGGGGGCTACGATGTCCGGATATTTACGCCGGGGGCGGAGGTGCCTTTTGCCGGACACCCGACTTTGGGGACAGCATATATAATACGAAAAGAGATAATTAAAGAGCCCGTAGAAAAGGTAATCCTGAATTTGAAAGTCGGGCAAATTCCCGTCACTTTCAACGACGACGGTGAAAACGGGCAGATTCTCCGGATGCGGCAGATAGAACCGGTTTTTGCCGAGATTATCGAGCCTGAATCCGTCGCGGAAGCTCTTGGAATCGGGGCCGGAGAAATAGATGAAGGATTTCCCATACAGGAAGTTTCCACCGGATTATATGCCATGATAGTTCCTTTGAAGAGTTTGGATAGTCTCAAAGGCATCAGGATAAATAAAGACAAATATTATGAGCTTGTTAAAAATACAACGGCAAAAGTTATTCTGGTGTTTTGTCACGACACTTACCACCGACGGAATAACCTGAGCGTTCGGGTATTTTGTGATTATTACGGAGTGCCGGAAGACCCGGCGACCGGAAGTGCAAACGGCTGCCTGGCCGGGTACCTTGTTAAATGTCGATATTTCGGCAAAGAAAAGATTGACGTTCGAGTCGAACAGGGGTATGAAATCGGCAGGCCGTCATTACTTTATCTGAGCGCTCAGGAAAAAAATAAGGGGATAGAAGTTACTGTAGGCGGAAAGGTTGTAATGGTTGCAGAGGGGCAGTTATATTGATATAGAGTGACGGCAGGAACAGGCAGAATGTTTCTCGGGAGAGTAACAAAATGAAAACATATAGCCGCTCTTGGTTGATAACTGTGTCGTTATTTTTGCTCTTGTCGGCAGGTTGTTCGGTCGAACGAAAAAATCAGGTTGTTTCTTCGAATGGCGTTGTCATTAGTTACGATGTTCAGGGCGAAGGCGAGCCCGCTCTTGTCTTTGTTCACGGCTGGTGTTGCGACAGGAGATACTGGAATTATCAGGTGCCTTATTTCTCACGTGAATATAAGGTTGTTACGATTGACCTTGCCGGGCACGGGTTGTCGGGTTTTGGCCGCGAGAGCTGGACTATAGAGGCGTTCGGGGGTAATGTCGTCTCGGTCGTGGAAAAGCTCGGGATCGAAAAAGTTATTCTCATCGGCCATTCGATGGGAGGAGCTGTAATCGTTGAAGCGGCCAAACGTATGCCGGATCGTGTAGTCGGTTTGGTCGGAGTCGATACGTTACACAATGTTGAAACAGAATATCCCAAAGAGCAGCTTGACGATTTTATTTACGGTTTTAAGGAAGATTTTGTAAAAAACACGAGAGAATTTGTCCGAAATATGTTTCCGCCTGATTCGGATCCTAACATTGTCGAAAGGATTGTTGAGGATATGTCTTCGGCTCATCCATTGGTCGGAGTCACCGCGCTGCTCGGATATTTTAATTACGATGTTGCTGAAGCTTTAGAGGAGGTAAAAGTGCCGTTATATTGTATAAATACGGATTTGCTTCCAACGAATGTCGAGGCAAATCGGCGCCATGCCGTAACTTTCGAGGTTAAGCTTATGCCGGGTATGGGCCATTTTATTATGATTGAAGACCCTGAAACATTTAACCGTCTTTTGGACGAGGTAATCGATGAGCTGAAAATTAAAGAGCTTGAATCCGGCGAAGAAAATTAAAATGTATTCAGGGACAGGGGAAATGATAAGGTATGGATTTCGGATCTGATTTATGAGCGTAAAGATTGAAAAGGCAGTGGAAAGATTTAAAAGTGGTTTTAATTGCTCTCAGTCTGTTTTTGGCAGTTACAGCGAGCAGTTCGGTCTTGATTGTGATAAAGCACTGAGGATTGCCACGGGCTTCGGCGGCGGAATGCGAATGAGCGAAACGTGCGGTGCGGTGACAGGCGCTTTTATGGTTCTCAGCTTGAAATACGGCAATACCACGGCTCAGGATAGTGAGTCTAAAGCTGAAACATACGAAAAGATCGAGGAATATACGGCACGATTTAAGGCACGCAACGGCTCAGTCAAATGCAGGGATTTGCTTGGTTGTGATATTAGTACACAGGATGGTAGAAAAGAGGCCCTGGATAAAGATTTGTTTTCTACAGTTTGTCCGGAGATGGTAAAAATTGCCGCAGAGATTCTTGAGAATATGTTGGCCGAGGATTCATCATAAGGAGTTATTATGTCGGATATATTTCCTGAACCGATAAGGAATTTACCCGAAGCGGATATTCCCGTCGGCGGCGTAAAGGCATACTTATCGCAATCGGATAATCACCAGATTATTTTTATGGAGTTCACGGAAGATGTAGAATTGCCGGAGCATTCGCACGAGAGTCAGTGGGCTGTAGTTTTGGAGGGAAAGCTGGACTTGACGATCGATGGAATCGAACATACCTATTCGAAGGGTCAGTGTTATTTTATTCCAAAAGGGATTAAACATGCGGCGAAAATTTATGCCGGATATGCGGATATAACATTTTTCAATCAGCCGGATCGATACGGAAACAAATTAAGTGGAACATGATAAGAATTTATAAAGTTGAAAACGGTGAGCAGCTCGAACAGGTCAGGATTCTCTGGCGGGAATTTGCCGATCTGCTTAAGAGCCGTCTGCACCGGTATTTGGAAGGGCCTTCTTTCAGAAAATATATGGAAAATTACGAGAAGGAAATAGTCAATCATTTACCGGGTCGCTTCGGTCCGCCGAAAGGATGTCTGCTTCTTGCCGAATATCAATCGGAAATAGCCGGCTGCGTCGGGCTAATGGACTTGGGCGGCGGAATATGCGAGATGAGAAGGTTATATGTCAGGCCTCAATACAGAAAATCAGGTATCGGAAAGGCTCTTGCCGCATATGTTATCGAACAGGGCCGGGACATGGGCTACATTTCAATGCGGCTGAATACGAATAAAAAAATGACAGGTGCCGAAGAATTGTATCGTTATCTCGGATTTAAAGATATCGAACCTTACGAACATTTCGAGATCGATTGTATGGTCTTTCTGGAGTTGAAGCTGCAATAATGAAAACAATAAATTCCCGGATTGAATATGAGCTTTTGGCGCACGGTGCGAGCCTTGTGGGTTTTGCCGATGTGAAAAGTCTGCCGGTTGAAATGACTGGTTCTCTGCCGCGAGCGGTTTCTATCGCCGCAGCTTTGGGGCCGGCCGTCATTAGGGAGATTTCCGATGGTCCGACAAAAAGGTATTATACGGAATATAATCGTCTGAACAGCCTTTTGGCGGAGCTTTCCGAACATGCCGTTAAAATATTGGTAAAATCCGGCTCTCGTGCCGAAGCATTCGATGCGACCACGGCTGAATTTGATTCTGAAAAGTTATCGACACGGCTTCAGCACAAGACTATCGCAACTCGTGCCGGGCTCGGCTGGATAGGCAAATCCGCATTATTGGTCACAAGTGAATATGGCCCTGCAGTCAGGCTGGCGTCGGTTCTCACGGATGCCGAGTTCGAGGTTGCCGAGCCTGTAGATAAGTCTCAGTGCGGACAGTGCCGCAAATGCATGGAACATTGTCCGGCGAATGCTATCCTGGGTGAAAACTGGAATGCAGGTGCTCCCAGAGACTCGATATACGATGCGTTTGCATGCAGGAAGACTGCCCGAGAACTCGCTAAACGGCAAGGTATTCATGCGTCGATATGCGGTATCTGCATCAATGTCTGTCCATGGACACAGAGATATCTTACAAAACAAAATCAGGGGCAAATGTTAAGGATTACTCCTGCCGCTGAGACGGATTATGAAGCTGTCGAAGAACTTTTTAGACAATACGAAACAAATCTCCCGTTCGATTTGTCTTTCCAGCAGTTTCAACAAGAGGTTGAAAATTTGCCGGGACGATATGCGCCGCCGAGCGGCAAGTTGCTGCTGGCAAAAATCGGTGATGCGGCTGTCGGTTGCGTGGCACTCCGCAAGATTGGCGGTAGTGTTTGCGAAATGAAGCGGTTGTTTGTTTTGCCGGCCTTCCAGAGACGGGGAGTAGGCCGAATGTTGGCCGATGCGATTATCGAAGAAGCCCGACGAATAGGATATAAAACCATGAAGCTGGATACGGTCCTCGAACCGGCTAAATGTTTGTACAAGTCGCTGGGTTTTAAGGAAATCCCGCCTTACCAGCATGTACCCATCGAAGGTGTTGTGTTTATGGAACTGGAGCTTATGTGAAGTTTTGCCGGGACAGGGAACTATGGATGTGCGATTTAAGAAGTATCACGGTTTGGGAAATGATTATTTGATAATTGATCCCAATGTTTCCGACATTCAATTAACATCGGATGCTATTCGTTTGATTTGCGACAGGCATTTTGGTGTCGGTTCGGATGGGATTTTATACGGCCCGATATTGAGTGGGAACAATTTGAGTGTGAGAATTTTCAATCCAGATGGCAGTGAGGCAGAAAAAAGCGGAAACGGATTGAGAATATTTGCAAAATATCTGTTTGAAAAAAGATATGTAAAGAATAAGGATTTCAGCATCGAGACATTAGGCGGAATCGTTGAAGCCCAAATAAAAGACGACATTGCAAATCTTATAAAAATCAATATGGGAAAAATTTCTTTCCTGAGCACGAATATACCCGTCACAGGCTCAGAAAGAGAAGTAGTGGATGAACAGCTTGAAATTGACGGCATGAAATATGAAGTCACATGCCTGTCTATCGGCAATCCGCATTGCGTGATACCGATGCGGGACATCAGCGAGCAAAAGGCAAGGGAATTAGGGCCTTCGGTGGAAAATCACGAGATGTTCCCGAACAGGATAAATATGCAGCTTTTGAAAGTAATTGACCGGGCGAATATTGAAATCAGGATTTGGGAAAGGGGGGCAGGATATACGTTGGCTTCCGGCAGCAGCTCCTGTGCCGCGGCCGGCGCCGCTCATAAGCTGCACATGGTGGATGAAACAATCAATGTAAAAATGCCCGGCGGCGAACTATTGGTGGAAGTCGGCTCCGATAAAGGAGTTCACCTGACCGGACCTGTCAAAGCAGTATTCGAAGGATGTTTTCGTCCAGGTATTTATGTAAAGGTCACGGGATAATTTTGTGTGAGGCTGAGGAAACGGCATGTCAGTAGTTTAGAATGTGAAATTGTCTTTGAAGACTGTCTGGAAGTCGTAAACATCGTTGAAATCGTCGATCGAGTCCGTCGGCTGGGCGCTCATCAGATTGTTATCTATCATCAGCCATACAATTTCGCCGAAGTCGCGAGTGGTTTTTACGCCCCAGTTATTCAGAACGAGCATTGCCAGAGGCCCCCATTTTTTCAGAGCCAATTTTCTGAGCCCTTCGCAGAGGGTTTGGCCGCTTACGTGCTTAGGCTCGGAGGCAACTTTTTTTGCCGTATAGCTGAGCCCTTCGGAGACAAATTTGATAACCCTGCTATCATATCTGCCGTCTTCTTTGGCAATTTGTTCCAGATTTTTTCTCATTCAAAACTTGCCCGGTTCCCGTTTCATTCGAGTATATAACCTGATTTTATTTTATAATTTTTATCGATTGAAATCAATAAGAAGAATTTAAGTATGTTTTTCCACACAGGAAAAATGTGGTATAGAACGTGCGGGATAGAAAAAAGTCGGAAATATTTTGATAATTTAAGTGTATTTATAATTAGCTTCGAAAACATATAATAAAGCTGCTTTTACGATGTTTTTTTAAAAAAGTATGAGTAATATGCCATTTTTGCGCATAATAGATAATGAGAGCTGATGCTAAAAAGGAAACCATAAAACGTGCCGGATGAGCTGGAACAACGATGTTGGAAGAAATTTGCTCAGGGCGATGCCGATATATGGCGGCAGTTTATCGACCGGCAGATTCCACGGCTTTATCGGTTATTTATGAAAAGCTGGCCGAATCCTTCGCTGGCCGAGGAGCTGGTCCAAAGGACGGTTTTCGATGCCGTTCGGGGAAGCGGCAGTTTCAATCCGGACAAAGGTAGCCCCGAGGAATGGATTTATGGCATCGCACGTAATACTATCCGTCTTGAACTTAGAAGACGGGCGAGCCGGCCCGGCACAAATGGCGAAATTGGCCGCTATTTCGATGCGATTGATACTAAGCTGCTGCCCAACGAATTGCTGGAGCGGCAGGAAACGATCGAGATTGTCAGAGCAGCCCTTGGCAAACTGGAAAGTAAAGAAGAGACTGTCTTGAGAGCAAAATACATCGAAGATTTGCCGACTTGTGAGATTGCCGCCGAGATGAAAATGACGGAAAAGGCCGTTCATAGTCTGTTGTATAGGGCGAGAATTTCCCTTCGGCGTCAATTGAAACAAATGGCACTTGAGAGTAAACAGGGACAAAAATCGTGAAGACAAAAGATGATGCTTTTTTTCGTGACGAATCTGGTAATCCGTTGGATCGGAATATCTCGCGATTGGTGAAACTGGCCGATGATACGGGCAGTCCGTCGAGGGTGTTCACGAAGCTGTTGTTAGAAGATGCTCTTAAGAAGCTGAGCCGAACGAACAAGGATGTCAATTGCAATCGGGGGAAGATGACTGTAGTTATCAGCCAATGGGAAAAAATCGCCGCAATGGTCGCAATTTTCTGCGGCGCGGGTTTCGGCGTTTTTGTTTCTATTCTGGCGCATATAAACACTGTTTTTGCCGGAATAGTTTTAATGGTAATGGTAGTTAACCGGCTCATATATTATGGAGGTCTTATATTATGAACGAACTGCGACCCGAAAAGGTAAGTGTTATTGATCCGTTAAGTCCAGCAATCGACTGGGTCAAGGTCATGCTTTTCAAACCCTTCGATATAGGTAAGTGGTTTGTCATCGGCTTTTGTGCCTGGCTGGCATACTTAGGAAGTGGCGGTGGTGGCGGCGGAGGAGGGCCACAGGGCAATTTCTCATCCGGAAACGGGGAACAATTCGGGGATGCAATCGAGGCTGCGAAGGAATATATCCTGGCAAACTTAGGCTGGATAATTCCCTTAGTTGTAGTTGTATTTGTATTAGGGATTGTTCTTTGGCTTGTATTTGCCTGGCTAAGCAGCAGGGGGCGATTTATGTTTCTTCACTGCGTTGCCGGCAACAAGGCGGAAGTCAAGATACCCTGGGCGAAATTCCGGGAACACGCCAACAGCCTGTTTGCATTCCGGATTGTTCTGGGCTTGATTGCTTTTGTTGTGATAATTGTGCCGATTATTTTGGCGGTCATTCTTATTGCGGCGATGGTATCGGCCGACGCTCCGGCATTTTTGCCTGTACTCGGTATCATTTTTCTTGTTCTGTTTATTATCGTTGTATCGATTTGCTTTGGGATTATCGAGTTGTTTACGATGGATTTTGTCGTTCCGATTATGTTTTTGAGGACAACGAGTGTCAGGGCGGCATGGAGGGAATTTATGACAATCCTTTCGGTCAACAAGGCACGCTTTCTGTTGTATATACTGTTTCAAATAGCAATCGGAATCGTGGTTGGAATAATTGTTATGACGGCAATGTGTTGTACGTGTTGTTTCTGCTGCCTGGCCCTTATACCGTATATCGGCACGGTTATATTGTTACCGGTATTTGTCTTCGATCGGTCTTATTCGCTCTTTTATTTGCGGCAGTACGGTCCGCAGTACGATGTATTCAGTATTGAAGACTCGCAGCCTGCTTAGTCTGCTGAGAATTTGTAATAGATTTTGATAGAAGGTGATTTATCCGGCGTCGTCCTGTCTCGTACCGTGATAGGTTCGTAAGGTATAACTCAGCGTTCGTTTTGTACCGGGCTGCATATCGAGTGTGAATTTGATTGTATCGAAGTCGATTTTCTCGTAATCATCGTCTGTTCTTAATTGCCAGAATTGAGTCTGGAAGTTCCGTTTTATCTCGATTTTTACGGCGATATCCCGAGTATTTCTTATCTCAATTTCGTAAACGCGAACTTCGTCCCAGCCGATAATT